>JBATPX010000001.1:0-3528 GCA_049291695.1 Defluviicoccus sp.
CATTCTGCTCCCGCTGTAACGATGATTCTCGGCCCAGCGTGGCACCTGCCAGTTTGAACGCCGTGATCCTATGGCATAATGGGGTCGGGCTCAACCGGTTGACGGTAATGGCTTGCGCATCGGCCGCGGATTGGGGGGCCGGCATTGCCGCGGAAAGGCCGCGGCGACAGGCGTTCCCGGGCGTCGGCAAGGCATAAACCTGCCGGAGGAAAGGGCCGGAGGGAAGGGAAGGAGCGAAGTCGATGCGCCGACCGGGCGAAACAACGCCGCTTTGGTACCAGGACGCGATCATCTATCAGCTTCACGTGAAGGCGTTTTACGATACCGATGGTGACGGGATTGGCGATTTCCACGGGCTCACCGAAAAGCTGGACTATCTGACCCACCTCGGCATCACCGCGGTCTGGCTGCTGCCGTTCTACCCCTCGCCGCAACGCGACGACGGCTATGACATCGCCGACTATCGGGGCGTGCATCCATCTTACGGATCGATCCGGGATTTTCGGCGGTTCCTCGATGAGGCGCACCGACGGGGCTTACGCGTCATCACCGAACTGGTGATCAACCATACCTCCGATGCGCACCCATGGTTCCAGCGGGCGCGGCTCGCAAAGCCCGGCTCGGTGCGACGCAATTACTATGTGTGGAGCGAGACCAGCCAAAAATATGAAGGCACGCGAGTCATTTTTTGCGATACCGAAAAGTCGAACTGGACATGGGACGAGGAAGCCCGCGCCTATTATTGGCACCGGTTTTTCTCGCACCAGCCGGATCTGAATTTCGACAATCCGCGGGTGTTTATCGAAATCACCCGGATCATGCGCTTCTGGCTGGAAATGGGCGTCGACGGTTTGCGCCTCGATGCCATTCCCTACCTTTGCGAGCGCGACGGGACCAGCAACGAGAACCTTCCCGAAACGCACGCGGTGATCAGGCGGTTGCGCGCTTGGCTCGACGCCAACTTTCCAGACCGCATGTTCCTAGCCGAAGCCAACCAGTGGCCGGAAGACGTGCGGCCGTATTTCGGTGACGGCGACGAATGCCACATGGCTTTCCACTTCCCGCTGATGCCGCGCATCTACATGGCGCTTGCGCGGGAGGACCGATATCCTGTCACCGACATCCTGCGGCAGACCCCGGAGATCCCGGATTCATGTCAGTGGGCGGTTTTCCTGCGTAACCACGACGAACTGACCCTCGAAATGGTCAGCGCACGGGAGCGCGATTACCTGTGGCAGTTCTACGCCGCCGACCCGAAGGCCCGCATCAATCTCGGCATTCGGCGTCGTCTGGCACCGCTGTTGGGCGGCGACCGCCGCAAGATCGAGCTGCTGACCAGCCTGCTGTTGTCCCTGACGGGAACGCCCGTGCTCTACTATGGCGACGAAATCGGCATGGGCGACAACATTTACCTGGGCGATCGCAACGGTGTGCGCACGCCGATGCAATGGTCGTTGGACCGTAATGGCGGTTTCTCCAAGGCCGATCCACAGCAGCTTTACCTGCCGCCGATCATGGATCCCGTCTACGGGTATGCCGCGGTCAACGTCGAAACGCAGCTGCGGCAGCCGGCGTCGCTGCTCAACTGGACGCGGCGGGCGTTGATCGCGCGCAATCAGCACTCCGCGCTCGGACGTGGCGACACGCGCCTGCTTTACCCACGCAACCGCAAGATCTTGGCTTACGTGCGGGAGTGCCCGGACGAGGTCGTGCTGTGCATTGCCAACCTGGCGTCATCGCCGCAAGCCGCGGAGCTCGACCTCAGCGCGTTCAAGAACCGC
This sequence comes from Defluviicoccus sp., assembly GCA_049291695.1. Lineage (GTDB taxonomy): Bacteria > Pseudomonadota > Alphaproteobacteria > Rhodospirillales > Defluviicoccaceae > Defluviicoccus. The sequence goes on from JBATPX010000001.1 coordinate 1,782, forward strand.
GTGCCGGTGGAGATTCTCAGCCGCAGCCCGTTTCCGCCGATCGGTGAACTCCCCTATTTCATCACGCTGCCGGGCTACGGGTTCTATGCTTTCCTCCTCGCCGAGGAAGCGGAAGCCCCCTCCTGGCATGAACCCTACACCGCGCCCTTGCCCGAGTTCCAGACCCTGGTGCTGCCGGCGGATTGGCCCTCCATCCTGACCATGCGTACCGCAAAGATGCTGGCGGATCGCGTGTTGCCGGAGTTCCTCTCGCTGCAGCGCTGGTACGCCGATAAGGAGGGCTTGGCAACGAGCGTGATCTTTACCGACCGGGTCCATCTCGTCTCCTCTTTCGGCGACTGCGTCATCGCTTTCGTCGATGTGTCGCGGGACGGCGCCCCTTTCCAACGCTACTCCCTGCCGCTGGCCATTGCATGGGAAACCCGTGACGACGAGCCGTTGTCGCGGCTGCAGCCGCATGTCCTCGCGCGGGTTCGCCGCGGCTCCAATGTTGGCGTGCTCTATGACGCGACGGTCTCCGATGAGCTGCCGCGGATCATCTGCGACGCCGTCGGAGCGGGCCGGGACATCCGCAGCGCGTCGAACAGCTGCCTCGCCTGCCGCCCGACGGCTGCCTTCGAAGAGTTTCGTGACGTTTGCCTCAATAACTGCCGGCGTCTCGGGGTCGAACAGAGCAATACCTCGCTGCTGATAGACGACCGCATGATCATCAAGATTTATCGTCGGTTGCAGTCCGGGATCCACCCGGAGATCGAAATCGGGCGGTTCCTGACCGACGTTGCGCATTACGCCAACGCGCCACGGCTGCTTGGCTCGGTCGAATTGCTCGGCGGCGACGGTTCGGTCACCGCCGTCGGTCTTGTCCAGGAATTTGTCCGCAATCAGGGGGACGGCTGGGCGATGACGCTCGATCACCTGGATCGCGTCCTCAACGAAATCGGGATGGTGCCCCACGCAGAAAGCGACGGGTTCGACGACGCGAGAGAGCACGAGGGATATTGGCTTCTGGCGGAAACGCTGGCGCGGCGGATCGGCGACCTGCACCGGGCATTCGCCATGGACACCGGCGATCCCGCGTTCGCGCCGGAGCCAACGAGCCCCAGAGATATCGAGGCATGGACCGGCCAGATCACCATGCTTGCGGGAAGGGCGCGCGATACCCTCGGCCGCGCTGTCGTTGAGGGCAGGCTTGGCGGGGAGGCAAAAACCCTCGCTGAGAAGGCCCTCGACGCCTGGGGCTTGATCGAGCGGCTCGGGATCGTTCCCGCCGACGCACTGGCGGGAACGGCGAAAACCCGCACTCACGGCGATCTTCACCTCGGCCAGGTGGTCGTGGCCGGCACCGATTTCTACGTCCTCGATTTCGAAGGCGAACCGCTGCACGGCCTGGAACGGCGGCGTGCCAAGACCTCGCCGCTGCGCGATATCGCCGGCATGGTCCGCTCGTTCGACTACGCGGGCAACGCGGCAGTCAACAAGCGCCGATCACCGGCCACGGGCGGCGAAGGCGCTGCCCTTGAGCGCGCGACGATCGCAAGGTGGCGGACGACGACGACCGAGCGTTTCCTCGGCGCCTATCGCGTGGCGGTCGCCGGTTGTCGATCGGTGCCGCAGGACGATGACAGCTTCGCCGCCGCGGTCGATGCATTCGTGCTGGAGAAGGCGCTGTACGAGATTTGCTACGAAGCCGCCAACCGTCCGGAGTGGCTCGGCATTCCGCTGGCCGGCATCAGTCGCCTGCTCGACA
>JBATPX010000002.1:0-2725 GCA_049291695.1 Defluviicoccus sp.
GCGCGAAGGAGCCCGCCGCCCGCGGCCCCTCGCGGTACCGCCCGGCCCGGCCTGCCGATCCCGCGCCTCGACGGCCGCCTGGCAACCCCGCGCCAAGTCGGCGAGCTGAGCATGGAGCTCTACCTCGCGGGCTGGCTCAGCTTTGAGGAGAGCGCGCTCCTGGGTTTCCAGCCGGAGCTGCACCCCGATTATGACCGTACCATCGGCGCCTTGACCGGCGAGCCGGCCGAGCCCGACCGCCCGCGCGATTTCATCAGCCTGTGGCAGGACCGGCGTGCCTTCGAGTTGCGTCATAACGCCGGTGATTTAGTCCTGCATCAACGGATTGAACGCATCATCAGCGTCTTGATCGCGGCCTCTTCTTCCTTTTCCGCCGTCTCGGCCGCTGCCTGACCGGCTGCGGTCGCGTCTCCTTTCGGCCGCCTGTTGTCCTCGCGAGGATCGGCAGGCGGCCGACTTTTTTCGGCGCCTCCCCGCGCTGGCCGGCCGGGCATCGACACCCGGTCTCTTTTGCGGTTGGCAGGGATACCGAAACCAGTGTATCCGAACAGGAATAATGTTTGCTCGGAGGGACCATGGACGGCGGCCTTGACGCGGAAGGGGGAGGCCTGCGTTCGTTCGAACTTCCCGACTACCTGGTCGACACGTACCGGTGGGCCTACCTGACGCCAGCCAGCCTGGTCCTGCTCGACAACCCCATCGCGATGACAATGATCCTGTGGGGCAATCTGCCACGCCTCGTGCGCGCCGCGTGCGAGGAATTCGCGGCCGGGCAGCACGTCCTGCAGACGGCGAGCGTCTACGGCCCGCTATCGATGGAACTGGCCACCACGCTCGGGCCTGATGGGCTCCTGGAGGTGATCGACATTGCGCCGCTGCAGGTGGCGCATTGCCGGCAGAAACTGGCCCAGTTCCCGCAGACCCGGGTCCGGACGGGCGATGCGACCCGGCTCGAAGGTGCGGTGTTCGATGCCGCGTGCTGCTTTTTCCTGCTCCACGAGATACCGGACGAGGAGAAGCGGTCGGTGGTGGACGGTCTGCTCGCCCGCGTTCCGGTCGGCGGCAAGGTCGTGTTCATCGATTACCACCGCTCGGCTGGCTGGCATCCACTGCGCCCGGTCATGAACCTGGTGTTCCGCTGGCTCGAGCCCTACGCGTTCGGCCTGATCGACGGCGAGATCGCCACGCTTGCCAGCACGCCGGAGGAATTCGACTGGTGCAAGGAGACTTACTTCGGCGGCCTCTACCAGAAGGTGGTCGCCGTGCGGAAGGGTGATCCGAAGCCGCGATGACGGCCGAGGTTTGGCTGCTCTTCGTTGCCGCGAGCGCGCTCGTCCTTGCGATTCCCGGCCCGACCGTGCTCTTGGTGGTGAGCCATGCGCTTGCCGACGGCGCATCGTCCGGCTGGCGCACCGTACCGGGCGTGGCGCTGGGCGACGCGGTCGCCATCACCGTCTCGATCCTTGGCCTGGGCGCACTGCTCGCCACTTCGGCAACCCTGTTCACGCTGCTGAAGTGGTTTGGCGCGCTCTACCTCATCGTGCTCGGCATCCGCTTGTGGCGCTCGGGCGCTGCCGAGCCGCGCGACGCGCCCGCGGCACGGGCCGGCGCCAATCGCAGCGCCACCTGGCAGGCGTTCGCCGTGACGGTGCTCAATCCCAAGAGCATCGCGTTCTTCATCGCCTTCCTGCCACAGTTTGTGGTGGCGGGCGCGCCGGCCTGGCCGCAGCTCGTGATTCTGGCGCTGACCTTCGTCAGCCTTGCCGCACTGAACGCCACCCTCTACGTCCTTGTCGCCGGCACCTTCCGCGCCAGGCTTGCCCGCTTCCAGAAACACCGCGCCGGCAACCGCATCGGCGGCGGCATCCTGATCGGCGCCGGACTCTTGAGCGTAGCCGCCCAGCGCGTGCCTTAAGGGGTGCTGGTCGCAGCACGGCAAGCGCCGGCGCTCACTCGCCCATCAACACCGTGCGGCAGGCGGGCGGCAGGTCGTCGAGCGTGAGCGCACGCGCCGGCGGCGTCTTCGCCTTCTTTGCCGCCTCCTCGGCTGCTTCGGCCGAGAACCACCATGCGAGATCCGCCCCGCAGCCGTCATCCGGCGGGATCGGCGGCTGTGCTTCGCAGGCAGAGCTGTCATCGGGGCAGGCGAGGCGGATGTGCATGTGCGCGTCGTGGCCCCACCACGGCCGCACCTTGCGCAGCCAGGTGCGCCCGCTCCCGTCCTCGGCGTCGGAGGCGGCCTCGCACAACGCCTGCTTGATGGCCGGATTGACAAAAATCCGATCAACCTCGGCAAACGCGGCGGCGGTGCGGAGCAGGCGGTGATGCGAAGCCGTCCAGCGGCGTGCATCGACGCGGGTGCCATCGGGCGCGAGGACGGAGACTGCCGCCAGCGTCTCGCGCCCGGCCGCCGTAATACCGCCTTCGGGAGCAGGCTGCAGCCAGATATCGACGTCAAGCCCGCTCTGGTGGCTGCGATGGCCGCTCGGGGTCGGCCCGCCGCGGGCCTGCGCCAAGTCTCCCACCATGAGGCCGGGCCAGCCTCCGGCCGGCGCCTGCGCGGCGAGCGCGGTGATGAACGCGATCAGCCGCGGGTGGCCGAAGGTCCGCCGGCGCGACGGCCGCATCACCTCGTAGCCTGAACCCGAGAGCGGCAATGCTGCAGCGCCGGCGAGGCAGCCCTTGGCCGGGGCGCCGATCGCGGCCGCCGGCAGCGGCGCAGGCG
>JBATPX010000003.1:0-2860 GCA_049291695.1 Defluviicoccus sp.
CGTGTTCCGATTCAACCGCCGTCACACCCGCCACGCCAGCTTCGCTTCCCTGCTGCGCATCGCCGTGACCATCAAACCAAGGACCTACGAGCAAATCGTCCAACTGGGCTCAACCGGATAAGCAACATATCGAAGGTCCTTTTGAAAGCGAGTTCTTGTGCGCAATGCTGACAACGCCCGAAATTTCTGGCCGGTTGCTCGGGCAGTCAAAAACGGTGTCCGTGAATACGGCAACAACACTTTGCTACACGGGCAACAACCTGCAGATTGTCGGCGATTTGGTCACAAGAACCTTGCTTTGCCGCATCGATGCGGCGGTTGAGCACCCAGACCAGCGAAGTTTTGAGGTCGACCTTGATAAGTACATTCCAGCCCATCGCGGCGAGCTCGTCGCTGCGGCGCTCACCCTCATTCGCGGATACTTGGAGGCCGGATCGCCTGCGGTTGCTGCTCCGCCACTGGGGCGGTTCGCTCTGTGGGACAGCCTGGTTCGGCGGCCTATCATCTGGCTCGGCATGCCGGACCCCTTGGCCACGCGGACAACAATGGAGCGGTGCGATTCGCGCCGCACGCAGCATCGGCAAATCCTCAGTGCGTGGTACGACCGCTTCGGCGATGAAGCTGTCACGGCGAAGCAGTTGATCGCAGCAGGGCCGCCGCTGGACGAACACCTTCAAGCGTGGGCCGCGCGCGGCGCGAGTGCCCCGACCCCGCTACGGCTCAGTCGGGAGTTCGGGAAGCTTGAGAACACGATCGAGGCTGGCCTTCGCATCGAGGCCGCCGGTCAGAACCGCGACAAGGTTACACTGTGGCGCTGCGTGCGGATCGAGGCCCGGCCGGCGGACGAGGCTTGAGCACACCGCTTGTGGACCACGGCAGCGGCGATCGCCGCCGTGACAGACTTAACGCCTGACACACTGTCGATCATTCGCCCGGACCGCGGCGGCGGCGGTCGCCGCCGTGACAGACTGCACCAGCCGCTGACGGCTATGCCGGCACGCCGCGCGAGGCGCAGTAGATGCTCGCGTCGGTGCGCGCGGCCGGCGGCCTCCCTGCGACCCTACCGGAAAAGCGGCCGAAGCATGCAGATATGAGCGCCGGGCAGTGGCTGATTTTCTGAATTTCTGGCGATTTTCCGGCACTTGTCGCCGAACCGGTCTTGAGGAAAATCAAGTGCTTAGCCAAGCGTAAAATTTACGGGAAATGCGCAATAATCGGCGAAAAATCGCTCCACACCTTCTTTTCGAGGGAGAAAGCGCCAGTATGCGAATATGGAGATGCAGCAATTTCAAGGAGTTAGCAAAACCGTCTGCGGGTGTTGCGGATAGTTGCGGGTCTTTTCCTTACTAATACGGAAAAGTGTCAATGACAAAAAATGCATATAGTGAAAAAAACACCCGCAAGGACCCGCAATACCCGCACTTCGCAGCCTCAACCATGGCCACGAAGGTCTTGATCGATCCCGCGCGATATGGTCTGCACAACGTTTGTGCATCCGGCGGCGGTGCCTGCTGATCGCGCACTTTGCGCGCATCGCTGCCCGCGCTTCGTGCGCTTGCGCAATCTCTGTGCAGAAACGGCTTGCATTGCACGCGGGATCGGCAGAATATTCTTGTGCACACGATTTAGGCAAAAGGATTTCAGCCGATGAGCCACGATCGAAGGCCGGACCCGGCCGGCGATGGCGGCGGTGTCGTGCAGCGGCGGGTTACCGTCTATCCGGATGGCACCCTGAAGCGCCTGGATGCTGCGCTCTACCTTGGGTTGTCCGGGTCATGCCTCGCCCATCACGCGCGCCGCGGCACTGGGCCGAAGTACTTCGTTTTCAGAGGCAAATCGTTCTACCGAAGGACCGACCTTGACGCCTGGAAGGCCTCGCTCTCGCGAGAAGTTGACCCACGCCAGCCTCTCCTACCGGCGGACGCGGCTTGAAATGTCACCGGCTGCCCGGTTCCTCGCCCAAGACGCGGTAAACCGAGGCCCGGCCGATGCCGAGCTCGCGGGCAATCTCGGTTGGACCCTTGCCGGCATCCTTCAGCGCTTGGATTTGACCCGCTTTTTCCCGCGCGGTGGGCCGCCGCCCCTTGTACCGCCCTTCGCTCCTGGCCTTGGCGATCCCTTCGCGCTGGCGTTCGAGCATCAGGGCCCGCTCGAACTGGGCGATTGCCCCGAAAATCTGCACAACGAGTTGTCCCGAGGGCGTCACGGTGTCGATGCCGAGGGTAAGGATGCGCAACCCGGCTTGCCGCTGCCGCAGTTCATCGACGATGCGGACCAGATCGGCGACGGAACGCGCCAGGCGGTCAAGGCGGGTGATCACCAGCGCATCGCCCGGGCGCAGCATGTCGAGACCGCGGGCGAGCTCGGGCCGCTCCGGCGCGACGCTCGAAACCTGTTCGCTGAAGATGCGCTCGCAGCCGGCGGCCTGAAGGTCGCGTATCTGCGCTTGCAGGCCTGCGGTTTGATCGATGGTCGACGTTCTGCTGTAACCGATGAGCATGACGAGCCTCACTGTCTCAAAAGGGTCTTAGACACTAGCGCGCGTCTGTCTCAAAAGTCAACATACCAATTCATGCGAGACAGCTTCGCCTGTGCCGCGAGACGGTTCAATAGGGTAAGCCCTAGTGAGACAGCGCAGCACTGCCGGTGTGCCGTCTCCGGCGCTGCCGCCCTGGTCGAGGGCTTCTTCGATGCCGGAGACCGTGCCTCGACCCGCTCCGGCGCTGCCGGCCAGGTCGAGGGCTTCTTCGATGCCGGCGGCCGTGCCTCGACCCGCTCCGGCGCTGCCGGCCAGGTCGAGGAGCTCGCCCGCGATGCCACGCCCTCGATCGTCACCGGCGCTGCCGGCCAGGTCGAGGAG
>JBATPX010000004.1:0-3804 GCA_049291695.1 Defluviicoccus sp.
TCGTCCAGCAGCAGCGCCGGGCCGAGGTAGAGCCGCTCGAACGCTTCGGCCATCGGCCACAGATCAAGCAGCGCGTCCACGCCCTCGGACGTCAACGGCACACGCGCGCCATCGCCGTCGCCGACACCCTGCCACTCCTGAATGCCGAGCCGGCCGAGCGCCTTCACCAGCGCTGCCGTCCGCTCGCCGGCGGCGTGCGTTTCGTTCGTCGCCGGCACGGGGGATCGTTGCGCTTCAGCACGCGCCGCCATCATCAATGCCGTGGTGCACGGCCGGACATGCACCCGCACGCCATGGCCGAGGTCGAGCCAGTGCGGCTCGCGCTGGAGAACGAGATGGATCATTGATGGTCCTCGATAAGGGTAGTTGGCTGGGCGGTCAGCCCGTCGGCGAAGCCCGAGAGGCGGGCGTCACCGGTGCCAGATGAGAGCCGCCACTTGGTGGACGGGCTGCTTAGATGTCACCCCGCATTAAGGGAGCGTCGGACGCGAAAGCCCTAGTGCAGACATCTCACCTCGTCGACGTCAAGACAAGGCCGCTATGGTGCCGTTCTCGACTGCGCGCCAGGGGCAAGAGCCTCAAGGATGCGGCACTCGGCAACCGTGCCATGACGACATTGCCCGATGACGGATTCCAACTCCCGCCGCAACGCGGCAAGGTCAGTCAGCTTCCGTTTCACCTCCGCCAAGTGCTCGCGGGCTATGGCGTCCACGGCTTTGCACGATTGGTCTTTCTGGTCGGCTAGGTCGAGCAGCGTCCGAATCTGCTCAATGGAAAAGCCGAGGTCACGCGCCCGGCGCGTGAAGGCAAGGCGGCTGAGATGCCCGGCTGAATAGTCGCGGTAGTTTCCAGCCGTCCGGGGCGGCGGCGGCAGTAAGCCGATGCGCTCGTAATAGCGGATCGTTTCCGCCTTGGTATCCGCTGCCCGCGCCAGTTCCCCGATGTTCATCGCCTGCCCCTTGACCTTGTAGTGACTACAAGGTTTATATCACAGGCGTTCGCACATTGCCGAGGCGCTTGCATGGCCTGTTGTCACGAATCCTCCTGTTCTTCTGCCTCGCGTTCCAAGGTGCTGAACAGCCCCAAGTGGCGGCGTGCGCTCTGGATCGCGCTGTTCGTCAATGCCGTTTTCTTCGCGGCCGAGATCGTCGCCGGTGTCGCTGCCGGTTCGGCGGCCCTGCAAGCCGACGCCCTCGATTTCTTTGGCGATGCCGGGAACTACGCCATCAGTCTCGGCGTAGCGGGAATGGCGCTCACGTGGCGCGCCCGCGCTGCCCTTGCCAAGGGCGGCACCTTGATGGTCTTCGCCGTGTGGGTGCTGGGCAGCACGGCGTGGCACGCCTTTTACGGCACGCTGCCACGGGCCGAAGTTATGGGCCTGGTGGGCATCGGTGCCTTGATCGCCAATGGCGGCGTGGCGCTCATGCTCTATCGCTTCCGCACCGGCGACGCGAACATGCGTTCTGTCTGGATTTGCTCGCGCAATGACGCGGTCGGCAACGCAGCGGTGCTGCTCGCGGCTATGGGTGTTTTCGGCACCGGGACAGGCGGGCCGGATGTAATCGTTGCCGCGATCATGGGCGGGCTTGGCCTATGGGGCGGGTGGCAAGTCGTCGGTCAGGCGCGCGGCGAACTTAACTCCGAACGCGGGGCGCCAGTCGCCTTGGCGGCAGAGTAGTGCAACAGGGAGGCCGCGCCGGCGGAACCTACGCCAAAAAAAAATGCGAAGGGATCGGAAATGCGCAAGATCATCCTCATCGCAGCTCTCGTCGCAGTCATCGGCGGAGTCGCCTCCGTGATGGCGCAGCCATCACAGAACCCGTCTCCGGTTCCACGGAGCCAATGCTGCGGCACGGGTCCGTGGCCGATGGGGCCGCAGGGACAGGGGATGATGAGGCAAGGAATGATGGGCAGCATGCCGCGACACCACTTGGCCATGATGTCCGGGATTCCTGCGCCCTACAATTCGCTGAGCAATCCGCTGCCGCGCACCCACGAAACTGTTGAACGAGGCGCGACCGTGTATGAAACGAATTGCGCCTCCTGCCATGGGAAAACCGGCGCCGGTGACGGGGCGGCAGGCCGAAATCTCTCGACGCCACCTAGTAACCTTGCATGGCTCGCACAGATGCCGATGGTTGACTGGGACCCGTTCATGTATTGGACGCTCGCTGAAGGCGGGACACAGTTCGGGAGTGCGATGCCTGCATTCAAGGATAGTCTGTCGAAGGACGATATTTGGGCAGTCATCGCCTACATACAGGCTCGGTTACCACAGAATCCGAAGTAGTGTTCTGTTGGTTTGCCACGGCTTGGCGAGGTTTCAAATTCCTTGAAATCTGCACGGTGTAAATCGTGGAGTCGCTTCTGCACCGATTGGAGACGCTAACAGCGTCCGCGTTCGAATACCCCGTGAGGTCTCCTCATGGCAAGTTACGCCAGTTTCTGACGTAGCATGAACTGGCGCGCCGATCACGTGTAGCTGGCGACGTCGTTGAGCAGGCGGGCGCGTAGCATAGTGCCGACGCTGCCGTCGTAAGCGGCGCGCCAGTCGAAGCTGGCCTCGACGCCGCCGGGGCCGGAGACGGCGTATTTTGGTTTGGGGAGAAACACCCGGAACAACTCGAACGTCAGCGACCAGCCTTCGGCCATCGAGAAACCGTATTCCAGGGCGACAGGTTCGCCGTTCGCCGCCTCGGCAACCAGGGTGGCGCCGTCGAAGCGCACGCTCATCGCGCCCTGACACGAGGCGAACGTCGGCTCGGCGGCCTCGATCTTGCCATCGTCGCGAATGACCCGCACCCGCTCCAGGTTGTTGGAGAAATTAAGGTTGCCGGAGGTGACGTTGGCGAGCGGCGCGCCGCCGCGGGTGATGAAGCCGCGGCCCTGACTGAAGCGCTTCAACGCAAACGCATCGGGCGTCGCGTCGGTCGTGGCCGTGGCCCTCTCCTCGCCCTGCGCCACGAGCTGCACCGTGCCGTTGGCCGGTCCTTCCTGGCCCATCTCGAAGGCGAGGCTCTCCATCACCGTCCCGAGGTGACGGAAGAACACCGGGGTGATCAACTTCGGATGGCCGATCTCGAAGGTGAAGCTCGGGATCTCATCGCCGCCCGAAAGCCACTCGTGCCGATAGCCGCCGCCGGTCAGCGTCGCCGCCGACACCATGCCGCCCGAGTTCGCCGAAGCGGCCAGGGTGAACGTGTTCCCCGTAATGCCGGCGGTGTCGAATTCGATCTCCAGCCGATCCAGCGTCGTGTTCGCGGTGTAGGTGCACTTCGAGACCTGGGTATCGGCCGAAGCGTTCAGATCGGACGCTAGCGCCGTCAGCGTCGCATCGAGACTGACACCGATTTGCGTCTGATTGCTCGCCGGCGTGCCGGTCACGAACGACCAGGTCACACCATTCAAGGTGATCGTGCCGTTCGCTGCAGGCTGGCCGGAGAACGCGAGGTGGCCCTCGGCTTTCGTCTGCGTGGTGGCCGGATCGCCGAACAGCCCGGTCAGCCAGAAGCCCGAGCCACGCAGATCGAGCGGGATTTCGATCTTTCCCTCATCCGTGATCAGTCCGCGATACGGATCCTGGGCGCTGCGGCCACGCCCCAAGAACGGATCGTCGCCGAGCGGCTGCTCGGACGACAGATCCGTCGACTTGAAGTCGAGCGAGCGGTAGCCGCTCAAGGGCGCGACGCCGTAGCTGGTCTCGCGACACACTTTCAGCGTCGCGTCAGCGCCGTAGGCGCGGACTTTCATGGTCGGTTCTCCGGTGGTGGGAAGGTCAGGCGGCCAGCGGATCGCTGACCAGGT
>JBATPX010000005.1:0-7500 GCA_049291695.1 Defluviicoccus sp.
TCCTGATGCGTCATCTGATCGGCGCCGGCACGCCGAAGGAGGCCGCTGCCCGCAGCCGGTTGCTCTTAATTGTTGTTTACATCGAAGATACTCTGACGATCGCCTTCCTCACCGTCGCAATGCCTGGCGCCGAAGACACCTGCGGCTTTGTCATCCTCGCCATCACCCCCGAGCCGGCATGACCACGTCGCCACTTCTTCAGCGGGCTGCTAAGGCCGACCGCCAGCTACTGGCTGCGGATGACGCCCAACCCGAGACCCGAGCCGACGGGCAGTACGCCTAAGATTTCGATCCCAGGCACGCGCCCCCAGCGCTGCAGATTGGCGAGGTCGCGGCGGCGCAGGCAGTCGTCGGCAGCAAACAAAGCCCCATCCCGTGTCCACACGCGTGCGGCCAGCAGGGTGCCGAAGCGGCAATCGCCGCGGCCGGTGCCAAAGCTGGCGGGGCCGTCGACGAACACGAAATCGGCCCTGTGGCCACCGAGAGCGGCTTCGACCGCGCCCGCGGCAGGGTGGTAGAGAAACCCTTCCCAGTCGCCGATCCGCCGTCGGCTGACCGGTGCGACCAGGACGCTCGCATAGGCCGCAATGCCGAGGCACTGCAGGAGGGAGCGCGTGCGAGCCGCATGCGCGTCGCTCTCTTCGATAGCGATGACGCGCCCGCCGCCGCCACCCGCGGCGGCCGCCAGCGCGAATACCGCCGTGCTGACGCCGGAGCCGAACTCAAGCGTGCGCTTCGGGCCGATCGCCTCGGCTAGCGCCGCAAGCGCCGACGCGGTTGCCGGCTTGATTCGCCAGCCGCCGGTCGGCAGGCGTGCCAGCGTGGCGGTCAACTCAGGGGAGGGCGCCAGCGGTGCTGTGCGGCGGCGATCGCGATAGCTGCGGGCTCGCCACCACCGATCCGCCTGCACGGCGTCTGCCGGCAGCAGGTCGAGTGGTGGCAGGCGCACCTCGTGGTCGTAACCTGACGCGGAGCGCGGCTTTCTTGAGAGAATGGCCGTCATGGATCGGATACCCGCCTGGTGAACCATCCTTTTGAGCGCCCGTACGAGCGACGGACGCACGTGGTCTAGCCGCTCCAGCGGCCGCCGGCAACCGCGGCGTCGCGAACGTGCGGCCGACCACCCCGGGCGGATTGCAGAGCCGCCGGGGCACGACATATTAGCGGGCGAGGGCGTGGGTGCGGTGCCGCAAGATCGGGCCGCATCGCCGCGATGGCCATCGGGCTCGTGAGGGAAGCAGCGGTCATGGATTTCGAGAAACTGAGCGAACGGACGAAGGGGTTCCTGCAGGCGGCGCAAGCGCTGGCGCTCCGGCGCGGGCATCAGCAGTTGACGCCGCTGCATATCCTGCAGGCGCTGATCGAAGACCGCGAAGGCCTGGCGGCGGGCCTCATTCGCGCCGCCGGCGGCGAGCCCGAGCGCGCACGCGAGCGGACGGAAGCCGAACTCGCGAAGCTGCCGCGCATCGAGGGTTCGGGCGCCGGCCAAGTCTACATGGCGCCTGAGACGGCACGCCTTCTGGATCAGGCACAACAGATCGCAGACAAGGCAGGTGACAGCTTCGTCACGGCGGAGCGCCTGTTGCTGGCGCTGGCGCTTGCCGCCGGCACGCCGGCGGCGCGCATCCTGGCTGACGCCGGGGTGACCGCGCAGGGCCTCAACGCCGCGATCGAAGCGGTCCGCAAGGGCCGCAAGGCGGATACGGCGACCGCGGAGGACACCTACGATGCGCTTAAGAAGTATGCGCGTGATCTGACTGCGGCCGCTACCGAAGGCAAGCTCGACCCCGTCATCGGCCGCGACGAGGAGATCCGCCGCACCATTCAGGTCCTGTCGCGGCGGACCAAGAACAATCCGGTGCTGATCGGCGAGGCCGGCGTCGGCAAGACCGCGATCGTCGAAGGGTTGGCGCAGCGCATCGTCAAGGGCGATGTGCCGGAGACGCTCAAAAACAAGCGGCTGATGGTCCTCGACTTGGGCGCGCTGGTGGCAGGCGCCAAGTTCCGCGGCGAGTTCGAGGAGCGCTTGAAGGCGGTGCTGCAGGAGGTGACAGCATCTGCGGGCGAGGTGATCTTGTTCATCGACGAGATGCATACGATCGTTGGCGCCGGTGCCGCTGAGGGGGCGATGGACGCCTCGAACCTGCTGAAGCCGGCCTTGGCGCGCGGTGAGCTGCACTGCATCGGCGCCACGACGCTCAACGAGTATCGCAAGTACGTCGAGAAGGACGCCGCGCTCGCCAGGCGCTTTCAGCCTGTGTTCGTATCCCAGCCGACCGTGGAGGACTCGATCTCCATCCTGCGCGGGTTGAAGGAGAAGTACGAACTGCACCACGGCGTGCGCATCACGGACGCCGCCATCGTCGCCGCCGCGACGCTCAGCAACCGCTACATCACCGACCGCTTCCTGCCCGACAAGGCGATCGACTTGATGGACGAGGCGGCGAGCCGGCTGCGCATGCAGGTCGACTCCAAGCCGGAAGAGATCGACGAGATCGACCGCCGCATCGTCCAGCTCAAGATCGAGCGCGAGGCCTTGAAGAAGGAGACCGATCCGGCCGCCAAGGACCGGCTGGGACGCCTTGAAACCGAACTCCGCGATCTCGAAGCGCGCTCGGATGCGATGACGACCCAGTGGCGGGCGGAGAAGGATGCGCTCGCCGGTGCCACCAAGATCAAGGAGGAACTCGACCAGGCCCGCATCGCGGTTGAACGCGCGATGCGCGAGGGCCGCTACGAAGAGGCGGGCCGGCTGCAGTACTCGGTGCTGCCGGGCCTCGAGAAGCGGCTCAAGGACGCGGAAGAGTCCGGCCAGAACCGCATGCTGGAGGAGGCGGTGACGGCGGAACACGTCGCCACCGTCGTCTCACGCTGGACCGGCGTGCCGGTGGAAAAGATGCTAGAAGGCCAGCGCGAGAAGCTCCTGCACATGGAGGACGCGTTGCGCACCCGCGTCGTCGGCCAGGAGGAGGCGCTGGTCGCGGTCGCCGATGCCGTGCGCCGCTCGCGCGCCGGCCTGCAGGATGCGAATCGGCCGATCGGCTCGTTCCTGTTCTTAGGGCCGACCGGCGTCGGCAAGACCGAGCTGTGCAAGGCCTTGGCCGCGTTCCTGTTCGACGACGAGGCGGCGATGATCCGCATCGACATGTCGGAGTACATGGAAAAGCACACGGTGGCGCGGCTGATCGGCGCCCCTCCCGGCTATGTCGGCTACGAGGAGGGCGGCGCGCTCACCGAGGCCGTCCGCCGCCGTCCGTATCAGGTGATCCTGTTCGACGAGGTCGAGAAGGCGCACCCCGACGTCTTCAACGTGCTGTTGCAGGTGCTCGATGACGGTCGCCTGACCGACGGCCACGGCCGCACAGTCGATTTCCGCAACGCGCTGATCGTGCTCACCTCCAACCTGGGTGGCGACATCCTGGCGGCGCAGGCCGAGGGGCAGGACTCCGGCGCCGTACGCGCCGAGGTGATGGCGATCGTGCGCCAGGCGTTTCGGCCCGAGTTCCTCAACCGGCTCGACGAGATCCTGCTCTTCCACCGCCTGTTCCCGGACCAGATGGGGGCGATCGTCGAGATCCAGCTCAAGCGTCTGCGCGCGCTCGTGGCGGACCGAAAGATCACCCTCGACATCGACGGCGCCGCGGTCGATTGGCTGGCACAGGCTGGCTACGACCCGGTCTATGGCGCCAGGCCCTTGAAGCGGGTGATCCAGCGCAGCCTGCAGAATCCCTTGGCCAAGCTGATCCTCGAGGGCCGGATCAAGGACGGCGAGCGGGTCGCGGTGTCGGCAAGCGGGGAAGGCCTCACCCTCAACGGCGAGGCGGCCGCGCAGATCTAGCCGCGTCTAGCCCGCGGTGAGCGCCAAGATTGCCGGCTGTGCTCCGGCCTGTGGCACCCACGTATTGGCCCAGGTGCGGAAATCCGCAGCCGGCATCGGCCGCGCGAACAGGTAGCCCTGGCCCTCCTCGCAGCCGAGATCACTCAAAATCCGGCTCTGGGCCGGCTTCTCAATGCCCTCGGCGATCGTTCTCAGGCCAAGCCCCGAAGCGAGCGTGACGATCGTGCGCACGATCATCTTGTCGCTGGCACTGCCCTCGATCTCGCGCACGAAAGACTGGTCCACTTTGAGCTTCTGCACCGGAAACTGTTTGAGATAGCTCAAGCTCGAATAGCCGGTGCCGAAGTCGTCGACGGCGAGCTGGACACCCAAGGCCTCGATACGCTTAAGCACCGCCATCGCCGCGCGCTGCTCGCGCATCAGCAGGCCCTCGGTGATTTCGAGCTCGAGCCGGTGCGGTGGCAGGCCGGTGGCCGCCAGCACCGCGCAGACCTCGGCGTAGATGTCCTGATAGAGGAACTGCGCCGGCGAGACGTTGACGGCGACGACCGCCCGCGCGGCCGCGCCCTGCCAGCGCACCGCCTCCCGGCAGGCTTCTTCGAGCACGAAGCGGCCAAGCGGCAGGATCAGGCCGGTCTCCTCGGCCAGCGGGATGAAGACGCCGGGGCTGATCCAGCCTTGCGTTGCGTGCCGCCAGCGCAACAGCGCCTCGGCGCCGACGCAGCCGCCGCTCGCGAGATCGATTTGCGGCTGGAGGTAAACTTCGAGCGCACCCTCGGCGATGGCGCGGCGCAGGTCGTCTTGCAGCTCCTTGCGCTGTTGCACCGCCGTCATCATGGCGGTCCGGAACCGCTCGAAGCGGTTGCGCCCTGCCGATTTCGCCGCGTGCAGCGCCAGGTCGGCCGCGCGCATCAGGGTCTCGGCATCGGTTCCGTCGTCGGGGAAGCGGGCGGCGCCGATGCTGGTGCCGATCTGGACCGTCCGGTCGGCGCACGCGAGCGGCTGCTGGAAGGTGGCGATGAGATGATTGGCGAGCGCCTCCTCGCTCTCGCTGGCGCCGCTGCCGGTGCGGATGACCGCAAATTCGTCACCGCCAAGGCGAACCAGGAAGGCATCCGCCGGCAATGCTTGGCGCAGCCGGTCGGCGGCGGCGTTCAGCACCGCATCGCCGAAATCGTGGCCGAAGGTGTCGTTGATGTCCTTGAAGCCGTCGAGATCGAGGGTCAGCAGCACGGCGTCGTGACCCGCGACCGCTGCTCTGGCGATCGCTTCGCGCAGCCGCGCCTGAAACAGCACTCGGTTCGGCAGCCCTGTCAGAGCGTCGTGCTCGGCAATGTGTCGGGCCTGGCGTTCGCTGTCGCTGGCGATGCGCTCGGCACGGCGCGCATCAAAGGCTTCCCGCATTAGCATCAGGATGAACACCGCGGTGACACCGGCAAAGGCCAGCAGCATCCAGCGATTGACGCCGATCAGCCAGCGAACGTTGGCGAGATCGCCGTCCTGCAGTTCCATCCGCATGCTTGCGACGTCGATCATGAGCTGACGCAAACGGGCCAGAGGCGCTGCCAGTTCGGCTTCGATCATTGCGAGCGCCGCGAGGTCCCCGCTAAGATCGCTCTGTTGGGTGAGCACTGCCTCAACGCGGGTAAGCGCTGCGCGAACGGTCTCGCCCGTGCCATCGACATCGACGAACAGGCGGAAGTCCTCGTAGTCGCGGGTCCGATGCAAGAGGGACAGCGCGGCGCGGGTGTTGGCGAGTTGCGCTCGCACATCTTCCGCCGTCACTGCAGCGTTGCCGGCCACTCGCTGGGTAACCTGAGATCGAAACTTTAACACTTCGTATTCGAGCGTCTCAACCGCCCACGCATCGACGCGGATGTAGCGCATCATCCCGTCGGCACGATCTTGCAACACCGCGGCGATCTGCCATGCCGAACCGCCGCCGACCAAGAGGAGAACGACCAGCAGGCAGTGGCGGACGACCCGTGCCGCGTTCTGCGGGGCGAACCGAGGCCGGGAACCGACGGAGGGACCGCCCGCCGCGTCGATCCTGGGCGAGGCAGGGCTGGGTGCAAATGGTTTCGCCGCTGGAAAACTGGCTGACAGGCTCCCTGGCATTGGCGAGGTCAGTCTCCTCACCTAGTCCAGAAGAACCACACCGCGTTGATACGGCGCTGGCAGGGATTGGCGGCACGTGGGGCCCGAGAGATCGATCGAGATGCCTGCGCCGCTGTTCAGATCAAGCGTCTTGGTGATCAGGACGGTGCACGATCTGTAGGGGGTAATGAGATGATTGGTGAGGGCCTTGAGTTCGCTCGACGGTAGGTGGATCACACCGACCAGGCTTGTCGATTGCCCATTCCAAGTGTGCTGATTGCTGGAGGCGGGGTCCTGAAAGAGCAAAATTCCCCGATAGTCACCCGTGGTCGGCGCCTTCAAGTTGACGCTCGACTCATCATTAAAATTAATGAATGCCTTCGCGCCCGTGAGAAAAATTGTCACTTCTGTGCCCGAGATAGAAGAAGTATCTAGGACCTTCAGTGCTCCGTCTTTTATAACGTAAAGGCCAGGTGAAAGATTAATCTTGGAGTCTTTCTCGATGGTGACTCCTCCACAATAGATACCGGGAGAGAGAGTTTGGCTCGAGCTCTGATATACTTTTTTGTTATATTCGCATGAACCGTAAGATGGATTGGCCAAACCGGCGAGAGGGTCCGCTTGGCCGGGGCAGTACTCGCGCGGCTCCGGGCTGACTGAACCTGAGACGTTCGCCATACCGCCGATACAGGTATCGGCCGACTCCAGGGATGCTTCGCTTGCGACCATGAGGGCTCTTCCCGAAGTCGAGTTGACCTGGATGCCGCAGCCGCGGGCCTCAAGCGTCGAATCATAACCGAGATCCATCGCTCCCGCCGCGGTGGGATCGAGCGCAATAACACACGGCGCTCCGGTGCGGCCCGCAACCGCGTTTGCCGCCACCTCGATGCTGTCCTGCCCGAGGATGCCGGCGAAAAAGGTACTGGTTGCGTTCTCGTTTGCCGCGCTCAGCCGGGTGGTGATGCGCACGGCGGTTGCTGCGCTGGTATTTACAGTAAACGTTCGGGCCTTGGGGTCCCAGGCGCCGAACTCGACGTCCCTGGGGTCAAGGACGCGGCCATAGTCGGCGGCCGACATGTTTTTCTCGACATACGCGAGGGCGACCTCGGTGGCGGCAACCATATCCGGCAGCCGGGCCGCGGCCGCGAGCGCAGCGGCATCGGCGGCCATATGCAGCGATTGCTGCAGGGCTCTACCGCGCACCAGATCGACGCCGACAGCGGCGGCGCTCACCCCGACCACGACGCCAAAGGCCAGCATCGGTGCCATCGAGCCGCGGCTATCCCGGAGGAAAGTGCGCCAGGCTCGCAAAGTGGCTGTCCGCCACGATTGCATCAGCTCATTCCTTGATCATCGAGGCCGAAGCCGACAGCATCGGGCCGGAGGCTGAGGGGATCGGCGTCGCCGTCGTCTCAGTCGTTTGCGTGTAGCTGCTACCGTCGTCGTCGTCGTCAGCGGATGACGTTACCGCAGCTGCAGTCGTCACCGCGGGCGCTTCGCTTGCCGCAGTTTCGGGGATCAGGCTCTCGAAGCCGAATAGCATCACATCGCGCATCGGCACCGCC
>JBATPX010000006.1:0-14997 GCA_049291695.1 Defluviicoccus sp.
CGCGGGCGGCGCTGCAGAACGCCTCCCAGCGTGGGGCGGTCGTGCCTTGCTCGAGGATCTCACGCGTCACGACTTGCAGGCGCTGAACCATGGGCGCCATCTGGGCATGTTCGGAGGCGAGAAGCGCTGTCAACTGGCCCTCGTCCCTATCGCGGATGAGCGGAAAAAGGACATCCTCCTCGAACGCGTTGTGACCGCCGATCTCGCCGAGGCCGGCCAGCAACCGCTCGAACAGGCGGCGGTCTTCGGGATTGCGCGCATCGAACGGCCGTTGCGCCGCCTTCGGACTGACGCGATTCTCAAGCTCGCAGATCAGCACCAGCGTGCGGAAGTGCTCTTCATGCATGAGTTGGCCGAGTTCGCTGCGCCGCTCCATCACTTCCTGACCGCTCAACGCTGCCCTTATGCGTTCGCGAGCGCACGCAGCACCCGATATCGCAGTGCAGCATACTAGCCTATGGCGAAGCGGACCCGCGCGCGCTGATTAGTCATGCCTGTCATGCGTCAGGCACATACCGTTGCCGGCCCGGCCGCAACCGCAGGCCTAGACGGCGAGACTGGCGGGACCGGTGACGAGTATCCGCACCAGTTCCGCCTGGCGATAGGTGCCGGTCTTGCTGAAGATCTGCTTCAAGTGCTTGCGCACTGTCTCGTAGGCGACGCCCAGCATATCCGCCGCCTGCTCCAGGCGATAGCCGCTCGCCAGCAGGGCGGCGACACGGGATTCTGCCCGGCTCAGGCCATAGAGCTTGGCAATGCGGGCATTGTCGAACACCATGACCCGGTCCGGATCGCCGACGTAGAGGATCGCCGCCGGCGCTTCCGGGGTTAGTTCGGTATCGGTCTCGCTTGGCGATGTTGCGGTCAGCAACAGCGCGAGGGGTCGGCCGCCGCTGTGCCGGCTGACCGGTATCAGTTGCGTTCGCTCGGCCGCTGTCCGGCCCGGCGCCGTGACCTGCGCCACCAGGTCGCGCAGCTTGATGCGCCGGCTGTTGTTGTCGACTGAAAGGCCGCTTGCCGTGACCTGAATTCCGTCGCCGGCGTCAATCACCGACTGCGCAACATCGTTGGCCGCGAGCGCAGCGCCCTCGGCGTTCACGATGATGACGCCGAGCGGAACGCTCTTCATTGCCGAGATCAGCGCTTCGCTGGTGGCGGTCTGGAGCTTCAGATCCTGGCCGGTCAGCGTCGCGTGATGCAGGTCGGTGGCAAGCCTCCGGAGCAGGGCGAGATCGGCCTCGGCAAAGGGGCCGTTGCGTTCCTCGCGCCCTAGTTGCAGAATTCGCATGGCGTCGCGGCGTCGCTGGAGGACGACGAACGTGTGGTCGAGCAGGCCCAGCGGCTTCAGCCAGAAACGGTAGAACGGGCTGTCGACCAGGTCGGCGACGGTCAACAGGTCGCGGCCGCTGACCACTGAGGGCGCGATCTGGAAGTGGCGCTGATCGCGGAACCAGACGGTGGAGGGTGCGCCAGGAGCATTGAAAGAGGCGATGTGCGACGCCTCGAGCCCACTTGCGTGTTCGATGCGGCTCACGCCGGTACGAAAGTTGTGGGTGACGACGAGGCATGCCCCCGCCCCGGTCGCGTCGCAAAGGAGCGTCAGCGGCTCCGACCAATCGGCTCCCGCGAGAGCGGCGCGATAATAGGCGCGAACGATGTCCAGGTGTTGCTGTTCCATATTCGTCGTGTTTTCGTTGTAAATTCCTGGGCAAGATATGGGAAAAGACGCCGGACCACTGTGATGATCATCACTACTTGCGCGTGTTCTTCGGTCAAATCCGCAGCTGCAGTGTCGTCGCCCGCGGCGACAGCGGGTGCCAAAGGTAATTTACAATCAGGACAATTGATTACCCGTTAAAGCCGATTCGCGCAGAAGAAATTGCGGATGCGACACTGCCCGGCTGCGGGGCGGGCGCACGCAAGGGGTGCGCGACTTCCGGCTGTAATGGGCGGCTGTAAAGGCCGGCTGTAATGGGACGAGGGAGGCCAGAAAAAAGAAAGCACGCGCCGGTCTACGCGCGCGGCCGATCCCCTAACGGACCAGTTCTCGCGGCCGTATCCGCGCGGCATCCGCGGTTCGCGCGGCGTCCAGCATCCGTGTCAATGCCTTCGGGTCCTGCGCGCCGCAAACGACGAATATGCCCGCGAACACGAACGCCGGCACGCCGTTGATGCCGAGCTGCTGCGCACGGGCGTTCTCCTCGTGGACCAGCTCCGTATCGGCATCGCTCATCAGATACGTGGTCACGGCCGTCGGCTGCAGGCCGATGGCGGCGCCGATGCCCGCCAGCACCAGCCGGTTGCCGATATCGAGGCCGTGGATGAAGTGGCTCTCGAACAACGCCTCGACCGCGGCATCGGCGCGGCCTGTGCGGGCGGCCATGCAGACCAGGCGATGCGCGTGCAGCGAATTGGGGACGCGGTTGATACGATCGAAGTCGAAATCGATCCGGACCGAACGGCCGACATGCGCGATGGCCCGATAGAGGCGGCTGACGCGCGCCTCGCTGCCGAACTTTCGGGTCAAGAAGTCGATCCGGTCAAGGCCGGCTGAAGGCAGATCGGGATTGATCAGGAACGGCCACCAGCGGCGCCGCACCCGCACACCGGGACGGGTGGCGAGCGCCGCATCGAGCTGGCGCTTGCCGATGTAGCACCAGGGACAACTGGGGTCGTAGATGATCTCAACCAGCATGCACGTCTCGTTTCCTCCCATCGGCAGAGGTCCTGCAGTGATCGCCTCAGGCCATTGTCATTAACTATACCGCGGCGAGAGCGTTTCAGCAAAAGCTGTCCGCCATGCAACCGGCCGCGTATGGCCTTGCGCCGGCCGAATGAGACTCTAATATGACAGAAGGCGGGATCCAGCGGCGAACGCCCAAGCTCGGCCGCCGCAAAGCAGGCAGCTGGCTGAGCTCACGAGCAGCTGTTGGACGGTTCGAGCGGGAGTGTTGTTATGGTGTTGATGCACCCTGCGGGTGTGCTTGAAGAGGATCAGGAGCCGGCGGCAGGGGGGAATAGTGACAAAAAGTTCCACAAGGGCAGGCTGCCGCGCCTTCCCCGAGGTGTGATCTTGGAGGACGCGCTGTCGCGCGTCGTTCTTGCCTGCGTCGAGCACCTGCGCTCCAACGAGGAATGCGTCGAGACGCGCGCGCACATTGAGGGCGTACACCAGATGCGCGTCGCCATTCGGCGGTTACGCTGTTGTATCGCCCTGTTCGGCGACCTGTTGCCGGCCACCCAGTGCCAGTATCTCGATAGCGAATTGCGCTGGCTGCTGAAGGAGCTGGCGCCGGCGCGCGACTGGGATGTCTTCGTCGACGAAACGCTGCCGCCGGTTCTGCGCCAGTTCGAGGACGAATCGCGTCTCGATGAGCTGCGGCTGCATGCGCAGGCCAAGCAGGACGAAGGGTATGCCCGCGCCGGGGCGTCTCTGCGGGCGCAACGCTACACCGGCCTCGTGATGCTGCTCGCCGCTTGGGCGGATGGGCGCAGCTGGAATGATCCGTTCGGACCGCCAGCCCACCCGTCCCTGGCGCTTAAGGCGACCGTAGCAGTCTCGGATCTGCTCGATCAGCTTTTGGCGGCGGTTCAGGAGTGCGGCGCCGATTTTGCCGGCCTCGACGCCGTCGAGCGGCACCGGCTGCGCATCCAGATCAAAAAGCTGCGCTACGCAACCGAGTTTTTCGCCTCCTTGTTTCCGCGCCGCCGCCTGACGCCGTTCCTGGTGACCCTGAAGACGCTGCAGGATCGCCTCGGCGTCGAGAACGACGCCGCCGTCGCGCGCCGGCTGTTGTTGCGACTCGCCAAGGAGATGAAAGGCCGCGAGCGCACCCGGCTGGCCTACGCCGCCGGTCTCGTCGTCGGTTGGCACGCCCACACCGCCGGCAGCCGCCAACAGCAGCTGGACACGCTGTGGGCGAAGCTGTGCGCTTACCCGCCGTTCTGGCGGCCGATCGAGAACAAGACTGCCGGCAGCGCTGCGGCCGCGGTCGCCTGATCCGAGGCCGGCCGCGGCGGTGGCTGCGCCTCAGCGGGCCGCCGGCGGCGCGGCCTGTCCTGGGGTGATGCGCTGGACCGACTCTTCGAGTGCGGTGCAGTGCGGAGCGGCGACGCGCATGTCCTCGTCGGAAACGGCGTCAATCGCCTTCCACAGGGCGCCTGACGTGCTTTTCTCGACATCGCGCATCGTCTCGGTGAGCTGCTTGCGAATGTCCGACTTTTGCTGCGGCGTCATCTTGGGATTACTCTCGATCTCTTTCAGCATGCGCTCCATTTCGTCGCGCGCGCGCGCGGTGCGCTCCTGCGGCGTGCCCATCTGCTTGCGCCAATCGGGGTTTTCACGCTGCGCGTCGATGGCGGCACAGGTGGCAAACACCCGGAATGACTGGCGGCAGTAGGCCTCGCCGTCGGCAAAGCCGTGCGTGCGCACCGCCTTTTCCATTTCGGCAAACCCGGGGACCGCGCGCTGTTCATCGGCGAACGTGCAGGGATCGTCGCCGGCCTTCTCCATCGCCTCCCTGCCTTTCGGGCTTTCGGCATAGGCTCGCATGGCGGCCTCGTGCTTGGCGAACACGGGCGCGAGATCGCGGTTGGCACTGATCACGCTCAGCACTGACTTTTCGGTCAGCGGTGGCTGGGCTGCGCTGGCGGTTGCCGGCGGCAGGACGACGGCCAGGCTCACCAGCACGGCCAGGACGAACAGCATGGAACGATTCCTCCTCATTGAATGGCGTCGACGCGTAGCGCGCTTGTGGTTTCGATGTCAAACGGCACGAGCCCGCCTCCCGCCGGCCGCGTGCGGCGGCGTGCGGGTCGGCAGGCGCGCAAAACTGTGGCGGCGGGGTCGTGCGGCCGGCTAAAGTCGCGCCTCATGACCGCCGTGCCCCCCACCGAACCCTGCTCCGCGATGATGCCGCCTCGGTTCGACACCGCTTTCTGCCGCCAGCTTGAAGCGCTGTTCCGCTGGCGGCGTGACGTCCGCCGCTTTCGTGTCGAGCCGATCGAGGACGACGTTCTCAACGCGCTTTTGGCGCTCGCCGCCTTGGCACCTTCGGTCGGCAACAGCCAGCCGTGGCGGTTCGCGGTCGTCGCCGATCCGGAGCGCAGGACAGCCGTGCGGCAGGAGTTCGCTCGCTGCAACGAGGCGGCTCTCGCCGGTTACGCGGCCGACCGGCAGGCGCTGTATGCCCGCCTCAAGCTCGAAGGCCTCGACCGGGCGCCGGTCCAGCTCGCCGTGTTTGCCGATACGGCGAGCGGTCTTGGTCACGGTCTTGGCCAGCAGACGATGCCGGAAACGCTCGCCTACTCGGTGGTCGGCGCCGTGCACGCCCTGTGGCTGGCGGCCCGCGCGCACGGCATCGGCATGGGCTGGGTCTCGATCCTGGATCCCGGCCGCGTGTGCACCATCCTGGAAACGCCATCGGCCTGGAAGCTCATCGCCTACCTCTGTCTCGGATACCCGGAAGAGGAGCATCTCGACCCGGAGCTGGAACGGCACGGCTGGCAGGCGCGGGTCGGCGTCGAACGGTTCGTCGTCCACCGCTGATGGCGTCAGCGCGGCGCCCACGCAATCCTTAAGCGTTCTCCCACGCTTTCGCCCGTGCAAGCGCCTTCCGCCAGCCGGCACGCAGGCGTTCGACGTCGGCTGCAGGCACCTGCGGCTCAAAGCGGCGGCCGGCGGCAACGAAGCGCGTGATCTCCGCGCTGTCCCGCCAAAAGCCGACCGCGAGCCCGGCGAGGCACGCTGCCCCCAGCGCCGTCGCTTCGAGGACGCCCGCGCGCACGATCGGGACGCCGGTGATGTCGGCCTGGAACTGCAGCAGGAGGTCGCTGGCGGCGGCACCACCGTCGACGCGTAGTTCGCTGATGGGAAGCTGCGCGTCGGCCTGCATGGCGTCGAGGACGTCGGCGACCTGATAGGCGATGCCTTCAAGCGCAGCGCGGGCCAGATGCGCGGCCGTGGTGCCGCGGGTAAGGCCAGCGATCAGGCCGCGCGCGTTTGCGTCCCAATGCGGCGCGCCTAAGCCGGCAAAGGCGGGCACGAGATAAACGCCGCCGGTATCGGCGACCGTTGCGGCAAGTGCCGCGATCTCGGTGGCGCTGCGGCCGATCCCGAGGCCGTCGCGCAGCCATTGCACCACGGCTCCGCCGATGAAGACGCTGCCCTCGAGCGCGTACGTGATCCGCCCGCCCTGGTTCCAAGCGACGGTCGCGAGCAGCTTATGCGGCGAGACGACCGGCTGCGTGCCGGTGTTGAGCAACAGGAAGCAGCCGGTGCCGTAGGTGTTTTTCGCCATTCCCGGCTCGAGGCAGGCTTGGCCGAACAAGGCCGCCTGCTGGTCGCCGGCGATGCCAGCGATCGGCACCGGCGGGTCGAGGACGGATGGTGCCGTCACGCCGACGACCGCGGACGATGCGCACACCTCCGGCAGGATTGCCGCCGGCACGCCGAACACCTGCAACAGCTCCTCATCCCAGCGCAATGTGTGGATGTTGAGGAGCGCAGTGCGTGAGGCGTTCGACACATCGGTGACGTGCAGCCGGCCGCCGCTCAGCTTCCACGCCAGCCAGCTGTCGACGGTGCCGAAGCAAAGGGCGCCGGCCTCGGCCTTCGCCCTGGCTCCCGCAACAGTGTCGAGGAGCCAGCGGATCTTGGTGGCGGAGAAGTAGGGATCGAGGACGAGGCCGGTCTTCGCGCGAACCAATGGCTCGAGCCCATCGGCGCGCAGGCGGTCGCATAAGGGGGCGGTGCGGCGGTCCTGCCAGACAATCGCGTTCGCGATCGGCGCACCGGTCGACCGTTCCCACAGGAGCGTCGTCTCCCGCTGGTTGGTGATGCCGATCGCCGCGATCGCACGCGGTTCGATCTTTGCCTGGGCCAGAACCTCGTCGATGACCGCGCGTTGCGAGGACCAGATTTCCTCCGGATCGTGCTCGACCCAGCCCGGCTGCGGAAAGATCTGCCGGAACTCCCGCTGCGCGGCGGCCCGCACTTGGCCAGAGCGGTCGAACAGCAGCGCCCGCGAGCTGGTCGTGCCCTGGTCGAGCGCCAGGACGCAGGTCATCACAGGCCGCCCAGGCAGACGTATTTGATTTCCAGATACTCGTCGATGCCGTAGCGGGAGCCCTCGCGGCCGATGCCGGACTGCTTGACGCCGCCGAACGGCGCCACCTCGGTCGAGATGATGCCCTCGTTGACGCCGACCATTCCGTATTCGAGCGCTTCGGCGATGCGCCAGATGCGCCCCACATCGCGCGCATAAAGGTAAGCGGCGAGGCCGAACTCGGTCGCATTCGCCATCGCGATCGCTTCCTCTTCCGTCTGGAAACGGAACAGCGGCGCGACCGGGCCGAACGTCTCTTCCTTCGCGATCTTCATCCCGGGCGTCACGTCCGTGAGCACGGTCGGCTCGAAGAACGTGCCGCCGAGCGCGTGCCGGTGGCCGCCGGTGATTACAGTTGCCCCCAGGCTCAAGGCATCGTCGATGTGTTCCTCGACCTTTGCGACCGCGGCCGTGTTGATCAGCGGACCCTGCTGGACGCCGGCATCGAGGCCGGGACCCACCTTGAGTGCAGCAACGGCCTCGCTGAGCCTGGCCGCGAACGCGTCGTAAACGACGTCCTGCACCAAAATTCGGTTGGCACAAACGCAGGTCTGGCCGGAGTTACGGTACTTGGACGCGATTGCGCCGGCCACTGCCGCGTCGAGATCGGCGTCGTCAAATACGATGAACGGCGCATTGCCGCCGAGTTCGAGCGACAGCCGCTTGACCGTATCGGCGCTCAAGCGCATGACCAGACGGCCGATCTCGGTCGAGCCGGTGACCGAGATCTTGCGCACGATCGGATTGGTGCAGAGCTCGTGGCCGACCACGGCTGCAGACGCCGACGGAACGACATTGAGCACGCCCGGAGGCACGCCGGCTTCGTTCGCGAGTTCGGCCAGCGCGAGTGCCGAAAGGGGCGTCAGTTTCGACGGCTTGACCACCGAGGTGCAGCCGGCGGCGAGTGCCGGTGCGACCTTGCGGGTAATCATCGCAACGGGGAAGTTCCAGGGCGTGATCGCAGCGGTGACGCCGATCGGCTCCTTGAGCGCAAAAAGCCGCCGGCCCGGGACCGTGGCCGGGATGATATCGCCCTCGACCCGCTTGGCCTCCTCGGCAAACCACTCGACGAAGGCGGCGCCATAGGCAATCTCGCCCCGGCTCTCTGCCAGCGGCTTGCCCTGCTCGACCGTCATCAGGACGGCGAGATCCTCCTGGTGCGCCGTGATCAGCTCGAACCAGCGGCGCAGGATCCGGCTGCGCTCCTTCGCGGTGCGGGCCCGCCAGGCTGGCCAGGCGCGGTTGGCAGCTTTGATCGCGCGCGCCGTTTCCGCCGCACCAAGATCGGCCACTTCAGCAATCACGCTCCGATCGGCCGGATTGGTAACGGCAAAGGTGGCGCCGTTGTCCGCGCCGACCCATTGCCCGTCGATCGAGGCTTGGTCGCGGATCAGCCGCGGTTCGCGCAGTCGCTGATGCAAGAGAGACATCGTGTTCTCCCGGGTGGTTCAAAGGCGCACGGTCGGAGTCCGCCGAAGGCCCTTTGACGCGACCGTCGCATTCCCCATGTTATGGCATAGGATGGTCAGGATTGCAGGGATGGACGATGGTCGTCGATAAGAGGAAGGCTCACAGCCACGAACACGAGCATGCGCACCGGGAGGAGACCGACTTCCGGCGCCTTGCGCGCCGCAACAAGCTATTCGGGCTTTGGGCGGCGAAGGAACTGGGCTTCGCCGGCGAGGCAGCCGATGCGTATGCGCGCGACGTCATTTACTCGGATCTCGAAGAACCGGGCGAGGACGACATGTTCCGCAAGGTAGAGGCCGATTTTGAGCGGCACGGCAAGAAGGTCAGCCGGGAAACGCTGATGCAAAAGTTGGCCGAGAGCATGCAAAAGGCGGACAGCGATAAATAGGCCGGCTCG
The DNA here is from genome assembly GCA_049291695.1 of Defluviicoccus sp. Classification (GTDB taxonomy): domain Bacteria; phylum Pseudomonadota; class Alphaproteobacteria; order Rhodospirillales; family Defluviicoccaceae; genus Defluviicoccus. Next base: position 8,974 of record JBATPX010000006.1, read on the forward strand.
CGCCGCCGCGCGCACGCTGCTTAGCGAACGAGCGATCCCGACCGCGGCAGCGCCGTCGACCGACGGCGTGCCGTGACCCGTTGCACCAGATCATAGGCGCAAATCCGGCCCGGCTTCGCGCGTGGGCTGTTGCGCTCGCCGCCCAGCCCGGCAGCACCGCCGGCCGCTTCGGTCAGCCCATCCGCCCTGGAGAGGCGCTCGCCGCCGCTGGCACTGGCGCCGACACTGCCGGCTGCTCGTTCGCGCGCCAAACGCAGGTCGGTCTCGGCATCGAGCATGCCGCCGAGCCGCTGCACGAGTGAGGCCTCCTCCTGCTGGAGGTGGTCCATCATCAGGTGGACGAGCTCGACCGCGTGCTCCTTGAACGCGTCCCACGCGTCCTGATCGCAGCCCGAGGCCAGGAACGCGGCCGCCTGCGCCCGCAGAGCGAGCGTTTTGGGGCCGATCTCGACATGTTCGTGGGTCAAGTGGATCGCCATCTCGTTGCTGTCATCGGACAACAGCGGAAACAAGACGACTTCCTCGAAGGCATTATGATCAATGATTTCATCAAGCTCGCTGACGAGCCGCTGTAACTGAGCGCGATCTTCGGGGTTGGCAGCATCGAACGGACGCTCGGCGTCGGGGCCGGTAACACGGTTCTCGAGGCCGCAGATCGAGACCAGAATGCGGAAATGCTGCTCGTGCAGCACCCGCCCAAGTTCGCTCAGCTCCATTATCGCCGCATCCCTTCCCTTGACCGAGCCATTTGCGCTATTGCAGCATGATCCGTGCTGCAATGCAACATAATGGTCACACCTTTATTGTCTTTTTCGCATTAAGGTGCCGGCGCCATGCGTGCCGGCGACCTGCTATTTGTCGGGGTCCTCGGCAGCGGGGCGCTCTGCCGGCGCTTGTTCGGAGACGAACGACACCAGCACGTTGCCCTCCTGCACCTGGTCGCCGACGCGGAAGTGGACGCGCTCGATCATGCCGTCGGCGGGCGCAGTCACGACGTGCTCCATCTTCATCGCTTCCAGCACCATCACCGTTGTGCCGCGGCTCACGGCCGCGCCCGCATCGACGTTCACCGCAATCACCCGGCCCGGCATCGGCGCCTTGAGCGAGGGGGTGCGCGCCTCGACGACATCGGCGCGTGCTACCGGATCGTCGATGACCAGCCGGTGACAGGCGCCCGCTGCGATCACCGTGATCTCGTCGCCGTGCCGGGCCACGCAGGCCTTCAGGCGGAAGCCGTTGAGCTCGGCGACGAGATCGCCGGCGGCATCGATCTCGCCCTGCGCCTCGATCGGAGCGGCGGCGCCGGGCACCTCGAACACGAAGCCGTCGGCGCGGTAGTGGCTGACGACATCGACACTGGCCTCGCCGTCGCGGAAGGTGAAAACGTGGAAATTGTCGTCATTCAGGCGCCAACCGTCAGTGTGGTGCCAGGGCGAGTAGGGGTCGTGCGAGCGCTGAGCCGCGTCGGCCGCCTCCCGCTCCCTGCGCTTCAGCATCGCGAGCGCGGCAAGGGCGAGCGGCCGGGCGCCGGCCGGTTGGGGTTCCGGCAGCAGCGCTTTTTTGTGCCGGTCGATGAAATGCGTCGAGAGATCGGCGGCGGCGAAGGCGTGGTGGCGGCAAAGCGCGCCGAGGAAGGCAACGTTATTGGCGACACCGACCACCTGCACCTCGTCGAGCCCGCAGCGGAGGCGGTTGAGGGCCTTCGTCCGGTCGGCGTCCCAGACGATCAGCTTGGCGATCATCGCATCGTAGCTGGCGCTGACCGCATCGCCCTCGCGGACGCCGGTATCGATGCGCACGAACGCGCTCTCCTCGGGGAACCGCAGGCGGCGGAGCGTGCCGGTGGCCGGCAGGAAACCGTGCGCCGGATCCTCGGCGTAGATGCGGGCCTCGAAGGCGTGGCCGTGCACCGCGATCTCGTCCTGCTTGAGCGGCAGCGGCTCGCCGGCGGCAATCCGCAACTGCCATTCGACCAGGTCGACGCCGGTGATCATCTCGGTGACCGGATGCTCGACCTGCAGCCTTGTGTTCATCTCCATGAAGAAGAAGCTGTCCGCGCCGTCGACGAGGAACTCGACCGTGCCGGCACCCTCGTAGCCGACGGCTTGAGCGGCGCGCACCGCCGCCTGGCCAAGCGCTTGGCGCAGCGCCGGCGACAGGTTCGGCGCCGGAGCCTCCTCGATGACCTTCTGGTGCCGGCGTTGGATCGAGCAATCGCGTTCCGCCAGGTGCACAACCGATCCAAGGCGATCGGCGAACACCTGCACCTCTACGTGGCGGGGCTGGGCGAGGTATTTTTCGATCAGAAGTCGTCCATCGTCAAAGGCGCTCATTGCCTCGTGCCGCGCCCGCTCGACTGCTTGGCGCAACTGGCTCGGCCGGTCGACCACGCGCAGGCCGCGGCCGCCGCCGCCGGCAACCGCCTTGACGATGACGGGGTAGCCGATCTGCGCCGCCGCGTGCTCAAGAATCTGCAGGTCCTGGGCCTCGCCATGATAGCCGGGGACGACGGGCACGCCGTTCCCTGCCATGATCGCCTTGGCCTCGCTCTTGGCGCCCATCGCCCGGATGGCTTCCGCCGGCGGACCGATGAACACGAAATCGGCCGCCCGGCAGGCATCGGCGAATGCGGCGTTCTCGGACAGGAAGCCGTAGCCCGGGTGGATGGCGTCGACGGCGGCCAGCGCCGCGATATCGAGCAACCGCGGGATGGCGAGATAGCTCAAGCGCGGCTCGGCCGGGCCGATGTGATAGGCTTCGTCCGCCATCGCTACGTGCAGTGCGCCGACGTCGGCATCGGAGTACACGGCGATCGAGCGGATGCCCAGCCTTCGCGCGGTGCGGATGATGCGGCAGGCGATCTCGCCGCGGTTGGCAATCAGGATCCGTTCGAACATCGGCGCTCCCTCACCCTTGCCTTTCTGTCGTGCCGAGGGCGCCTGGTTCACTTGGCGCCCACATCGCGCAGCCGATTGACGCTGCGGACATCGTCCCAGCCGTAGGCCACCTGCGTCAGCTCCTTATTCCACAGCGTTTCCATGCGCACGGCGACCCTTCGGCCGCCCATGGCTTCGTAGAAGAAGCGCGCCGGATTGCCGTCCAACACCCACACCAGCGCCGAGTTCAGGCCGCGATCGGCGAGTACGTCGAACAGGCGCGACAAGAGAGCGCTGCCGACGCCATTGTCCTGGTGGCCGGGCGCGACGTAAAGCGTATAGATCTCGCCCGACTGCGGAAGTCCGGTTGCGCGTGCCTCGCCGCACGAGCCCATGCCGATGATGCCCGCCGCGCGGTCTTCGGCGACGATTACGGCTTGCGGCCGGCCGCGCTGGCGCAACACGAGCGCCCACTGGCGCGCCTGAGCGCGGACCGACATCCGCACCAGAACCTCGTTGGGGACGACTCCGGGGTAGGTCGCACGCCAAGCGTTGACATAGACGCGCGCGATCGGCTCGGCGTCCTCCGGTTCGGCGGTGCGGAGCGTCAGCACGGGCCGGCCCCGTTTATGCCGCAGCCGAAGGCGCCGTCGGCAAGCCAAGCCTCGATGAGTGCGCGCGCAATCGTGCCACGGTGGGGGAGATACCGCTCGGGCCGCGCGAACGCCAGCACCTCGCCGCGGCTGAACCAGCGCGCATCCTCAAGCTCGGCCGTATCGAAGCGGATTGCGCGCGCGTCATCGACCACGGCCCAATACCCCAGCATCAGTGACCCCGGGAATGGCCACGGCTGCGAGGTGAAATAGGCGAGCCGGGCGACGTCAAGGCCGACCTCCTCGCGCACCTCTCGCACCACCGCTTCCTCAAGGCTCTCACCCGGCTCCACGAAACCGGCCAGCGTCGAGTGCAGGCCGGCAGGCCATGCCGGCTGACGCGCCAAAACGCAGCGTGTACCTGTGCCGTCGCCGTGGGTGACGAGCATGATCACCACCGGATCGGTGCGCGGGAAGTGCTTCTCGCCGCAAGCCTCGTTGGTGCACGCGCGCATATGGCCGCCCTCGCGCGCGAGCGTCGGTTGACCGCACAGGCCGCAGAACCGGTGCTGCCGGTGCCAGTGCATCATGCCGCGGGCGTAGGCAAGGATCGCGCCGTCATCGCGCGCAAGCCGTGCGCCGACCCGCCACAGATCGCGGAACGCAGTCCCGCCGCTGAGGGCGGGCAAGTCCCGGCGCTCGCCCGCCGACAGATCGGCCGCGAACCAGGGGCAACCGTCCGCCGACGTGCCGAGGAACACGAGCGTCTCCGCGGCTGCCGCCACGTCCTGCGCGGTGGCACCGGTCGCCGCGGCGAGGCGAGGCGGCTCACCCTCGATAATGAGGTTCCGGCCGCGCCAATAGGGCAACACGCGGATGGTCGGCGCGCGCCGTTGCGCCTCGATCCAGGCGTCGTTGGCTCGCCGTTCGGCGGCGCGGTCGAGTCCGCAGCCGGTATAAAGGATTGCTCCGCTTGCGGCAGTCATGGCGGAAAAACTGCCACGTTCGCGCTCGTTCGGCAACGCCGGGCTTTCACGATACTGCCGGGGCGGGCATCGGCCGGCGCTAGCGCAGGCCGATTGCTGCTTGCTAAGCTCGCGCCTGCGACCGATAGTCTCGCCTCGGGAGGCTGGCGGCGGACGGACCCCTCGCCAACCCGGTCAGGTCCGGAAGGAAGCAGCCGTAACGAGTTCCGGTCCGGGTCGCCCGCCAGTCTCCCACTGGACCGCTTCAGGGTCCGCGACGGGCGGACCCAAAAAATGACGGCGAGCATCGGAGCGCCCGGATGACGACTGCCGAGGCCGGCACGTCCGCCCCGCTCGGGCAGACCCAGCCCTATCGCGTGCTGGCGCGCAAGTACCGGCCTGCGACCTTCGCCCAGCTGATCGGCCAGGAGGCGATGGTGCGCACGCTCGGCAATGCGCTGCGCTCGGGCCGCCTTGCCCACGCCTATATGCTGTCGGGTGTGCGCGGCGTGGGAAAAACAACTACAGCGCGTATCATTGCGCGCGCGCTCAACTGCGTCGGCCTTGACGGCGCGGGTGGTCCGACGCCCGAGCCGTGCGGCGTCTGCACCCACTGCGTCGCCATCGCCCAGGATCGCCACCTCGACGTGATCGAGATGGATGCCGCCAGTCGCACCAAGGTCGAGGAGATCCGTGAGCTTCTCGACGGCGTTCCCTACCGGCCGACCTCGGCGCGCTACAAGGTTTATATCGTCGACGAGGTGCACATGCTGTCGACGCACTCCTTCAACGCGCTGTTGAAGACGCTGGAGGAGCCGCCGGAGCACGTGAAGTTCATCTTCGCTACGACCGAGATCCGAAAGGTCCCGGTCACCGTCCTGTCGCGCTGCCAACGCTTCGATCTGCGCCGGGTGGACACGGCGGAGATCGCCCGCCACCTGCAAAGGGTGGCGACGGCAGAGACGGTGAGTGCCAGCGAAGGTGCCCTCAACCTGATCGCACGGGCCGCCGACGGCAGCGTCCGCGATGGCTTGAGCCTGTTGGATCAGGCGATTGCGCTGGGCGCGGGGCAGATTGACGAGACCGTGGTGCGGGAGATGCTGGGGCTCGTCGACCGCACCGTCGTTTTCGACCTGTTCGATGCGCTGATGCAGGGCGAAGTTGCATGCGCGCTCGAGATCCTGGGTGGGCGCTACGCCGCCGGTGCGGACCCGGCGGCGGTTCTGGAAGACCTGCTTGAGCTGACGCACTGGATCACCCGCATCAAAGTGGTGCCGGCGGCTGCGGCTGCGCCCGGTGTTGCCGAGGCCGAGCGGGTGCGCGGCGGAGCGATGGCTGAAAAGCTCGACATGGCCGAGGTGACCCGCGTTTGGCAGATGCTGCTGAAGGGCCTCGGCGAAACGCGGGTGGCGCCGGTGCCGATCCAGGCCGCCGAGATGGTGCTGATCCGCATTGCCTACGCCGCCCGGCTGCCGACGCCGGCTGACGCGATCGAGAGCTTGAGCCGGGGGACCAGCCCGTCATCGCCGATGCCGACACGACCCGTATCATCGCCCCCGCCGGGCCGGCCGCGTGCCGGCGATCCGCAGC
>JBATPX010000007.1:0-1744 GCA_049291695.1 Defluviicoccus sp.
GATGATGCCGACCTGGGCATTGCCGGTTTGCACGAACTGCGCTGTCTGGGCGATGTTCTCACCGTAAACCAGCTTCGGCTCGACCGCTTCCCACAGCCCGGAAGCCCGCAGCGCTTCCTCGGCCCGCTTGCCATAGGGCGCATGCTTGGGATTGGCGATCGCAACGCGCGCAATCTTCGGATCGGCGAGGCTTGCCAGCGTCATCGCGCTGGCGTCCCGCTCGACGCTCCACAGCACGATCCGGCCGAAGGCGTAAGGGATGACGTCCGAAGCGGCCAAGCCCGCGTCGGCGAGCCGGCGCGGGTGGGCAATGTCGGCCGAGAAATACAGGTCGTAAGGTGCTCCTTGCTGAATCTGCGTGAGGAACTTGCCCGACGATCCATAGATGACCCTCACCGCGTCGGCCGGATGACCCGCCTCGAAGCTGGCGACGATGTCGTCCATGGCGAACTTGAGATCAGCCGCTGCCGCAATCGTGATCGATTCCGCGCGCGCTGATACCGATGCCAGCACCAAGACAATGCCCCACAGGGCGGCAAAGCGTGCCATGCGTTCGTTCCCCGTTCACCGGGCGAAAGGACCCGACGTCCATTCGAAGCATGCGGTGTGCCAAAATCCCGGTTGGGCGAGAGAAGAGCACGCCGGAGCCCGCGCATGGCGGCGCGTTGCGATCAAGGGTTACGATCTGTCCTACAGATCGCGGATCATCGCGGCGTACGTCGCCTCGGCCACCAGGATGTCGTTGACCTTGGCAAGACCTGTGAATTTCCAGACGTTTCCGCGGCTGCGCTGCTTTTCAACATAAAGATACATGGTATCGCCCGGCAGCACCGGTTTGCGAAAGCGCGCGTGATCGATTGACATGAAATAGACAACGCTGCCGTTACGCTCGCGGTCGAGCGTCGTGACCACGACAACGGCCGCGGTCTGGGCCATGGCCTCAATGATCAACACGCCGGGCATCACCGGATGGCCGGGGAAGTGGCCCTGAAAAAACGGCTCGTTGATGGTGACGTTCTTGATGCCGGTCGCCCGCAACCCGGGCTCCATGTCGATAACGCGATCGATCATCAACCTCGGATAGCGGTGCGGCAGCAACCGCTGAATGCCTTCGACGTCGATTGATTGCGTGGTCGTGGTCAACTCTTCGTTCTTCATTCGTCCGACCAAGAAAGCTGGACACCCCCTGATGCGATCCCTCTCGCGATGCGGCCCCTCCATGTTCGAGGAGAGGGCGCTGCGCGGCCGTTCACCCTTCGATGGGCACGCGCGTCGCGCCGCGGCAACAGAGCTACCGCCTCCTTTTTTACCATCGCGACGGGCTTCGCAAGGGCTTTTCGGAAAAGGCCGTCCGCTAGCCTTCGATCGCCTGGATCTCGACGGTCGGCAAGATCTGGTTCAAGCGGTTGAGCACTTCGTCGGTCACCTCCAGTTCCGGCGCAACCCAGAACGCTTGGTCGCGCCGCAACACGATCCGTAAATTGCGTTCGGCCGCGAGCACGCGGATGACCGTGCCCAACGCTTCGTTGACCTGTTGCCAGGCTTGCGCGCGCGCCTCATCCATGGCTTGGCGACGGCGCATGAAACGACGCTGCGCGTCGGCCACGGACTGCTCCCAACTGCGGCGCTCAACGGCGTAGGCCTCCGACGACAGTTCCGTTTGTTTGCGCTTCAGGGCCTCCTGTGCTCCGCGCAGGGCGCTCTCTTCGCGCTCGACGTCGTTCTGGTAGGCGCTGACAAAGGT
>JBATPX010000008.1:0-11502 GCA_049291695.1 Defluviicoccus sp.
CGACACCAGAGGGTCCGGACGACAATCATTCCGCCGCCGGCACTCCAATCCCAACCCTTACGATCCTTTCCCAGTTTGTGTGCTCAAACTGGAGAAGGTTCCTGGTCGCACTCCTTTCCCTCCGCCAGCCCGCTCAGCCCTGAATTTCTCTCCGGCGCTCGGAGCGCCCGAAAAATGCGTTGTTTCAAAGGGCCTTAGCGGCGCAGACGGAGACCGCGGCCTGACGCTGAAGGCCCTCAGCGTTCTCTCTTTGGCCCCTCTCTCCAAAGGCTGGTGACTACGCCCCAAAAGTCACCAGCTTGGATTTCGTTCGTAATCAATAACTTGGATTCGGTCAGGCTGGTGACGAGTTCGATTGTGTGATTGGAGTTCCGAGAGCAACCCGGTTCGAAACAGCGGGACACGTGTCACCCTGGGCGACCGTGTTCCGCATCAAGGAAGTCGCCGAGAAACTCCGATCCCGGATTCAACCCGCTGACCAATAGCTGATCTCGCGCGCGGGTGCAGGCGACGTAGAGCAGATGACGCTCGGTATTGTAGACCTCTTCCAGGTCGGACTCGTCTGACACTGCCTCGATCCGCTCCTGCAGCGGCAACACCTCATCGTCGCAGGCGAGAACGGCGACGGCGCGGAATTCAAGCCCCTTCGCGAGATGCATGGTGCTGACGGAAACCTTGCCCGCCGCCGTTTCGACATCCTCGCCAAGGACGAGGGCATGCGCACCGGCCGTCGCGACCGCGGCCCTTGCCCGATCCAGTTCACCCTCCGACCGCACGAAGACGCCGATCTCGTGCGGCAGTAGCCCGTCCTTCAGCCGGTCCCCGATCCAGGCGGCGACACCCGCGATCTCCGCGTCGGCATCGCCGAAAATCTCCACCCGCGGCGGCGGGCCGTTGAAAACGGAGATCGTCCCTTTCCGGCTCTCGACATTGCCATCCACGTCCGCGAGCGACTGCGGCAACAGCCGGTCGGCCTGCGAGCGGATCTGGTGCGAGGTGCGGTAATTGATCCGCAGCGTGTGGGAGCGCCCGCGGACATCGATGCCGAGCGTCTTCCACGAGAATGGGGTCTGGAAAATCCGCTGCCCGAGGTCGCCGGCGAAGAACAGGCCGTCCGGCCTGCCGCGCCCCAGCGCGGCGAGAAAGCGCATGGCCGGTATGCCCATGTCCTGCGCCTCGTCAATGACCGCAAACGTAAAGGGTGCCGCCGCGCCGCTCCCGTAATGATCTGCCAGCCGCTCGAACACGTCCGGCCACGTCACAAGCCCCTGCCGGTCCAGTTCGGCGCGCACGCCCGCGAAGATCGACCACAGCGCCTCCCGCTGCTTGCCGCCGATCCGCGTCTTGCGGCCAAGGCGGGCCACGTCGCGGTAAGCCTCCCAGCTCCTGAGCTGCCACGCATCGACGACCTCGGACCATTCGCCCAGCAGGAACACAGCAGAAAAGCGCTCGTCAGCGACTTTCCCGGCCGCTTGCTGTAGCAGCGAGCTGACCAACTCGGGAGATGCGAGAGCTGGCTCCCCCCAAAGCCCGGTGTAGAGTGAACGCGCAATGCCGGTGACTGCGTGAACCGTGACCCGCTCGCGAACACCCGGCTCGTTGCCGGCCAGGCGATTGAGCTTCGTCCGCAGCGCGTTGGCGAGGGTCGCGGAAAACGTCGTCAGCAGCACCTTCGCGTCTGCGTGCCGCCTGGCGAGGTGAACGGCGCGGTGCAGGGCGACGATGGTTTTTCCCGTGCCGGCCGAGCCGGAAATCCGCGCCGGCCCCGCATACGCGCGCTCCACATACTGAAGCTGGTCCGGGTGCAGGAAAACCGCCCACTTCTCCCACGGATAGTCGAGCGCGCGCGCCAGCTCCTCGACGTTGGTGAGGACGCGAAACGGGCGCTGCGCATCGGGATGGGCAAAGGGGTCCACCTCGACCGGCGCCGCCCGCGCTGGTTCGGGCTTCTCGCCCACCGCCAGCTTGAGGAGCGCCTCCTGTGCTTCCTGCGGCAGATGGGAGATGATGTCGAACAGCGTGTCCTCGGTCGCCAGGCGAACGTCGTTCACCCACTCCTCGGGCACGCCGAAGGCCATCAGCTCGAACTTGCGCAGATTGTCGAAGAGTTTCGGCTTCGCTTCCGGCGTGGCGGCCACCGGTTCCGCAACCTCCTTCGGCTTGAAGACTTGCACCTCTTCGACGCGCTCGCGGATTTCGACTAGCTGGGCCGCGCCCGTCGCCGGATGCCGCTCGATCTTGCGCCGTTCGGCCCATTTGTAGGCGTCGTCGTGGTGACCGGCATAACAGAGCAGAAGGCTCCCTCCGTCCGGTGGACGATGAGGCGGATGGCGGCGTTGACTCGCACGGACCAGAAATTGGGGTCCTTGGCGCGGTCGAGCTTGTGGAACGAGAGCCCCGGCGCGGAGGCATCGAGTTGCAGGTCGAAGGCCGTCGTCTTCACCGCCTTCTGTTCCTGGGCCGTCAGCCGGGCGAGGCTGTCGGTGAAGGTGTCGGCGATTCGGAAATTCATGCCTCAGCCGCTCACTTGAGCCAGTTTTCGACGGTGAGCCCTTTGATCCGGGAAAACTCCCGCTCGTTGGCGGTGACGACGGCACACCCCAGCGCCATCGCGTGCGCCGCGATCAGCAGATCGTTACCGCCGATGATCTGCCCCTGGCGTTCGAGGCTTGCCCGCAGTTCGCCATAGACCGTATCGGCGGGCGCCTCGAAGGCGGCGATCTCGATGGCGCCGAGCACCGCTGCCAGTTGCGCCGACAATCGCGCCGATCCCTTGCGGGCGGCGCCGTAGCGCAGTTCCGCGGCGACGATGATGCTGGTGCAGATGGCGTCCTCGCCAGCCTCGGCAATGCGCGCCGCGATCGCCCCTTGAGGATTGCGCACCAGATCGGAAAGGGCGTTGGTGTCGAGCAGAAAGCGCATGCTCACAGTTCGACGGCGCGCGGTGGCCGGTCCTCGATTCGCGGGAAGGTCTCATCAATCGGCCGCAACGTTGCCAGCACCGCCAGCAGTGAACGCGGCGGCGCCGGCTCGATAACGAGGCGCGTGCCGTCCCTGCGGATGATCGCCTCGTTACCCGGCAACTCCATGTCACGCGGAATGCGCACCGCCTGATTGCGGCCGTTCTTGAACAGCCTGACCCGTCGTTCTGCCGTCACCGCCTCCTCCTCGCCGCACCTTGACCGCCATAGGCCTTGGCCTATGCTGAACCGCTGCCGCCACCCGTGTCAATGCCGTACCGCCTAGCGCGCGCTGAACACCTTCATCACCTCGTCGCCGAGGTGGTTGATCACCTTCACCGCGATGCGGCCCGACGCCGGCTTCGGGAAGGGGCGGGACGTGTCCGAGTGCAGGCTTTCCCAGGCCTCCTGGTCGATCTCGGCCTTCAGCGTGGTTTTGAGCGCCTTGTAGGGGTCGTTCGCGCCGAGGAAGTAGGCGTGGCGGACGAAGAAGCTTTCCTCGTTGTAGTCGGTATCCAGCATCCACAGCGCGATGCCGTCGGTGCCCTCGCTCACCACCTCGCCGGTCTGCGGCTTGAAGACGTCGACGCCGAAGACAGTGACTTGTGTCCAGTGGTCAGTGGTCAGGGTGAGCGGGAAATCGGCAGGAGTCAGGCTTTCGATCGCAGTGATCTCGTAAGGCCGGAGAGCATGCGACCGATTTCCGATGCTGCCTCCCGCAACGGCTGTCGGTCCACCGGGGTGAGAAAACCCAGCCTCTCGGCGATCAGCAGATGCGTCTCCGCCTCCGCGAGCGACCCCTTCGCCACCCCGAGAAAGTGCAGAAACTCCGCCCTCCCGTGCCGCTCCGCCCCTTCTGCGATGTTGGCTGGGATCGAAACCGCCGCCCGCCTGACCTGACTCGTCAGCCCAAACCTCTCGACGTGCGGCCACTCGCTTGAAGCGCGGTAGATCGCTTCCGCCCAGTCGATTGATTTCTTCCAGACTTCCAAGTCCTGATAGCTGCGCAATCCGCTCATAACCCACCACCATCCTTCCCCGGCTGGTCACCAGCCACCGGCCACTGACCACTGCAATGTCGGGCTCACCGAAGATGACGAAGAGGTTGCCGGCGCCGGTGGCCTTGAGATCGCCGCCCATGTGCAGGTCCGGGTTCATGCGCGCCTTGAGCACCGGCACCCGGCCGAGCTTGTCGAACTCCGCCGAATGGGCGTCGTAGTTGAAGGCGCACGCGATCAGCACGTCGAAGCCGGCATCGCCCGCCTCGCGCGCGGCGGCCACCAGATCGGGGCGGCTGACGGTTCCGAACTCGGGGCCGATGAAGATGCCGGCGCGCTTTTGCTTTGGTTCCTTCCCTGTCGCGCCTTCGACGCCCCCCGCCTCTTGTCCGCCCTCCATGAAGGCGCCCTCGGCGCAGATGAAGCGGCCAGGCCAGCCGGTCAGGCTCAAGAAGGTGATGCGGCCTTCCTTGTGCGCCTGCTGGACGCCGGCGACTTTCAGGTTTTCGAGGATCATCTGCGCGAAGTCGCTCGCCGCCTCGTCGCGGCCCATGCCCTTGGCCTTCGCCTGGCGCTTGCCCTCGGCGGCTTCGAGTACGTCGATCAGCTCGTCGTCCCAGTCGACCGCCAGCGTGCGGTGGGGCGACAGGCTCTCGACCGTGAAGGGCCCGGCGACGCGGACCTTGGACGTGTCCACGTACGGCTTGTCGTAGAGGTATTCGAACTCGGCCTTGGCCGCGATGGAGGCATCGATGGCCTTCTGGCGAGCGATCCGCGCCTCCCAGAAGCGGGCGAGCGCGGCCTTGGCAGGTTCGGGCCATCCCTTCGGGGTTTCTCGCGGGATCTCCCATTCCATGAAGCCGCCGGCTGGCGCGGGCTCGCCGGAGGGCAGCCGCACCTCGCCCGCTTCCCGGAAGTCGATCGCCTTGCCGGCGCGGCCGCCGGTATCGACCTTGAAGGGCTCCGGATGCCCTTTCAGCGCGGAGTTGAGGGCGGCGCGCGCCGCCTCGACGGCGGGCTGCAACCGCTCCCAGATCACGTCGATCTCGGCGTTGTTGGCGATGGATTTGAGCGTGATGTGCGGCACGCGCTCGTAGACAAACCCTAAGCGGAGATCGCCGCGGGTCGGCGTGGTCTTCGGCGGTTGCCGCGTGACCTCGCCCTCCTTGCGCTGCCCCTCGGGGCTGTCGGCCAGCAGGTAATAGGGATAGCGGGCCCCCATCAGGCGCGAGCGGGCGAGCGCGATGGCGACGCGCGAGGTGTCGATGGTGATCCAGCGCCGCCCCCACTGCTCGGCGACGTAGGCGGTGGTGCCCGAGCCGCAAGTGGGATCGAGCACCAGATCGCCGGGGTCGGTGGTCATCAGGATGCAGCGTTCGACGACTTTGGTGTTTGTCTGAACGACATAGGTCTTTTCATCCGTAAATGCACCCGTTTGGGTATCGGTCCAAAGGTTCGTAATTGGGCTAACCGCGAAGTCATCAATGAAACGAACGTAAGCGAGTGAGTTAGCAGTGGGATATCCAAGCCGATTTGCCCGTGCGAGGCGGTCCATTCCAAGTTTGTTTGTCTTCCAAAAACCTTTGCCACGCTTGAAGGCAATGGCATCGTAGAGATAGTCAAAACCCGTCGTGGTTGTGCCGCTTTGCGACTTGATGTTGTCGTGACGATAAACCTTTACTTCAGAAAGTGCAGACTGATCGCGCTGGCGCTCGGCTATGTTCATAGGTCGGCGATAGTAGTTTTTCTCTTGCACTCGTGTGAAGCGATTTCCTACATCCTGTTCGATACCACTCTCAAAAAATACACTCCTATACTTAGTCAGGTTCTTGTTTTTTCCATACCAAAGCAAAAAGTTGCCTGTGCCTGCGAGAAAGTTACCTCCTAGGCCAGAAGTTGTTTTGAAGAAGACTTCTGAGATCAAATTCTCATCCCCGAACACCTCGTCCATCAGCGCCCGCACGCGATGGACGTTCTCGTCGCCGATCTGCACGAAGATGCTGCCGCTCTCGGCCAGCAGGTCGCGCGCCACGGTCAGCCGGTCGCGCAGGTAGGTGAGATACGAATGGATGCCGTCGCGCCAGGTGTCGCGGAAGGCGCGCACCTGCTCCGGCTCGCGGGTCACATGGGTCCGGTCGCCGTCCTTCACGTCGCGCGATGTGGTGGACCACTGGAAGTTCGAGTTGAACTTGATGCCGTAGGGCGGGTCGAGATAGATGCACTGCACCTTGCCGCGTAAGGACTCACGCTCGGCGAGTGAGGCCATCACCGAGAGCGAGTCGCCCGAGATCATCCGGTTCGACCAGTTCTGGTCATGCTGGTAGAACTCGGTGGCGGCCTCGGCATCCTTGAGCCCGTTAAAGTCTGCGAACAGGTCCGGCTGGTGATCGGTGGCCGGTGATCGGTGGTCAGCGGACCGGCCACCGGACACTGACCACCGGCCACTCGACCGCCGCAGGTCGTCGATGATGACCTTGGGGTGCACCTTCTCCTGGATGTAGAGCGGCGGGGCGGCGACGATCAGGTCCGACCAGTCCTCAACATCCTTGCCGCGCCAGACCAGCTGCGGATCGAGATCACGGTTGCGCCGCTCGTACGCGAGGCGGATCGGGCTCTTTTCCTCCTCCCGCATCACGGACTCGAACTCCGCCGTCGGGATGTTCCTGCGCTTGGCGGCCTTATGGGCCAGCGCTTCGACGTCGAGCGGTTTCTTCGCCATCCTGCCTCCCCGTCACCGTGTTTCCTCGCTCGCCGCGCGCAACGCTTCGGCGAGGCGGTCGATTCTTGTCAACGCCGCGTGTTGTTCTGGCGCCTCTGGAGCCGCTTCCTCCACATCGCCGGGACTGGGGTAGCGGAAAGCGGTGCCCCAGACCGTCAGCGGCCGGACCGCCTCCAACAGAGGCCGCAGGTCCGGATAGGCGGGAGCGGCGAGAGCCGTCAGCCTGTCCAGGTCGTGGGTCTTGCCAAACCGAATTTTCGCAAGCACCAACAGCCCCTTGAGCACCTTTTCCGCGGCCTGCTGGCTGTGGAAGGCGGCGCTCGCTAATACCGTTGGCTCGGCGGCCAGACACAGGCGAGCGACGCGGGCATCTTCGCTGGCCAACCGCAGCCAGCGCCGCGCCTCGTTGCGGCGGTGGCGGGTGATGTCTTCGTCAGTGGCGCTCATAGACGATGATGCCGTCTTCTGCCGCCTCGTGGGCGAGGGTGCCGACAACCCGGCGCTTGATCTCAAAGACTGAATTGCGGCAGGGGAAGACATCGGCGGCGCCGTGGTAAGGTCGCCTTGCCTCATAGGCGGCGCGCAGCGTCAGCTTCTCGGGTGGTGTGTCATCGTCGACGATGACGAGGAGGTCAATGTCGCTGTCCGGCCCCGCCTCGTCGCGCGCCATCGAGCCGAAAAGAACGATGCGGAGCGGATGGAAGTAGGCGATGACCAAGTCCAGGAGTTCACGGGGTACGGATGGCGTCGCCATGACCTCAGGCTGCCTTGTTGGTGATCAACGACTGGATCAGCTTATCGAACTCGGCCTCGATCTCGGAGACGGCCGTGAACTCGGCCGCTGCGCAATGCAACGGCCGGCCCGACCTGGTGTGAGTCAAAGTCGCGGTTGCACCGCTTCGCCTGGCGGCCTTATGGGCCAGCGCTTCGACGTCGAGCGGTTTCTTGGCCATGTCGCGGAGCCCCCGGAAGTCCCAATCTCAGGCGATGCGCGTGGCCTTGAGCGGCAGTTCGACTGCCTCCAAAGTCGTCAAATCGAGATGCCGCGACGCATGATCGATGTCAAACCCGACGACCTCGCCCCGGTCGTTCAAGTCAACGTTCAATCCGTCGGCGATTTCCCGGGTTTCCGCTCCCGGCTCGCCGCGAAGTTCGATGTAGAGGCTGTCGGTTTCGGGATAATAGTGCAGCTTCATGGTTCGTCCTCCCGGAAGCGCCGGTCGAAGGAAGCATTATGGATAGTCTCGCCGTCGTCCAGCTTTACGACGCGCAAGACCCGACGCACGCCGTCTCGCGGATCGGTTACCGCTCCCCAGAAGCGGATACGGCCTTCCGGCTGGGCTTGGCGACGAAGCGGTCGCGCAATGACCGCCTCACACCATTGCGGTTGAAGGTAGGGACGCTTACGCAAGACCTGCTCGACAAAATAGCGCGTGGTCTTCAAGGTCACGATCGATCGCCTTTCACGCTGCCATTTCCGCGACAAAGCGCTCGATCAGTGTGTTGAACTCGGCCTCGATCTCGTAGACGGCGGTGAACTCGGCGAAGGCCCAGCGGCCGTATCGTTCGAGGTTGTTCACCCCCGGCACCCAATAGGCGCGCATGGTGTTCGCCTTCACGGAAGCGTCCTCGCCGCGGAAGCCCTTGATCTCGACGATGAGATTCAGCGGATCGGACAAGCCGTCGTCCACCTGGACGATGAAGTCCGGGATGTATTTTCGCCGCAACGACCCCATCAGGTAGGGCACTTCGAGGCCGAGATTCTGGTTCTTGACGTAGGCGCAAACCTTGGGGTGCGCCTCCGCCACGCGGCAGAACTCCGCCTCCCAGTCGCTGTCACAGACGACCCAGTTCACATGGCATTTGCGCGGGTCGGTCTGCCAGCGCGTTTCCTTCGAGGTCGTGAAGTTGACGAAGGCCGTCGAGCCGGTCGGGTTGTAGGCGTCGAGGATCGCCTTGACCGGCCGGTCGCCGGCGAGCGTCTCGGTGATGGCGGCCTTGATCCGCTCGGCCGCCATGTCGGCGATCTCCTTGTAGATGATCTGCGCCGGATAGGTGCCGCCCGAGCACTTGAGATAGCCGCCTTCCAGCCACTGGCGCGTGATGCGCTTGAGCTGACCGAACAGGTGGAGCTTCGGCTCCTCGCCGGGATCGCGGTACTTGTTGTAGAGAAGATGCCGCGCGAGATGGAACAGGACGGTCGAGGACCGCATATCCTTCAGGTGCGCGACCGTCAGATCGACGCCCTCGCCGATGATGCCCTGGTTCTTGGTCACCGACGGACCGACCAGTTCCGGTGTCAGGCGGAGGACGTGATCCGGCCCGAAAGCCGCCTCCAGGCGCTCGTCCGGAAGTTCGACGCGGTAGCCCTCCACGCGTGGAAAGACGATCTCCAGCGCATCGCGGTCCGGTTTGACGGCATGGACGCGCACCGATGGGCGTGGGGGTGCGTGCGGAGAGACGACCGGTTTGGCGGCGAAGTCGAACGGAATGCCGAGCACGTCGGCATATTCGACATTGAACAGGCCTTCCTCGTTGAGATCATAGGACTGACGACGCAGGCCGCGGCCGACCACCTGCTCGCACAGCAACTGCGTGCCGAAGGCGCGAACGCCGAGGATATGGGTGACGGTGTTGGCGTCCCACCCTTCCGTCAGCATCGAGACCGAGACGACACAGCGCACCTGTTCGCCGAGGCGCCCCTTCTTGCCGACGGTGTTCATCACCTCGCGCAGGAGCGTGGCGTCGTCGATCGAGTCGGCGGCGTGGACGTCGCCGGTACGCTCGATCATTTCCCGGCGGAAGCGTTCGATCTCGTCCCCCGCCATCTCACGGAAGTCCTTGTCGAGGGCTTCGCCGGATTCCAGCTGCGCCGAGTCGATCAGGATCGTGTTCGGGCGGGCGATGCGGTTTCCGTAGTCGTCATAGTTCCGGAACAGCGCCAAACGGCCGTTTTCGAGCGTGGTCGAGCCGTCGTCGTTTTCGCGGTGGAAGCCGGAGACGTACTTGTAGATCAGCTCCGAGGTCGAGGTGTTGTTGCACACGACGATGAAGACCGGTGGCACGTCGATCCCCTCGCTCTCCCATAGCGCGAAGGTCTTGGCGTAGTGGCCGTATAGGGCCTCCAGCGCTGAGAGGAGGACTGGCGGCAGGGCGAGAGGGTCGTAGCCCTTGCCTCGGGTCGCGCGGCCCTTCTTAGGGAGGCCGTGCGGGCTCTTCGATCATAGCATCGAGCGCAGAAGTCACCGCGACTTGATCTCTTCCCAAAGATTGCGGAACTTCGGGGTGTCGCCGCCCGGAACATTGTCGGCGACCGGCACGCGCGGCAGCTTCACGATGCCGCATTCGATCGCGTCCATCAGCGAGAAGTCGCTCATCGTCCAGGGGAACAGGGTTCCTTCCGCATAACCCGAGCCGCGCAGGAAGAAGGGCGTGGCGGACAGGTCATAAACGAGCGCGATGCCGAGCTTGCGCTTGACCGCCTCGATCCCGGAGATCCACATCCGGGCCGCCTCGTTGTTGGCCTTGGCTTCGTCCTTGTCCTCGCCCTTGAGGTCGGCCTCGGTTTCGCCTTCGGCGTCCTTCACCCGCTCGCGATAGCAGTGATGCGCCTCGTCGTTCAGCACGACGATGTTCTTGAGCCCCATGAGTTCGGGCATGACACGCTGCAGCATCTGGCCTTCCGTCTCCAGCGTCTGCAGCGTCTCGCCGCGCCAGCCTTCCAAGGCGGTGCGGGTGCCCTTGGAGACGGAAATCCGCTCGCGCAATTTGAAGGCGTGATAGTTGGTGATGATGATCTTCGCCCGGTCGATGTCGGCGAGCATGTCGGGCGGCACGATCTCACGATGCCGGTAGTAGCTCTCCGGATCGTTGGGCAACAGGACACGCAAGCGGTCCTTGATGGTGATACCCGGTGCCACGACCAGAAACCCGCGCGAGAACTGCTTGCTGTTCGGATGGCGGACCGCATTGACCGTAGCCCAAGCGATCAGCATCGCCATCACGGTCGTCTTGCCTGCGCCGGTGGCGAGCTTCAGCGCCAGGCGCATGAGCTCCGGATTGGCCTGCGCGTTGCCGCCCTCGATGTGAGCCCAGAATTTCTTCGTCCGTGCGCCGAGCTTCGGCCCGACTTCCGTCAGCCAGATCGCGGTTTCGACCGCTTCGATCTGGCAGAAGAACGGGCGGATGCCCTCGAACGTGTGGTGACGCCAATGCGTCAGTAGGCGCGCGGTTTCCGGCGTGACCAGCCACTGATCCGGGTTGGGCAGCTTGCGCCATTCCTCGACGTAGGTGCGAACCTCGTTGATGATCGGAGTCGGGTTGTACTCCTGTTCCTCGGTCGAAAGGTCGTCTTCGCCGCCGAGAACAAGCGAACCTTGCTTCTGATTCTGCCGCCGCTTTTTCGGCTTCGGCACTGGGGTGATAAGGTCGGATCGGCGCCGCGTCTCGATGATGCGGTTGGTCGGCTGTCCGTCCTCGTCGAGCTCCCAATGCTGGCGGGGATATTCGTAGGGCGAATTAAGGATTGGGCGTTCGAAGAATTGATCCGTCATCGTAAGTCCATGACCGTCCTGGTGCCGCTCACCATGGCGCGAGCATTCCACGCTCTTGCCACCGGATCGATTCCGATCCGGTGACGAAAGGGAATCTGGCCGAGTCGATGAGTGAGACGCTCATGGATGGACGCCAATCTCTGATCCATCCCCATGCACCCCCGACGTAGCTGCTGGCGCAATCGCCGCTTGACCCACTTCATACCCAAAAGTGGGTGTGGTGTCTCTATCGGCTTGATAACTGGCGAGGTTCAGGCCGGCCTTGGCGCCGC
>JBATPX010000009.1:0-1746 GCA_049291695.1 Defluviicoccus sp.
TGGATTCGCCGGCGAGGCATTTGTCACACCGGTATTCCAGGGAGGGACGTCCCTGACCTTGCTTGCCTTCATGCTCCTCCAGGATCCGGTTCTGGGCCGGGCGGCATTGATGATGCTGCCGATCCAACTCGCGGTGATTCCTCCCCTGCAGCGCAAGATCAACGAGTTGAACCGAGCCCGCGTCCGCGAGGTCAGGCATCTGGGCGGCCTGCTCGGCGAAAGCCAACCTTCCGCTGAGACACGGTTGCGTCACCTACAACGGTGTTTACGAGCGTTCGCCACGTTCAGGAGCTCAGAGGTGGCCGGCTTCTTCTGGACAGCGGTGCGTTTTTGATAAGTGGACGCTCTGCCGGTTGCCGTTGTGATGTGCCGGTTTCGGGGTGGCACGCTGGGCGAGCACGGCCGGATCCTGTCCTTGATGGCGCGCATCGGGAGCACATCCTAAGTCATTGACAATACAGGGTGAGAAGGTTAGTTCCCGGTTCCCTTCCCTCCGCCAGCGCGCACAGCCCTGAACTTCTCTCCGGCGCTCGGGATGGCTGAAAAATGTGTTGTTTCAAAGGGGTTTAGCGGCGCAGGCGGAGACCGCGGCGCCTTGAGGAAGGCCCTTTGCGCTCTCTCTTTGGCCGGTTTCTCCGGAAGCTGGTGACTACGCCCGAAAAGTCACCAGCTTGGGTTTTGCGCAAATTCAATGCCTTGGCGATGGCCAGGGTGGTGACGAATTCGATTGTGTAATTGGAGTTCCGAGAGCAACCCGGTTCGAAACAGCGGGACTCGTGTCATCCTGGGCGACCGTGTTCTGCATCGAGGAAATCGCCGAGAAACTCCGATCCCGGATTCACCCCGCTCACCAATAGCTGATCTCGCGCGCGGGTGCAGGCGACGTAGAGAAGATTGCGCTCGGTATTGTACACCTCTTCCAGGTCGGACTCGTCTGACACCGCCTCGATCCGCTCCTGCAGCGGCAACACCTCATCGTCGCAGGCGAGAACGGCGACGGCGCGGAATTCTAGCCCCTTCGCGAGATGCATGGTGCTGATGGAAACCTTGCCCGCCGCCGTTTCGACATCCTCGCCAAGGACGAGGGCCTGCGCGCCGGCCGTCGCGACCGCGGCCCTTGCCCGATCCAGTTCACCATCCGACCGCACGAAGACGCCGATCTCGTGCGGCAGAAGCCCGTCCTTCAGCCGGTCCCCGATCCAGGCGGCGACACCCGCGATCTCCGCGTTGGCATCGACGAAAACCTCAACCCGTGGCGGCGGGCCGTTGAAAACGGAGATCGTCCCCTTCCGGCTCTCGACATTGCCATCTACGTCCGCTAGCGACTGCGGCAACAGCCCGTCGGCCTGCGAGCGGATCTGGTGCGAGGTGCGGTAATTGATCCGCAGCGTGTTGGAGCGCCCGCGGACATCGATGCCGAGTGTCTTCCACGAGAACGGAGTCTGAAAAATCCGCTGCCCGAGGTCGCCGGCGAAGAACAGGGCATCCGGCCTACCGCGCCCCAGCGCAGCGAGAAAACGCATGGCCGCCACCCCCATGTCCTGCGCCTCGTCAACGACCGCGAACGTAAAGGGGGCCGCCGCTCCGCTCCCGTAATGATCTGTCAGCCACCCGAACACATCCGGCCACGTCACAAGCCCCTGCCGGTCCAGTTCGGCGCGCACGCCCGCGAAGATCGACCACAGCGCCTCCCGCTGCTTGCCGCCGATCCGCGTCTTGCGGCCAAGGCGGGCCACGTCGCGGTAA
>JBATPX010000010.1:0-10131 GCA_049291695.1 Defluviicoccus sp.
GCCATCGCCGATTGGCCGGACACGCGAATCCTTATCGTCACCCACGTCAAGGAGCTGATCGCCCAGAACTATGCCGAGATGATCCGGCTGTGGCCGGAAGCACCCGCCGGCATCTACTCGGCCGGGCTGAACAAGCGCGATCTGCACGCGCAGATCCTGTTCGCCGGCATCCAGAGCATTCACAAGCGCGCCTACGACATCCAGCGCTGCGATCTGGCGCTCATCGATGAGTGCCACCTCTGCCCGCGGACATCGGACACCATGTACCGCCGGTTCCTGGGCGATCTCACCACCATTAACCCGCACCTCAAGGTAATCGGCTTCACCGCCACCCCCTACCGACTCGACAGCGGCATGCTGCACGAGGGCGAGGGTGCGCTGTTCACCGATATCGCCTATGAGGCTGGCGTCGCCGAGATGATCGCGCAGGGTTACTTGTGCGAGGTGGTGCCGAAGCGGACCGCGACCCAGCTCGACACGACGGGCGTCGGCAGCCGCGGCGGCGAGTTTATCCCAGGCCAGCTCGAGGCGGCGTGTGACGTTGCCGCGGTGACCGAGGGCGCGGTCGATGAGATCGTTCGCCACGGCGCCGATCGCGGCTCGTGGCTGGTGTTCTGCGCCGGCGTCCGCCACGCCGAGCACGTCCGGGACGCGATCCGGAGCCGAGGCTTTGCCTGCGAGGCGATCCTCGGCGAGACCGCCTCGGCAGAGCGCGATCAAGTCATCGCCGCCTTCAAGCGCGGTGACATCCGCTGCCTCACCAACGCGAATGTGCTCACCACCGGCTTCAACGCCCCCGGCGTCGATCTCATCGCCATGCTGCGGCCGACCAAGTCGGTCGGCCTCTACGTGCAGATGATCGGCCGCGGCACGCGTTTGGCCAATGGCAAGCAAGATTGCCTGATCCTCGACTTCGCCAGTAACGTCGAGCGGCACGGGCCTATTGATCGCATCGACGGGCGCAAACGCAAGAAGGACGACGAGGAAGGCGCCGCACCGGTCAAGGCGTGCCCCGACTGCCGGACGATCGTCCATGCGTCGGTTCGCCAGTGCCCGACCTGCGGCCATCTGTTCCCGCCTTCGCAGCCGGATCTGTCGCACACCGCGTCGACCAGCGCCATCCTGTCGAGCCAGATCCGAGCCCAGCGGCTGACCGTCACCGGCATCTCCTATCACCGCCATGAGAAGCCTGGGAGTCCGCCCAGCCTGCGCGTCGAGTACGCGTGCGGCCTCGCATCGCATCGCGAATGGGTCTGCTTCGAGCATACCGGCTACGCCCGCCAAAAAGCGGTGCAGTGGTGGCAGAAGCGGCTGCCCGATCGACCGGTGCCGCGCACCGTCGCCGAGGCGCTCGTCCTTGCCGAGCAGCTGCCCATCCCTGTCCGGATCAGCGTCCGGCCGCAGGGCCGCTACACGGAGATCACCGGCTACGAGTTCCAAAAATGCTCTGCGACGTCTGCCGCCGCGAGGCCCGCGGCTTCGGCTGGTTCGATCCTGCCCTGTCCTTCGAACACCCCCGGCAACGGTTCCGCCACCTCTGCTCCATCGCCTGCCAGGACCTCTGCCATGGGAGACAGGGCATGATCGATCCCACCCCGAATGAGAAGGCCGCCTTCGTCCACGGCGGCCGTTACGGCGGCGAATACCTCGACAGCATCGGCAAGACCGACCTGGAGACGCTCGATCCGGACGAGTGGCTCACCTTCATCGAGGCGGTCGTCACCGGCTACTGCGACCACTTACGCGCGCTTGCCGCCAGAGACGCGGAGCGCTTAGGCGTTATGTCGCCGGAGGTGCCGTTCTGACGAAGCCGGTCGACAAGGGGAGCATGTTCAACTAAAGTTCTCGCCTTCCGCCATTCCTCGGGCGCCGGATCGCTGGCCGGCCATCCCGCTCCCGAGGCGCATCGCATCGAACCTGAAACGAACTCGACAGCCAGGCGGAGGGCATGGCCAGAGAGGTTCGTGCGGTGCGACTTACGTCTTCGCCCCTCAAGGGGCATTCCGATGCCGGCTCTTCGCTGACCGTGACCGTCGGCGGCATCACCTACCAACTTCCGTTCGAAGATCTGCTGCCAGCGCTGGCAGACGATGATTTGAAGGCGCTTCGCGATGACATCCGCGATCGCGGCATCGTTGTCCCCATCATCGTCGACGAGCATCACAACGTTATCGACGGCGCCAACCGGCTGCGGATCGCCGCCGAGCTCGGCATCCGCAACCTTCCGGTCGACATTCGGCCGGGGATGTCCCACCCGGAGAAGGAGGAACTCGCCGAAGATCTCAATCTGCATCGCCGCCACCTCTCGCGCGAGCAGCTGCGCGCGCTGATCCGGCGGCGGCTGCAGCGCCATCCCGAGCGCAGCAACCGGCAGATCGCCGCGGCGATTGCGGTGAATCACGAGACGGTCGGTGACGTCAGGAAGCAGCTGACCGCAACTGGCGAAATCCGCCAGTTGCCGAAGACCATCGGCCGCGATGGCCGGGCACGGACGACATCACCGGCGCGGCGCGTCGTCCACTGCTTCACCCCGAAGGATATCGCGCGGGCCGGCGAGGTGGCGAAAGCAGCCGAGGCCGAGCCGGAAAAGTACAGCCATCTCCTGGACGCGATGGGCCGCACCGGCCGGGTCACCGGCGCGCACCGCAACCTGATGGTCGCGCGGAAGGCCGAGGCGATCGCGGCCGAGCCGCCGCCGCTGCCGCAGGGCCCGTTCCGCGTCATCGTCGCCGACCCGCCGTGGACATACGACAGCCGCGCGACCGACGTCTCGCACCGCGCCGCCAATCCCTATCCGCAGATGACGATCGACGCCATCCGCGCGCTGCGGGTGGCGAGCCTGGCGCACGATGACGCCATCCTCTGGCTGTGGACCACCAACAGCCACCTGCGCGAGGCGTTCACCGTCGTCGACGCCTGGGGCTTCCGGCACAAGACCATCCTGACCTGGGCCAAGGACCGCATCGGCACCGGCGACTGGTTGCGCGGGCAGACAGAGCACTGCCTCGTCGCCGTCCGCGGCCGGCCGGTGGTGACGCTGTCGAACCAAAGCACGTTGCTCACCGCGCCGATGCGCGAGCACAGCCGCAAGCCGGACGAATTCTACGCCCTGGTCGAGAGCCTGTGTCCGGCGCCGACGGGAGGCCGCCTCGAGCTGTTCGCCCGCCAGGCGCGGCCAGGATGGGCAGCGATGGGCGCCGAGATCGACCGCTTCCCAGCGGCGGAGGCGGTGTGATGCGAACCTTTGCCGACCGGCTGGCGTTCGGCCGGAGCGCCGAGCAGCGGGTAGCCGAACTGCTGCAGCACCGCTTCGGCTGCCACGTCGTGCCGGTCTACGATTATAACGGCCAGAACAAAGCGCCGAAGCTGCAAGGGGCCTTGCGCAGCTACGTGGTGCCGGATCTCGACGTGTCGAAGGATGGCGAGCGCAGCTGGGTCGAGGTCAAGGCGAAAAACAACACCGGAAGCTTCACTCGCATCACCCATCGCTGGGAGCACGGTTTTTCCTGGCGGCTGTTCCAGCATTACCAAGCGGTACAGCGGATCACCGGCACCCCCGTCTATATCCTTTTCGTGGAGCTGCCGACCGGCGATCTGCTCTACCAGTCGCTCGATGAGCTTGACACGGTAAAACGGATCTACGCCGGCGACCGGATGGACCGCGGCGGCACCGTGTTCTTTCCGCGCGACTGCCTCGTGTTCCTTTGCAACATCAACGCCGTCCCGGAGGCGGCGTAGATCATGGCGGCACCATCGTTCATGGCGGCGCTCGGCGCGCGCCTGGTCGACAACGGCTACGCGGTCATCCCGATCATGCCGGGGACCAAGAAACCAGGCCGGTTCATCGGCGGCGCCTGGCGCGACTATCCCGGCTGGACGAAACATTGCCAGCGGCCGACCACCGACAACGAGCTCGCGATCTGGGGCCAGTGGCCCGATGCCGGCATCGGCATCGCCGGCGGCGCCGTCGCCGCGGTCGACATCGATGTCGCCGACGCTGGGATGGCGCTGCGCATCGAGACCCTGGCTCGCGAACGCTTGGGCGATACCCCGGCGCTGCGGATCGGCCGGGCGCCGAAACGGCTGCTGGTCTATCGCACGGACGCACCGTTCAAGGGCTTCAAGCTGTCGCCGATCGAGATCCTCGGCGAGGGGCAGCAGTTCGTCGCCTATCACATTCACCCCGACACCGGTCGCGCTTACGAGTGGCCGGAGGAGTCGCTCGCCGACATCGACATCGGCCGGCTGCCCTTGATCAGCCAAGCGCAGGCGCGCGCATTCGCCGAAGAGGCGTACGCCCTGTTGCCGGAGACCCTGCGGCCGGCGCGGCTCGGCGGCGGCAACATCCCAGCGCATCCGGCCGCGCCCGGCGATCTGCGCGGCACCACAGAGGCGATCACCGCGGCGCTCGCCTTCATCCCCAACGCCGATCTCGACTACGACTCGTGGATGCGCATCGGCATGGCGCTGAAGGGCGCGCTGGGGGATGACGGTGACGCGCTGTTTGCCGCGTGGTCGGCGCAGTCGGTGAAGGACGTTCCGGAAACGACCGCGAAGGCCTGGGCCAGCTTCCAGCCGCGATCGATCGGCGCCGGGACCCTCTATCACCACGCGATGGCCAACGGCTGGTCGCCGGATCCGGCGCTGGTTCTAAACGGTAACGTCTGCATGAACGGTCACCATCCGGCGAAGGCGCTCTTGGAGAAGCTGTCCCCGACCAACCCGGAGATTCCGGAAGCGTCTCCCGTCCAGCGTACGCCATGTCCCATCGACCTGCCGGGCTTGGACGGCACCCTGAAAGCGATGGTCGACTACATGCTGGCAACCGCGCAGCGCCCCCAGCCGGTGCTCGCCGTCGGCGCCAGCTTGTGCGCGTTGGGCGCGCTGATGGGCCGCAAGTACCGGACCGAGAGCAACCTGCGCTCCAACCTCTACGTGGTCGGCATCGCCGACTCCGGCTCCGGCAAGAACCACAGCCGGGAAATCATCAACGAGCTGTTCGTCGAGGCCGGCCTCGGCCATTACCTCGGCGGCAACAAGATCGCGTCTGGCGCCGGCCTGCTCACCGCCATCCACCGCCAGCCGGCGATCCTGTTCCAGATCGACGAATTCGGCATGTTCTTGTCGGCGGCGGCCGACCGCAAGCGCAGCCCCCGGCACATCACCGATATTCTCGATACCATGACGCAGATGTTCACATCGGCCGGCAGCGTCTTTCTCGGAGCGGAATACGCCAATCGCGACGGTAAGAATGAGCGGCGCGACATCAACCAGCCGTGCCTCTGCGTCTACGGCACGACGACGCCCTTCCACTTCTGGAGTTCTCTCCAATCGGCCAACATCGCCGATGGCTCGCTCGCCCGGTTCCTCGTCTTCCAGACCGACGATGACTATCCGGAGGAGAACGACGCCACCGGTATCCGCACGTCGCCGCCCCACCTTCTCGAAGCACTTGCGCTGATCGCTTCCGGCGGTGGGCGCAAGCCGGCCGGCAACCTGGCCGGGATGACGCCCGGCCCGGAGACCGCGCCAGATCCGCGTACCGTCACGGCGGCACCCGAAGCTCGCGAGATGTTCCGCGCGCTGAAGGCAGAGGTCACCGGACTGCTGCGCGAAGCCCGCGGCACGCCATTCACCTCAATTCTCGCGCGCATCGCCGAGAACGCCTGGAAGGTGGCCCTGATCCGCGCCGTGGCGTTCGATCCGGCGGCACCGGCCATCCGCGACATCGACGCCGATTGGGCGATCCGCCTGGTCCGCCACTGCGCTGATCTCACCATGCTCGAAGTCGACCGTCACGTCGCAGACAATCCGACGGAGGCCAACCACAAGCGTGTGCTCGGCATCATCCGCAACGCCGGTGACGGCGGTCTCACCAAGAGCGAGCTTATCCGCCGGACGCAATTCCTCGACAAACGCCAGCGCGACGACCTCATCGGCGCACTGGTCGAGTCCGGGCAGCTGGGCACGGCACTCCGCCCAACGTCGACGAAGCCGGTGATGGTGCTCCGGATCGTGGGCGAGGAGACCGGTTCATGAAAATTCCATACCCGCCGCTCGATCGAAACGCATTTAATATCAACAGGTTGAGGAGAAAATGCAAAAAATTAATAATGCAGCGGGGGTGTCCTCCATACGTACCCCCACAGGGGGGACCGCTGCGGGAGAGACCTGTAACGTATTATAGAAAATTATTAGTATTATTATATTATATAGATAAAAGCCATCCATCTCAATGGCTTAGCTTGTCGCGGAGACGCTGCATTTTCTCCGCGCTTTTTGAAGATACCGCCGCCCAGCGGCGGCTGCACGCACATCGCACGGAATCGTACCCGCTCTTCCGGGCTGGAGCGGCGCGGTGGTCCCTGACCGGCCAGCACGCCTCCCCCGCCGTTCCACGATCCTGGAGGGTGCTATGAAATCCGCCACGTTACGATCGGCCCATGCGAGCCGATCGGTTTCCTCCGTCGTCACTCCGTCGGAGATGTTCTCGGGCTCCTTCTTGCGCAGAGAGCCGTTCGAGCGCTGCGTCACCGATATTCTCCGGGACGCGGGAGGCAAAGGGCTCACCAAAACTGAACTGACGCGACGAACCCAGTTCGTTGACCATCGGCGGCGCAACGCCGTTCTCGCCGCGATGATCGAGGCCGGAGCGATCGTTGCGACCCGCGAGGCGACCGCGACGAAGCCGGTGATGGTGCTGCGGTTGGCGGAAGGGGATGTGTTCCGGACGATCACCGCGCCCGAGCAGGAAGTAAGCGAGGGCAACCCAACACTACCGGTGATCCTCGCCCTCGATCTGGGCCAGCGCACCGGCTGGGCCGTGCGCAGCCGCGATGGCGCGATCGCGAGCGGCGTCCAGGAATTCCGCCCCGGCCGGTTCGAGGGCGGCGGCATGATCTGGCTGCGCTTCCGGGCGTGGCTGCAGGAGATCGACGAGACCGCGGGCGGCGTCGGCGTGGTGGTGTTCGAAGAGGTACGGCGGCATTTGGGCACCGCCGCCGGCCACGCTTACGGCGGCTATCTCGCGCATCTCACCGCCTGGGCCGAGGCGAACTCGATCCCGTACCAGGGTGTCCCGGTAGGGACGATCAAGCGGCACATCGCGGGCAAGGGCAACGCCGACAAGGCAGCGGTGATAACGGCGGTGAAGGCGCTGGGCTTCTCGCCCGCCGACGACAACGAGGCCGACGCGCTGGCGCTTCTCGACTGGGCGATCGCGCACGGGATCGGAGGGGTACGATGACCCCGGCACAGAAAGCCCTGCTGGAGAAGCGCGACGGCTGGGGCGTCGGCCGCGATCCTCGGGCTGTGAGCCGCGACGAGTTGATCGCCGCCGGGCACAAGCCGATGAGCGCGCTGAAGGCGCTGCGTCTGCGGTGCATCGACTGCAAGGCCGGTGAGTTGTCCGAGGTTCGGAGATGCGCTCACCTCGATTGTCCGAGCTGGCCGTACCGGATGGGAAGGAACGTGTGGAGCCACGAGCGGAGCGAAGCGCAACAGCAACACACTTGCACCCTCACCGAAAAACGCCGCGCTGGGGCTGAAAATCAACCAAGCGGTAGGCACGAAATCGCGAAGCCGGCGGCACCCGCTACTACCCTACCAGCCGAGCCATCGGTGCGGCCGGGCGCACAGAGAGAGCGTGCTTTTCAAACTCAGGCAACCCTCAGCGTGGAGGACGCGCGATGAACGCCGCCATGCTGCTGCAACACGCCCAAGGCGTGATCGAGAACCGCGAGCGGATCTACGGGCCGGCGGCGGAAAGCTTCACCGCCATCGCCGCGCGGTGGTCTCTCGTGCTCGGGATCACCGTCACCCCGGCGCAGGTGGCACTGTGCCTGATCGATCTCAAGCTTGCCCGGCTCACCCGCGATTCGTCGCATCTCGACTCGATCGTCGATGTCGCCGGCTACGCCGCGTGCCTGCGGGAGGTGACCCGTGCATAGCGGCGTGCGCGGCTCGCTGGAGCGGCACCTGCCGCGGACAGCGACGAACGAAGACGAGCTGCTCGCCATGCGCCGGGCGGCGTGGCGGAAACAGGGGATCGCGGTGCTGCGGATCGACGACGTGCGTGACGAGATCATCCGCCAGGCGGTGGTCAACGAGGCGACGCGGCTTTATGGGCAACGGGAGGTTGCGTGATGGCGCGCAAGAAACCAAACACGTCAACCGCGAAGCGGCGTTTGCAACGATTGCAAACCGATCCAATCGGCGACACGACGAAACCGCCGCTCGTGTCCCGTCCCGACGGCGCCCTCGAGGCGGTGTACGAAGCCGATCCCGAGGGACGGCCGGTCGTCCACCACCGCACCGTCGACACGCTGGGCATCATGCTGCGCGCCGGCACGATCACGCAAGGCATGCACGACGCCGCACGCGACTTCCAGGCCCAGTTCACCATTGCCCGCTTCGATGCCATCCGCTGCATGTCGCTTGTCCGGCTGCCGGGCGGCGGCGGGCCGGGCGATCTCACCGACGCCCAGGTCGACGCCCGCCGCCGTCTCGGCAAGGCCCTCGATGCGCTGGGCGGCCTCGGCAGTCCCGCCGGCTCGTGCGTCTGGCACGTCGTCGGCCTGCAGCGCTCGATCCGCGAGTGGGCGATGCGCCAGGGCTGGGGCGGCCGGCCGGTGCGTGTCGAGCAGGCGCAGGGGATCCTGGTCGCAGCGCTGGGGGTGCTGGCGGGGCGGTATGGGTATGGGAGGGGCGACTGAGCAAGACCCGGCTGGGCGACCGCCAAATCCCACAGACAACACTATCGTGTCTTGACACGGACATGACTGCTCAGCCCCCTGAGAGCGTCAACTTGCGGCGCTGCGCGAGGTTATTGCAGTTCCGCCGAAGGATCGCACCCAGTTCATCGTCGCACGGGTCAGGGACACACCTCACGCGTCAGCGCGCCGGGCGTTTCGATCGCGCAGATCGCCTCGCCGTCGAAACCGCAGGCATACCCGGCCCGATCGCCCGACTGCCGCCACCGGCAGTCCCAGCGGACGACGACGAAGCCCGCCGAAAGCAGCCGGTTGTCCGTCGCGCGGAGGCCACCGCAGGCGAGCTCGGCGTCTTCGGGGGCGCGGTGTTCGGCATCGGCCTTCGCGGCTTCGATGGTGGCGAACGGATCGAGCGCGGCGCGTACGGTTATCGGCAGGCGGAGTTCCTTGCGTGTCCAGATAGTGTCGACACCGTGTTCCGCCGCGGTCAGACGCCGCTGGGCCTCTGTGGCGAAGGCGCCCTCCGGGTAGCGGATGAGATAGGTGCGGAGCGCATCGCAGTCGCCACCCCTGCGCGCCGTCCATAGTGCCGCCTCCGCCTCGCCCGGCACGCCGCCGAGGCCGAGTTGGCCGCAAACCCAGCGAACACCCAGGACCCGACAGATCGGTTCCTGCAACCCTGCGAGGTCGGCGGCGAAGCCGATCACCGCCGCCACGGCAGCCGCCGCTGCCGAGAGCCCGAAGGTCCTGCGCACGCGCCTCGCGCCTGCTTGCGGTCGCGGCCGCGGTCCGCCCTCGATCAGCGCGCGGGCGGCAGCGACCACGTCTTCGAAGCGCCCGTCGTGGACATCGCCCCTCCAGCCGACCAGATCGAGGACCTGCACCTCGCCGAACCCCAATGGTGGGCTGACAGCGTCGATCGCCACCGGCAGCAGCACCCCCCGCGCCTTCGCCCGCGAGGCCTCGTCGTGCACGAACTCGGCGGCCGGACCTACGGACGCCGCACTCCAGACCACGATCACGCACCGGGCCGCCTCGAGCTGCTCGGCGATGTTTCGTCGCCAGCGGGCTCCGCCTTCGATATGACGGTCCCACCAGACGTTCAGCCCCGTCGCTTCCAGTGCGGCGACGATCAGCGCGACCCGGTCTTCGTCCTCCCGCTTGTAAGAGACGAGGACCTCGCTCATCCGCGGCCTCATGGCGCGGCGGCGTTCTGCCGCGCCTGATCGAGGAACTTGCGATCCGCCGGGAACAGCACGCCGCGACGCTCCATATCCTCCATCAGCCGAACCACCTTGTATCTCTCACTTGCCGGCTGGCGCTGAGCCGGCGAGGCTGACGACGGACGGGAGCCCGCGTCCCCCTGGGGCCTTGAAGCCCGTGGGTGAGCTTGGTGCCCCGTCCGTTGGATCTTCCAAGA
>JBATPX010000011.1:0-93998 GCA_049291695.1 Defluviicoccus sp.
GAGCGATCACCGGCGATCGATCGGCCGCCCGCTCTGCCGGGACGCGTCCCGGCAGAGCGGGCCATCAAAGGCCAATCAGGGAATTTTCAATCGGCACTTTCAGGGAGAATTCATCCGGTACTGACACGCCTGCAACGCATCCTGAAATCGACCGGATGGTTCGAGGCGACGCGCGTCTCAGTGCATGACGGGGTGGTCTTCCTCGACGGCACGACGGGGACGCAGGAGCATCGGGCCTGGGCTGGCACGCTAGCCAAAAACACGCAAGGCACTGTCGCCGTCGTCAACCGCATCGAGGCCAATGCCGATGTCGGCTCCACCTTGACGCGCGCAGGCGAGGAATTCACAAGCTTCTACCGGCAGATGGTCCGGGCTTGGCCGCTGGTGGCGCTCGCCGCCCTTATCATCCTGGCTACATGGCTGATCGCCAGACTGGTGGCGCTAGCGGTTCGGCGATTGTTCGTGGGCCGCATCGACTCCCCGCTGCTGCTGTCGGTGGTGACGCGAGCGTTTGCGATTCCAGTCTTTCTGCTGGGCGTCTATTTTGTGCTGCAGTTTTCCGGACTGACGCGGCTGGCCATAACCGTGCTTGGGGGCACCGGGCTGATCGGCGTCATCATCGGCTTCGGCCTGCGCGACATCGCCGAGAATTTTTTGGCGAGCATCCTGCTCAGCGTGCGCAATCCCTTCCACAGCGGCGACCTGATCGATGTCGGCGGGCACACAGGTGTCGTCCAGAACCTGAACGTGCGCAGTACCGTGCTGCTCACGCTCGACGGCAATCAGGTGCAGATCCCAAACTCCACCGTCTACAAGAGCATCATCAAGAATTACAGTAGCATTCCGAGCCGCCGCGCCGAGTTTACGGTCGGCATCGGTTACGATTTCTCGGCCGCCAAGGCGCAGGTCCTGATCGCGGAGGTGTTGCGTGATCATTCCGCCGTCCTCAAGACGCCTGAGCCGCTGGTGCTGGTGGAGGAACTGGGCCCGGCAACGGTGAATTTGCGCATCTACTATTGGTTCGACAGCGCCACCTACTCGCCTTACAAAATCAATTCGGCGTTGCTGCGGCAGACCAAGAACGCGCTCCTCAAGGATGGCATCCAACTACCAAATACCGCGCGCGAAGTAATTTTCCCCAAGGGCGTTCCCGTCATCCAGATGACGAGCACCGCAGAGGCCTCGCGCGAAGCTGAAAGTGGTGCCGGCGCAGCCCGTGCCGCTGACGAGATGAGCGATAAGACGCCAGGCGAAGGCGACTTGTCCAACGAGACGTTAAAGATGCGGGAGCAGCAATCCGAAGGCAACCTGCCGGAAGCGCAAGAGAACCTGCTCAGGAAATAGCGCACCCTGTCCCGTGGCCGGACGCCGGCGTCGCCGGACCGTCGGGCAGCGGCGCACGCGGCATGTCCTTTCACAAGAGATTCTGGAAGGTACGCGCCTGGTCGTGGGCGATCGGATACTTCGACAGACGTGGCCGGCGCAGCGCCGGCGCGTGAGGCACGAAGGGGCGCAAGCCGACCCATTCGTGCCCGTTTCACGCCGCGGCAAGCCCGTGCGGGCGCCTATCCGGGTATCCGGGGCCGGAGCGCCCGCACAGGCGATGCGGACCTCAGGCGAGCAGCAGATCGGGTTCGATCTGGTAGATCGCCGTCGAGCCGCTGATTTCGTTGGTGACGATCAGCATCGGCGCGCCGGTCGGCGAGTCGGCAGCGGCAACAAACGTCAGCCCCTCGGGGCCAAGATCGCCCGCGGTATCCTTCTCCGGATCGCCCGCGAAGTCGCGATCGTTGACGTAGTTGACGAAGACCGGCGCTTGCGCTTCGGTGACATCGTAGATCATCACCCCGCCGATCCGCTCCAGGCCGATGAACGCATAGATCTTGCCGTCGATCCGGCCGATCACAACACCTTCCGGCTCGGGGCCCTTGTTGTCGCTGCGGCCGTCGAAGTCATTCTCGTCGTTGGTCGCATTGAAGTTGTGCGGCAGACGCTCGGCAACGATCTGCTCAAACTGATCGCCCGAATCGAAGACGAGATTGCCGAACTGATCCCAAATCGAGAACGAGCGCGCGCCGTAGCTGAACAGCTGATCGAAATCGCCGTCACCGTCGGTGTCGCCATCGATCGATGAAATTTCGAGCCGGCCCAGTGCCTTGTTGTCCTGCAGCGCAGCCGCGTTCGGAAACGCCTCGGCGTCAAGCTCGATCGAACCGATCCGTTTCGGCTCATCCCGGGCGTCGCCCTCGTTGGCCGTCACGAAGAACAACGCGCCGTCGTTGTCGACGTAGCGGGCGATCGCGTCCGGCATATAGAGCCCGTTGACCGGCCACTCAGCGATGTTGATCGCGTCATCGCGATCGCCGGCGTCGAGGCCGTTGCTCTGACCGTCGAACGCGATCAGGCCTAGCAGCGTCTTTTGCGGTTCCGGGTCGAGGGCGAGCGTGCCGTCGCCGGGCACGGGTTCGTCCAACAGGCCGAAGTCGTTGTCGTTCAGAACCGCCAGCCGGCCATCGGGCAGCAGCGCCAGGCCCTCGGTCTTGTCGGCGCCGACATAGCCGATCGACGGCAGATTCAGCACCTTCGTCTTTTCGACCGGCCGGATTCCGAGCTCGGCAAAGTCCTCGGCGGTCAGTTGCTACAAGGTCTTGCCGCCGGGCAACGTCATGCCGAGGACATTGGTCGCCTTGGCGGTGTCGATCGCGAAGATGGGCTTCTTGCCGAACGCCTCGCGGCTGTCGTCGCGCTCGTTGACGCAGAAGCGGCCGTCGCCGGCGAAAGCGGCATCGCCGATCTTGTCGACCTTGCCGTCGCGGTAGTCCGGCGCTTCGAGCAGCTGCACGAATTCCTTCACCGGCTGGCCGGTAGCAACGTCGATGCCAAGGATGCGGATGACGTCGGACGTGTCCGATGTCGTGCGATCGGGGTTGGCAAGCGGCGTCTGGATCCAGGCGTAGACAATGCCCGCGTCCTCGTCGATCGCGACCGCCTCGAAGCCGCGGTTGGCGCGCCGGCTCGCATAATCGCCGGGCAGCGTCTCAGTGCCGTAGGTTCCCTCGGCCGCTCCAACGGCAGCCGCGGTGCCGTCGGGAACGAAGCGGTCGATCAGGACTCCGCCGGCGCTGAAATGGTAGATCGCCGGCCGATACTCATCCACCAGCCAATAGCTGTGGTCGGCTTGCGCGACGGCGATGCCTTCGAAATCGCCTCCGAACGGATCGAACGGCAGCTTGTTGCCGAACAGATCGACCGGCGGTTCATCCTTGGCATTGTTGGAGATGCCGCTGATCGGCAGGAATCCGCCGTTGAGTGCGGGATCGAGGCGCGTCAACGGCAATTGGGCGCCGATGTCGGCCTCGCCCGTCGACGGATCGACCACGACCTCGACGATGCGCGCCTGATAGTGCGGCAGCGCGAACGGCCGATCGGCCTCGCCGTCGCCGTTGAGATCGGACGTTGCCGGATTGGGGCCGCGATCGGGAATGGACAGGAAGCGAAGCTGGCCGTTGGCGGTAGTGCCATCATACCACAGGCCCGAGAGGCCGCCGAGCTTGATCTCCTGACCGGCCGCGGTCTTGCCCAGAAGCGGCAGCTCATCGCTGAGATCGAAGGTCGTGAGCGTCGGCTGCGCGCTGCCATGGTCCTTGCTGCCGAGCGCGAAGATGTCGCGCACTTTCGCCGCCTCGACGTCGATGACGGCAATTGCGTTGTTTTCCTGCAGGGTGACGAAGGCGATCTTCCCGTCGGGGCTGAGGGCGATGTACTCCGGCTCGAAGTCGCGGGCCGCATGCTTGCCCGGGAAGATGCGTACGCCTTCCGCCCGCAGCGACTCTTCGAGGCCGTTGAACTGGGTGAAGTCGACCGTCTGCGCCTTGGCACCGATCAGGCCGCCGACAATGTCGACGATCGAGACCGAGCCTTCGGGGTCGATATCTCCGTCGGGTTCGCCCTCGTTGGCGATCAGGATCTTGCTGCCGTCCGCGGTAAACGTCAGCATGTCGGGCAGGGCACCGACGGCGATGCTGCCGAGGCTTTGCTTCGGATTCGCCACCGAGGTCGGGAAGAAGAATACATCGCCCGCCTCGGTGCTCGGATCATTCGGCACGGCAACCGCGAGCAAACCGTTGCCGACGGCAACGCTGGTGGCGGCGCGGCCGCCGAAATCAATCGAGAACTGCAAGACAGGCTTGCTCGGATCGCTGAGATCGAGGACGTCGACGCCGGGCAAGCGCTCTGCGCCGGCAGCATCCTCGGTTGCGCCATTCACGACGAACAGACGATTGGTCGCCGGATCGAACGCGGATATCTCTGCCGCCCCCTGATCAAAGAGACCGGTCCGATATTCGCCGATCCGCTCAAGCTTGATGGCCATACGCGTTGTCTCCCTGTGTGTTCTGCTGCCCGCATCCTGAAGTTTGCCAACGCTGCCCCGATGATCCGCACGCGCTCGGCAGCGGTGGTCCCGCTCTCGAGCAGGCGAGCACGCGTTTAGAGCAAGGAGATGGCCGGCTGATGAATGCTGTGTGACCGTTAGGAGACGTTTTGGCGGCTCCTGAAGAGGCCGGGCTCCGAAAAAGTTTGGAGGTGCTCATCCGCAACATCGAGCGCGTCCAGGACGCCCTCGGGCAGCCGATCCTGACCGACGATCACGGCTCCGGGTGCGGGGAAAGCCGCCCGCCCCGATCTGTGAGGACGGAGCCGAATGGCCGAGCTACTCGACCGCTAACATGATCGCACCGACACTGACCTTCGGGCAGGCAGCGCGTGCGGGCGGCTAGCCGCCGCCGAGATCGTACTTGAACAAGACGACAATCTCCTCGTCGCCGAGCGCGTATTGGCAGGCCAGGCGAACATCGGCCGAGACACCAAGCCGTTCGGCGGCCTCGATATCGCGCGTACTCAACAGGCCGATGGCCGT
This sequence comes from Defluviicoccus sp., assembly GCA_049291695.1. Classification (GTDB taxonomy): domain Bacteria; phylum Pseudomonadota; class Alphaproteobacteria; order Rhodospirillales; family Defluviicoccaceae; genus Defluviicoccus. The sequence goes on from JBATPX010000011.1 coordinate 4,919, forward strand.
CAACAGGAACCGCTCTTTCTCTGTCAGCGGCGCGCTCGGCCGGGCGCCGAGAGTGCTCGTCTCGACGTGCACGATGCAGGCGCTGCAGTCGCCGCTCTCACAGTTGAACAGGAGGGGCACACCACAGTCCTTGGCCACCGCGAGCAGCGTGCGCCGCTCGCCGGTAGCGATGCTGACGCGCACGGTCTTGTCGATCCCTGCCGCCATGAAGCGGATCGTCGCCACGGTATCCCTCCTCCGCGCCGGCCGCTTAGGGTGTGTGCCGCACGCGCCAAGTCCCCACCCGACGGTGGAGGGAGGATCGACGCTTTGCGGTCGGCCCGCAAGCACCGTCCGTGCCATGCGGCCATGGATGGACGGGAGCTCCCGCTCACCTGCTGTCGGATCCGCCCCCCTTGAGCGAAAGCGAGGACCTGCGCGCCGATCTTGCGGTCTTGACCGGACAGGTCCAGGCGACGACACTCATTGCGTGCGCCGATAGCCAGCGCCCCTCTTTCGCAATCAGGGTTGTGCGGATCGTTGGCAGGGAGGTGGCTGAAGCTCCGGCAGATACGCCGGAAAGCACAGCCCTCGAGGCCTAAGGAAGGCTAAACGATGCGAATCGTCACCCAGTTCCGACTGTTCGTCGCCACGATGCTGCTTCTGACGCTCGCCTCTGCCATCACCTCGGTCTGGACCATGCGGATGACGCTCAGGGAATTCGAGCGCATCCAGTTGGCGGAAATTGTCTTTGAAGGGCTGTTGTCGCTGGAGAGCAAAACGTATCAGCTGTTCAAGCAGTATGGCGATGCCCTCATTCTCGATAATGCGGATCGGCGCGGCGGCGCGGCCGAGCTGATGGGCCAGGTGCGTGAGGATATCGCCCGCGTGCGCTCGGCCATCGGCGCCGAAATCGCCGCCGTCGGTGGGGAGGAGATTGTCGAACTGCATGAGCTCGGGCGCATTGAAGGCAAGATCGAGGAATTGAACCTGGCGCTCGAACGGCTGTCGCGCCGTGACACAACGGAAACGGTCTCGGCTGATTGGCTGGAGGTCTCCCGCATCCTCGAGGGGGAAATCGACCAGGATTTTCGCGCCATGATGGCGGCGGCGCTCGGGGAAGAGCAGCGTGAGGTCGAGGAAACTCGCGCTGAGGTCGCCCAGCAAATGCGCCAATTTGAGCGCGTCTCGATCGTGTTCGCTTTCCTTGCGATTATTCTGGCGGGCGTGAGCGTGTGGGCGATTGGCCGCCTTGTGGATCAGCCATTCTGCGCACTGATGGAAGGCGTTTCCGCTTTCGCCGATGGGAAACTGGACCGGCGCATCGTCGTGCGCGGCGCGCGCGACATAGTCGACATCGGCGTCACGTTCAACATGCTTGCCGACCGCATCAGGGCGCAGACTGAAGCACTGGTTTCGGAGAAGACCTCCCTTGCCGAGGCGGTCTCGGTGCGCACGCAGCAGCTGGAGGTGGTGCTTGCCGACCTGCGCCGGGCCGAAGCCAATCGCCGCCGGTTGTTGGCCGACGTCAGCCATGAACTGCGGACGCCTTTGACCATCATCAGGGGAGAAGCAGAAATCGCGCTGCGCGCTCCAAGCCGGAATCCGGAAGCCCTGACCGAGGCGCTCATGCGCGTGCGCGATGCTGCTGCCCATACGGCGCGGATCGTCGATGACCTGTTGTTCGTCGCCCGCAGCGAAGCCGGAGAGCTGCGGTTGAACCCGGCCGAGATGGACCTCAGACAAGTCGTCGAGGAAGTCCTGGCCACATTCTCCAGCGACGTACCGTTCCTCACCGACGTTGATGCTGCGCCGATGCGCGGCGATTCGCTGCGCATCAAGCAGGCGGTCCTGATCTTGCTCGAAAACGCCCGTCGCCATGGCGGCCAATCCATCATCGTCCGGCTCAATCACGGTCCGGGCACCTACCGGGTCGCGGTCGAAGATGACGGCCCGGGCATGAGCGAAGCCGAGAAGGACCATGCCTTCGAGCGTCTCTATCGCGGTGCCAACGCGATGGCCTTTCACACCGACGGACTTGGGCTGGGTCTGCCGGTGGCGCAGCGGATCGTTGCCGCCCACGGCGGCACCATTGTCTTGGCCGACCGCCCGGGCGGGGGGCTGATCGCGACGCTGGATGTGCCCATCAAGCCCCTGTTGAAGGCGATCGCGTGAACATCCTCCTGGTCGAGGATGAGACGCGGATCGCCGACTTCGTGATCCGCGGCCTGAACGCGGAAGGCTGGTCGGTCCAGCATGCTCCCGACGGCGAGAGCGCGCTCGCCCGGATGCAGGACGAACGCTTCGATGCCGTTATCCTCGACGTCCTGCTGCCCGGCATGACTGGCAGGGAAGTCTGCAAGATCATGCGGGCGCGCAAGAACTTCACGCCGGTTCTGATGCTGACCGCTCTCGATGCGCTCGACGAGCGGGTGGCGGGTTTGATGGGCGGCGCCGACGACTACATGGCCAAGCCGTTCGCGTTTGAGGAGTTGATCGCGCGCGTCCAGGCGCTCGTCCGGCGCAGCAAGGAGTTCAAGCTCGACGCCGGCACGGATGTTCTCGCGTGCGGCGTCTTGACGCTCGACACCTCATCGATGGTTTTTAAAGTGGCTGGAGCAGACGTCGAGATGACCGCCCGCGAGCAGGCGATCTTACGCCTGCTTCTCGCCAACGCCGGCAAACTGTTGTCGCGGGAGCGGATTATCAACGCCGTCTGGGGCGCGACCGCCGATCCGCTGACCAATGTCGTCGATGTTTATGTCGCGCGCCTGCGCAAAAAACTTGGGCTCGCAGGCGAGATGATCCGCACCGTTCGTGGCCTCGGCTACCGCCTGCTGGAGACCGACGGGTCCGACAGCACGGGCGACGGCGGCGGCGACGGTGAAAGCGCTGCGGAACCCCAGGCCTGAAAAGGTCCTCGGGCGCGCTTGCTCGTCCACGCGCGGAGCCGGACGCGCCGCCCGCGAGCGGTCCTGACGCTTCCGCCCGCTTTCGCCTTTCACCGCCCTCCTTGCAGGCCCGAGGCGCCTTTCATCTTCCATTCATGTGCCGTTGAGGAGCGGTTCATCCCCGCTTCACGCCGTTCTCATGCCGCTGCTCCACGTAATTGGGGTCGGGGAGAACCCGAAAAGCGATAGAGGAGAGCAACAATGACGACGCTAACCGTACGCGGCGACCAGATCGGTGAAGCGCTACAATTCGACCCCAACGCCACCACAACGTCGGTTGAGATCGGCCGGGTCTGGTTTTCGGCCAGCGACACCGTCAGCATTACCTTCGCTCCCGGCTCGTTCGATCCGACCGGCGTTCTGATCGGCGGCGCCGGCGCCGTCACTGGGCTCACTGTGACCACCGCCGCCGGGCAGACCACTACCTTTGGCGTCTCCGCCGCCAATCCGCTCGACGTCGATCCCGATCAGTCGAAAAACGGCGGCGACTTCTTTTACATCTCGGAATCACCGGCGGCCGGTCTCGGCGGCGCCTACGCCGGCCTGCAGCTCGAAAAGATCGTTGTCGCCGACACGTCGTTGACAGCCAACAGCCTCGTCCCGTTCTCCAACCTGGGCGGCTACGTGCCGGCGGGCGGCAGTGTGACCCCGCCACCGCCGCAGCTCAGCGGGACGCCCGATAATGACGTCCTGACGGGCACGGCGGCGGCCGACACGATGAACGGCTTTGATGGCAATGATGACATCCGCTCACTCGCCGGCAATGATCGTGCGTTCGGCGGCACCGGCAATGATATCATCGACGGCGGCGACGGGGGTGACTGGCTGTACGGTGATGCCGGCGACGACCTCCTTTGGGGCTCTCGCGGGGCCGACCGCTTGTTTGGCGGCGAGGGCGGTGATGTGTTGGACGGTGGCGCGGGCCGGGATCAGCTGACGGGCGGAATCGGCGGCGACAAGTTCGTGTTCGGCGCCGGCGATACGGTTTTCGACTTCAGCCGGGTCGATGGCGATCAGATACATTTTGCAGCAGCACTGGGGCTTTCGGAGGCGCGCATTGTGACCACCGTGACGGCGGCCGGCACCGGGATTTCCTACGCCGGCGGCGGCACGATGCTGCTGCAGGGCTACTTCGGCGGCTTCGATCCCGGCAACGACTTCAAGTTCGACTACGTCCCCAACTTCGACTTCCTCTAGTCCCCTCTAAACCTCCGGGCAGGCGGGCGGCGGCCGTACGGCTACCGCCCGCTCCCGTACGCGTCCACGCCGAGCACCGCTGTCCGTCCTCAGGCGCCGAGTTCGGCCGGGGCGGCTTGGCTGAGCGGCTGCGGCGGGACGAAGCGCTTGACGTTGTCTTCCGGGAGCGGCCACGTCTGCCGGTCCGACTGCAGGTAAGCGCCGATCGCGCGCGCGGCACGGCGGCCCGCCCCCATCGCCAGGATCACGGTCGCACCGCCGGTGACGATGTCGCCGCCGGCGAAGACGCCCTTCAAGTTGGTGGCCTGCGTCGCCTCATCGGCGATGATGTAGCCCCACTTGTTGAGGCCCAGGCCCGGCGTCGCCTGTGGAACGATCGGGTTGGCGTTGGTGCCGAGCGCGTAGATCACGGTATCGCAGTCCAGCGTGACGAACTCATCGAGCGGCACCGGTTTGCGCCTGCCCCGCTCGTCCGGCTCGCCGAGGGTCATCTTCTGCACCTTCATGCCGGCGACATTGCCCTCGGCATCGGTGAAGATCTCCACCGGCGAATGGAGGAACAGGAACTCGATGCCCTCCTCCCTGGCGTGGCGCAACTCCTCGATGCGCGCCGGCGCTTCCGCCTCGGTGCGCCGATAGACGCAGCGCACGACGGGTGCTCCTAAGCGCTTGGCGACGCGCAGGCAGTCCATGGCGGTGTTGCCGGCGCCAATCACGACGACGCTGCGGCCGAAGCCGACGGGCGTATCGAGGTAGGGGAACTGATCGCCGCCCATCAGGTTGACCCGGGTCAGGAACTCGTTCGCCGAGTACACTTGGCCGGCAAACTCGCCCGGTATGCCGAGGAACGACGGCGCGCCGGCGCCGGCGCCGACAAAGACGGCATCAAAGCCCATGCCGTTCATCAGCTGCGGCACGGTGAAGGTCTTGCCGATCACCTTGTTGATCTCAAACTTGACGCCTAAGTCGCGCAACCCCTGCACCTCGCGCTCGATGATCTCGCGCGGCAGCCGGAACGCCGGGATGCCGTAGCGCAGGACCCCGCCGATCACGTGCAGGGCTTCGTACACGGTCACGTCGGCGCCGAAGCGGACCAGATCGGCTGCTGCCGCCAGCCCGGCCGGGCCGGAGCCGACGATCGCTACCCGGCCCAGCGTCTGCTCGAAGCGCGGCGGAGCGACCTTGAGGCGCGGCGCATGGTCGCCGACGAACCGCTCCAGCCGGCCGATCGCGACCGCGTCGATCTTCTTGGTTAGAATGCACTGGCTTTCGCACTGGCTCTCCTGCGGGCAGACGCGGCCGCAGATCGATGGAAACAGGCTCGATTCCGAGATGACGTTGATCGCGCCCTCAAGGTCATGCACCAGCAGATGGCGGACGAAGCGGGGGATATCGACGCCGACCGGGCAGCCGGAGATGCAGGGCGGGTTCTTGCACTGGATGCAGCGCTCGACCTCCTGAAAGGCTTCCGCTGCAGTGTAGCCGAGGTTCACTTCCTTGAAGTTGCGGGCGCGATCGTGCGCGTTCCGCTCGGGCATCGGCGTCTGATGCGGTACCAGCTGGGCGAGCTTCTTGTAGGCGCGCTTTTCTTCCTCGAAGAGCTGCTTTTCGAGGTTGCAGACATGCGCGTAGCTCTCGTTCGCGCGTGCTTCCTGGCTCTTGAACCGCTTCTGCCGCGCGATCAGCTCGGGAAAATCGACCTCGTGACCGTCGAAGTCCGGCCCCTCGACGCAGGCGAACTTGACCTTGCCGCCGACGGTCACGCGGCATGACCCGCACATGCCGGTGCCGTCGACCATGATGGCGTTGAGCGAGACCATGGTCTTGACGCCGTGCGGGCGCGTCGTCTCGACGCAGGCCGCCATCATCGGCAGCGGACCGATGGCGACCACGCGGTTCGGCCGATCGCGCCCGATCAGCTCATCGAGCGCCTGGGAGACGAAGCCGGGGCGGCCATAACTGCCGTCGTCGGTGCAGACGATCATCTCATCGCACAGTGCTGCGAAGCGGTCCTCCCAGAAAATCAAATCGCGGTTGCGGAAGCCGACGATGCCGGTAATCCGGTTGCCTGCCTCCTTGAACGCGCGGAGCTGCGGGTAGACCGGGGCCACGCCGAGCCCGCCGCCGACCAGCGCCACGTGGCCGACCCGCTCGATGTGCTGCGGCAGACCGAGCGGGCCCACGAAGTCGGTGAAGCTGTCACCCTCGCGGTAATGGTCACGCATCTCGCGGGTTGTCTTGCCGAGCGCCTGAACGACGATCGTGACCGTGCCGCGCTCGCGGTCGAAATCGGCGACGGTCAGTGGGATGCGCTCCGAGCCGTCATGCAAGCGCAGCATGACGAAATGCCCCGGCTGGGCCGCCTGGGCGACATCGGGGGCAAGCACGTCCCACAAGAAGGTCACATCGGAAAAGACCTCGTGGCGAACGATCTGATACATGCGCTTTAAGTCCTTCGCTCATTCACAGGATTGGGCCCCACGCCGGCTGCGGGCAATGCGTTGATCCCTGGTCGCGGGACGGCCGGAGACCATGCCCCTGACAACGCGCGCGGCACCGATCTCAGTCCTGCCGCGGGCGGCGTAGGCCCATCACCGCTTCAAGCGGGATGAAGACGGTTTCGGCGTCAGCGGCATCGGTCTCGCAAGCACTGGCCGCGGGCAGGGGTGCCTTGGCACGCTTGCCGAAGGTGCCGTCGCGGCAAGCGGAGTAGGCGTCCTGCAGCCGGCGGCGGAACCGCTCGAACAACGCCTGCTCGCTGCTTGCGCTGCGGGTGGCCTCGTCGATCAGGCCCGCCGCCCCTTGCAAGATGATCAGCCGGTAGACGTCGACCACCCGCTGCTCGTAGACGATGTTAAAGTAGTCAAGGAACTCTTCCGCCGTTTCCAGCTGCTTCAAATCCTCGATCAGGCTTTTCATGCGCGCCTCCGTGTCTGTTCGTGCGCGTTCAGCCGCTCCGGCGGCGACAACGTGCAGCCGGTCGCAGCCATCTGCGCCGCAGCACCCTGGCGCAACCGGTCCAGCAGCGCGCGTTCCTCGCTTTCGCTTAAACGTCGGCCCAGGCTTGCGTAAACGTGGCGCACCGCCGCCGTGCCGGAATGCTTGCCGAGTACGATGCGATGATCGCGCCCCAACAGTGCCGGATCGAGGCCCTGATAGTTGCGCCGATCCTTCAACAGGCCGTCGACATGGATGCCCGATTCATGGGTGAAAACCGCTTCGCCGACGATGCTCTTGCCGGCTGGCACCGGCCGGCCGGAGGCACGTGCCACCAGGGCCGAAACCGCCGGCAGTGCCGCCAGTCTCACGCCCGTTTCCCGTTCGTACAGCTGCGGCAGGGCGACCACGATCTCTTCGAGCGCGGCGTTGCCGGCCCGCTCGCCCAAGCCGTTGACGGTGGTGCTGACATGCGTGGCGCCGCCGCGCACCGCCGCCAGGGAATTGGCCGTGGCGAGGCCGAGGTCGTCGTGAGCATGGATCTCGAGATCGAGCGCGTTTCCTGCGCGCAACCGCCGGAAGATGTCGTAGGTGGCGAACGGCTCCATGATGCCGAGCGTATCGGCAAAGCGAAACCGGCGTGCCCCGGCGGCAGCGGCGACGTCGATGACGCTGGCGATAAACGCGGGATCGGCGCGCGAGGCATCCTCCCCGCCGAGCGAGCACAACAGCCCCTGCTTACGGGCGTAGCCGACGACGTCCGCAATCTCCGCCAGCACCCGCGCCGGCTCCCAGCCCAGCTTGCCGGCAATCTGCTGGCGCGAGACCGGCACCGCCAGGTGCACGGCGCCGAGGCCGGCGGCTATCGCCCAATCGACGTCTGACCGCCGCAGCCGGCACCAGCCGACCGCCAGCGTGCGCCGCAAGTGGGCAACGATGCACTGGATGTCCCGCCGTTCGCCTTCCCCCATCGCCGGAATGCCGACCTCAAGCTCGGCAACCCCGGCCGCCTCGAGCGCCCCGGCGATCGCCAGCTTTTCCGCCAGCGAGAAGGCGACGCCCGCGGTCTGTTCGCCGTCGCGCAATGTCGAATCGGTGATTGTGACGGCGGTCAGCGCTCTCATCTCATCCGCGCCCGAGCCGTTCCTTAAGCGCCGAACGACTTGCCGCACGAGCACACGTCGCGCACGTTCGGGTTGTCGAAAACGAACCCCGCGCGGCCAACGGAGTCGACGAAATCGATCTTGATGCCGTCGATGATGGGCAGGCTCTGCGGATCGACATAGAGTTTGACGCCCTCACAGTCGTAGATCTCGTCGCCGGCTGCGGGCTCGGTCTCGAGGCCGAGCAGGTAGCGCATGCCCGAACAGCCGCCCTGATCGACCATGATCCTTAAGCCGGCGGTCGGGTTGCCAGAGTCTGCGATCAGGCGACGAAGCGCTCCATTGGCGCGTTCGCTGAGCTCTACCATGGTGGATATCCTCCTAAGCATCCGGCTGAAGCCGTTGCGTGCTTAGGAGCAATCCGCGTGCCAAAGCCTAACTCATTGATTTATGGCGTTTGCAGAGTGGTCGGTGGCTGGGTCGGGCGTCGCCTGCGACGTTACTTTTGTCGGCTTTGTAACAACGCCGACTGGAACAGTGCCAAAGGTTCGCCCGGTTCGCCGCCGAAGCACAGGTCCACGTCACTGCAGGTCTCGCAGTTTGGCGCCTTGCAGACGACGATCCCGTCCTCGGCGCAGAGCGTGCGGTAAAAGAACTTCTTCCACTTCATGTCGCCGCGGTTGCGCGCGGCGAGCGGCATGAACTGGCGGCGCATGAGGAGGCTGAGCTCATCCCGGCTGAAGAGCCCAAGATCCTGCCACAGGTGATTGGGCCGGCCCGACCGTCGGGCAACGATCATCGCCAGCCAGCGGCCGGCGGGATCATCTCGATCGGTCCGGTTGTCCAGTAGCAGCCGGCGCAGATCCGGCTCCTCGATCGTGTCGTTTCCGGCATCGGTTTCGGCCGGCACTGCGAGCGCGAGCTCGGCCGCGGCCGTTGTCAGATAGCGCTGCATCAGCGCCTGCAGATCGGACGCCGAGAGCCCAAGCGCCTGCGTCAGCGGGCGCTCAGCTTCGCTCGCCGCAATGACGAGAGCACAGGCAAACACGTGGCGGTCGAAGGGGTCGCCGGACCCGCCCTCCAGCAGGCGGCGGTAGAGATCGCCTGCGGCCGCGGGCCCGGCGCGTGGAGCAGCGAAGGAACCATCCGCTCCGGATTCAGCCATCGCGCCGCGTCATGCAGCGACCAGCACGTGGGCGCCCTTGCTGCACACACGCACGCAGGCGCCGCAGCCGATGCACTGTCCCTTTTCGGCGACCGTCATCACCATGCGCTCGGCATCACCGTCGTCCGCTTCGACGAAGGTCCCCTCTTCGTCAATCCATTTCATTTCCAGGACGCCCTGGCCACAGACTTTATAACACCGGCCACAGCCGAGGCACAGCGCGCCATCGATGCTGTCGACGTAACGGGGCGACCAGGGCGTCCCGTCGCGGGTCACTGTCGGTACGGACGTCATTGGATTTGGTCCTCCTGTTGGTGGGGCGCTATGTTGTCGATCAAGCGTCTTCAAAATCAGGGCTGAAGGCAGGCCGGACGCCGCCATGCTGGCCGATCGCTTTGCGCAGCCAGGGGGGTGGTGAGCCCTTCAGCATCGCCTGCACGCGATCCAGCACGGCTGGGATCGGCTCCGGCTGCGGCAGCTTGACCGGGTGGATCTTGTGCGTGACGACCCGCGCTGCGGCCGGGCCGCCGATCGCCAGCACGAACAGCAGCGCGCAGCCGTCGAGCGCTTCCACCCGCGGCGTGATCCGATCATCGTTGGCATCGGCGTGAACACCGTCCTCGCCGCTGGTGGCATCGAAGCCAATCGCCTCGACCAGCCGGTGGCCGTCCGCGGTGACGTCATAGACGGCGAAGTGCCGCGCGCCGGCGAAGTGCGCGTCGACGGTTTTAAGATCCTGAGTCGCAAAGGCTACTTTCATCGTTTTTCCAGTCTTGATCACCGCCGGCACCTGTCCGGGCGGCTGCGTGTCAACAAGACGAAGCCGGCGCATGGTCGGTCTCGCCCACAAACGGCGGCAAAGTGGCTCCTGGTCCGGCGGTTGCGGCAGGCGCATGCCCGCGCGCAATGAAGGTGTTGGCGAGCGAAAAGAGCAGCTCGCGGCTACCTTCATAGCCGACGCTCACCTGATGTCCGGCGCCGAGCCGATCAAAGATCGGAAAGCCGGCCCGCATCAGCGGAATGTCGAAAAACTGCGCGATCTCGGCGGCGTGCGAGTTGGCGACGATGAGCTCGATGCCGTCCGTGCCCGCCTCTGCGATCGCCTGTTCGAGGTCGTCAAGGTCACCGACGAGCACCCTCTCGGCAGCGACGTTCGCGAGCGCCGGCGTTGCGCACGGCGCGACGGCGACGGCAACCCGTGCGCCCAGTTCGCCAACGAAGCGGCTGATGGCGACGAGCATGTCGGCCTCCCCGGCAAGCGCAAACCGACGGTTGCCGAGGGTGCCGTGGCCGTCGAGCATCGCATCAACCAGCCGGCTGCGCTGCCGCTGCAGACGCTCAGGCGCTTTGGCACCGCTGATGGCGATCAATTCGGCCACGAACCCATCAAACGCGGCCAAGCCGGTGAGCCGGTCATACACCCGGAACGGAACCGAGCAGCGGTCCTCCAGGAGCGCCGCCGCACCGCGCATGTGCTCGCCGATAGCAAGCGTCAACACCGAATGCCCCATCCGGCGAATAGCATCGACGGGGGTGCCGCCCAGCGTGGTGGGCACGTGCGCATCCGCGACATGGCCGTCGAGCGAGCCGGAAAGATCCGGCAGGACGATCGGCGTCAGCCCGAACGCCGTGATCGTTTCCTTCAGCGCCTCGACATCACCGGGCGTCAGGTGGCTGCCGGCAAGCAGGTTGACTTGGCGCGACCGCTTGCGCCCGATCCCCGGCGGCACCAGCGCGGCGATGGTCGCTTCCACTGCCGCCGCCCAGCCCTGTTCGAGGCTGCCGCGGAAATCAGGGGTCCGCGCATAAACGAGCGCCAGATCGCCCCATTCCGGGTGCCGTTGGCGCATCAGTTTGAGATCGCCGGCGATGTCGTCGTCGCGCGTTTCGGTGAGCGCGGTCGAGCAGATGCCGATCACGGCCGGGTCGGCGCGCTGCAAGATTGTACCGATCGCGAGCTCGAGATTGTCGGCGCCGCCCAGGATCGTGTTGATCTCGCTCATCGCCGTCGTCTGCAACGGGATGGCCTCGCGGAAATGGCGTACCGCGAGGACGATGGCGAAGGCGGTGCACCCTTGCGCGCCGTGAAGGAGCGGTAGCGCCCGATCGAGGCCGAGGAAGGCGAGCGCGCCGCCCAGCGCCGGGCTCACCTTCAGCGGCTTGACGGCGCAAGCCTTGGCCGCGAGCCGCGCCGCGCTCACGATGCCACCTCCGCCGTTGCTTCCGCTGCAGCCCACGGGGCCGGGCGGCGTACCTCCGCCCAGACCGGGTTGGTCAAGGCGCCGTGCAGCCGGCGCGCCAGGTTCACGATGCCGCCATAGCCGGCGTAGGCATCCTCGCGTTCCTGGTTGATGTCGAGCCAGGGGACCCGCGCCTTGAGGGCGACGAACTGGGTACGGCCGCCGGACATCAAGATGTCGACCTCGCCGGCGCGCAGCCGGCGGTCCATTTCCTTCGCCGGCACTTGGCCGAACAGCATCGCCTCCTCGCCGATCAGCGCGCGGATCCGCGCCTGATCGTCGTCGGTCGACTTGCGCACGGAGGTGCCGACGACGGTCATGCCAAGCTCATGCAGGGCGGAGACGATCGACCACGACTTGACGCCGCCGGTGTACAGAAGCACGCGCTTGTCCTTGAGCGCGGGCCGGTATGGCGCCAGCGCCTGGGTGGCACGCTCTTCCTCGGCTGTCATCAGCGCTTGCGTGCGCGCTTCGAGGTCGGCCGGGCCGCCGCGGGCGATCAACAGCCCGGCGAGCTGGCGCAGGGCGGCCCGGGTGTTGCCGATGCCGTAGAACGATCCCTCGAAGTAGGGAATGCCGTAGCGCTCCTTAAGCCCGCGAGCGAGCGCCACCATCGCTTGGCTGCACACCACCATGTTGACGCGCGCGCGATGGGCGCAGGCGACATCGTGGTAGCGGCCGTCGCCAGTGATGGAGGCCAGGATGCGGATGCCGAGCCGGTCGAGCAGCGGCTTCACCTGCCACAACTCACCGGCGACATTGTATTCGCCGATCAGGTTGATGTCGCACGGCGTGAGCGCGGCGGGCTCGCGGGTGCCGATGACCCGCTCCAGGAGCGTTTTTCCAGCGAGCTTGTTGCCGAGGCTCTTGGAGCCGACGAAGCCAGGTGCCACGACCGGGATCACCGGCGTGGCGAAGCGCTCGGCGGCGGCAGCGCAGACCGCCTCGACATCATCGCCGATCAGCGCCGGCACGCAGGTCACATAGACAAAGATCGCCGGCGGCCGGAACCGCTCGACGATCAGTTTGATCGCGCGGTAGAGCTTCTTCTCGCCACCGTGGATGATGTCGAGCTCGGAAAGATCGGTGGTGAGGCCGGTGCGGAACAGCTGCGGCCCCGAAGACAGCGCATGCCGGCTGTCCCAGCTGTTGCCCTCGCACGCGATCGGACCGTGTACGAGATGGGCAGCGTCGGCGATCGGCTGCAGGGCGATCTTGGCCCCGTCGAAGGCGCAACCGCCGGCCGCCGCTCCGGGCGTGAGCGTGCGGGCGCTGCATCCCACCTTCCGCTGCGTGTCCGATTTCGCCCCGTTGACCGTGCATCCGGGTTCGCTGAACAACTTCGCGGCGGAAGGTGTTGGCATGTGCCTGCACTCCTCACGTTAAGGACCCGGGGCGCCGGCCGACGCCGCCTCCCAGGGCATCTCTTTAGCGCGTCAGGTCGAAGCTCATGTCGTTCTCGCCGGCGATGTTCGTTTGCGCGTCCAACCCGTCGAACACCTTGTCCAGCATCCGCACCAGCATCTGAAGGCCACCCTGGTAGCCGAAGATCGGGAACCGGTGGTGGTGGTGGCGATCGAAGATCGGGAACGAGAGCCGAATGAGCGGCACCCCGCAGTCGCGTTCGAGATACTTTCCGTACGAACTGCCGATCATCAGATCCGTGGGCTCGGTGTGCAGGAACGACCGCAGGTGCCAGAGGTCCTTGCCCAGCCAGACCTGGGCACGTTTGCCGAACGGCGACGCGTCAACGATCGCCTTCATCTTTTTCGCCCACACCTTCGAGCCGTTGCTCGACAAGATGTGCACAGGCTCGGCACCCAGCTCCAAGAGGAAGCGGGTGACGCCGATGCAGAAGTCCGGATCGCCGAAAACCGTGAAGGTCTTACCGTGCAGGTAGGCCATCGAGTCGGTCATCGCGTCGATGAGGCGGCCGCGCTCGAGTTCGAGTTGGGCCGGGATCTGCTTGCCGGTGAGCGCCGAGATCCGCATCAGGAACTCGTCGGTCGCCGCCACGCCGAGCGGATAATTGAAGGCGGTCACCTCCTGCCCCGCACCTTCCGCCAGCGCCAGGCTCTTCTTCGAGCAGTACTCCTGCAGGGAGAGTGTCGCCTTGGCGTTGATGGCGGCCTTGACGTCGTCAATCGGCGTGCCGCCGGCGTACATCGTGAACGTGCCGTCCGACGGCATATCGTACACATCGGACGCATCGCTCAAGATCGTCGCATCGACACCCATCAGGCCCAGCATCCGCTTCAGTTCACGGATATTGCCGACGCAAAAGCCGTCGAAGCCGGGAATGATGTTGAGCTTCTCGCCCGGTTCGCGCGTCGCTCCTTCCCAGTAGTTCTTGAGGATACCTTCCAGCATGTTGTCGTAGCCGGTGACGTGGCTGCCGATGAAGGACGGCGTGTGCGCATACGGCACGTCGAAGTCTGCAGGGACGCTACCCTGCTGCTTGGCCTTGGCAATGAACGCCTGCAGGTCATCACCAATGACCTCGGCCATGCACGTCGTACCGACGGCAATCGCCTTCGGCTTGTACAGCTTGTGCGCGTTCTGCAGGCCATCGAGCATGTTGTTGAGGCCGCCGAACACGGCTGCATCCTCGGTCATGTTGGAGGAGACGGCTGACGACGGCTCCTTGAAATGGCGCGACAGGTGCGAGCGGAAATACGCGGTGCAGCCCTGCGAGCCGTGGATGAACGACAGCATCCCTTCGAAGCCGGCGGCGCAGAACACGGCGCCAAGCGGCTGGCATGCCTTCGCCGGATTGACGGTGAGCGCTTCGCGGGCCAGGTTCTTATCGCGGTAGTCCCACGTCTTCATCCACTCTTCCACCTCGGCAACGCGCTCGGGCGGATGCGGGCATTCGAACTGTTCCCGCTTGCGGGCAAACATCTCCTGGTATTCGGGTTCCTGGAACAGGGATACGTGGTCTTTGATCTGATCAGCAGTCTGGGGCATCAGTTCTGTCTCCGTGCGGCCTCCTCCCGCTTCCCGCCCGCCGCTCCCCGCTGCCGCTCCCCCCTTGTACCGGGGGAGCGAGGCTGGCGGGCAAGCGGCAAGGCCAAGCGCTACAGAGAGCCCGTTGTCGTTACGCGCTCACCGGGGCGGGCTCGGCGGCCTTCCACGGCGCCTTGAACAGGCCCCAGGCGGGGTTGTTGATCGCCATGTCCATGTCGCGGGCGAAAACGGCAAAGCCGTCGTAGCCGTGGTAGGGACCCGAGTAATCCCAGGAGTGGAGCTGCCGGAAGGGCACCCCCATCTTTTGCGTCGAGTACTTCTCCTTGATGCCCGAGCCGACAAGGTCGGGGCGGATGCGCTGGATGAAGTGCTCCATCTCGTAGGCCGTGATGTCGTCGTAGATGAGCGTGCCGTCCTTGACGTAGTCCGACGTCCGCTGATAGTCGTCGCGGTGGGCGAATTCGTAACCGGCACCCACGATCTGCATCCCTAAGTCTTCATAGGCATTGATCATGTGGCGCGGGCGCAGGCCGCCGACGTAAAGCATGACCTTCTTGCCGGCCAGCCGCGGCCGGTACGTCTCAATGACCTGATTGCTTAAGGGCGTGTATTTCTCGATCACCCGCTCGGCGCCTTCCTTAATTTTGTCGTCGAAGCGCTCGGCAATCATCCGGAGCGACATCGCGATCCGCGACGGCCCGAAGAAGTTGAACTCGAGCCAAGGAACCCCGTACTTCTCCTCCATGTGGCGGGAGATGTAGTTCATCGAGCGGTAGCAGTGGATCAGATTGAGCTTGGCTCTCGGCGCCCGTTCCAGTTCGCTCAAAGTCGAGTCGCCGGTCCACTGGGCGATGACGCGCAAGCCCATCTCCTCGAGGAGCCGGCGCGACGACCAGCCGTCGCCGCCGATGTTGTAGTCGCCGACGATGACGACGTCGTAGGGCGTGGTCTCGAAGGCCTCGGGCTCGCGCTTGTCAAAGATAAAGTCGCGCACGGCGTCGTTGGCGATGTGGTGCCCCAGCGACTGGGAAACGCCGCGGAAGCCCTCACAGCGGACCGGCACCACCGGCTTGCCGATCGCAGCCGCCTGTTCCTTCGCGACCGCCTCGATATCATCACCGATAAGGCCGACCGGGCACTCGGACATCACCGAAATGCCCTTATTCAGCGGGAACAGCACCTCGATCTCGTCGATCATCTTCTTCAGCTTCTTGTCGCCGCCGAAGACGATGTCGCGTTCCTGAAAATCGGACGTAAACTGCATGGTCCCGAAGCTGTCGACGCCGGTCGTTCCAACGTAATAGTTGCGGCGCTGCGACCAGGAGTACTGACCACAACCGACCGGGCCATGGGAGATGTGGACCATATCCTTGACCGGCCCCCACACCACGCCCTTCGAGCCGGCATAGGCACAGCCGCGGATCGACATCACGCCCGGGATTGACTTGATGTTCGACTTGACGCCGCAGTCGGAGGCACCGTCTTGAGCGACGGACAAGTGCTTGGCGCGTTTCTTAGCCGTCTTGTCCGGGTAACCTTCAAGAACTTCCTCGATAAGCTTCTCGTGGAACTCCCGATCGTTGTGGTAGTCGCTCGTCTTGATCGCTGTCATCAGTGTCTCCTTTGCTGCACGGCGAACTTGTTTAGCGCTACGCGTTAACCGCAACGCGCTTCGCCGCCGCTTCTTTCGCTTCCAACTCGGCAATCATCTGCTCGTCGGACTTGATGATGCCGAAATCCATCAGCATCTCCTCCAGTTCATCCATGCCGACCGGCGTCGGGATGACGCCCTGGCCAGAATTCTCATGAATCTTCTTCGCGAGCGTGCGGTACTCATCAGCCTGCGGGTGGTCGGGCTGGTACTGAATGACCGTCATCCGCCGCAGTTCGGCGTGCTGCACCACGTTGTCGCGCGGCACGAAGTGGATCAGCTTGGTACCGAGCTTCTTCGCCATTGCTTCGGAGAGGTCGATCTCGCGGTCCGTCATCCGCGAGTTGCAGATGAGTCCGCCGAGGCGCACGCTTCCGGTGGTCGCGTATTTTAGAATGCCGCGGGAGATGTTGTTGCAGGCGTAGAGCGCCATCATTTCGCCCGACATGACGATGTAGATTTCCTGCGCCTTGTTCTCGCGGATCGGCATCGCGAAGCCGCCGCAAACGACGTCGCCGAGCACGTCATAGGAAATGTAATCCATGCCGTCGTAGGCGCCGTTTTCCTCGAGAAAGTTGATGGCGGTGATGACGCCGCGGCCCGCACAGCCGACGCCAGGCTCCGGTCCGCCGGACTCGACGCAGCGAATACCCTTGAAACCGACGCGGATGATCTCTTCCGGTTCGAGATCCTCGACCGACCCCTTCTCCGCAGCCATTTGCAGGACAGAAAGCTGCGCCTTCGAATTCAGAATGAGGCGCGTGGAGTCAGCCTTGGGGTCGCAGCCGACAATCAGGATTTTCTGACCGAGTTCGGCCAGCGCCGCGAGGGTATTCTGGCAGGTGGTGGATTTTCCGATCCCCCCCTTTCCATAGAAAGCGATCTGGCGCAATGCAGTCATCCTGAAACTCCTGTTTCCTTGCGAGAGTAATTGACACCCCCTCGCTGCAACGGCCGTGCCAAAACCCTGCGAGGCCGCGCGCGGCAAATTTTTGTCCATTATAACAAGTAATTATTCTCGCCGCCGGGGGGCGTTTGGCGGTCGGTGAGCGCTGTCACAAACCCGACAATCCACCGACAAATGTCCGAAGCCACACCGGGTGCTGGCGGCCGGCGGCGCTGCGAAGGCTCTTTTGCGTTTGCGGTCCCCAGAGTGGAACGTGAATTGCAAAGCGAACACTGCGACGGTTGGGAGACGGTGCTTGGGAACGACGGACGGAGCGTGGCGGCGCGGCCACTCCACCAATCTTGTGGGTGTGCCGACCCATCTCCTGGCGAGCGCTGCCTTCAACGACGCGGCGTTGCCGCTGCAGATCGCAGGCGCCCGCGAAACCAATCCGCACCTCTTTCAGTTGCTTGAGCATGCAGCCGATCGCGCAGGTGCCGCTGCCATCTTCGAGCACTATCTTCAAATCATGTTCGGCCTCGACCCGGCGCGGCAGCCGGAGCCCGACAGCGTCAATCGGCGCCGCTACCGATCCAGTTACACCCGGCTCCTGCGCGGCTGGGCCTACGACAGCAATGCGCCCGAAGGCGCTGTCCTGAAAGGCTGGGTCGAGAGCCGGTTCGGCCTGTTTCCGACGTTCCACAAGGGAAGGATCGACGCTATCGGCTCCACCGCCTGGGTGACTTACGTCGAGGAGAAAATGGGCAGCCGCTTTCACAACAACGCGATCTACAGTCAACTCGACCTGCTTTACGAGTTTTGCCAGTGGACGCTCGCCCGCCTAACGCCAGACCGCCGGCATTGGCTGCTTTTTCGCGGAGTGGTCGATTTCAACGAGCATCAGGTCATTGAGCGCCTGGACCGGCGGCGGATGGTGCTGCGGCTCAACAACCTCGTTTCCTTCACGGCCCATCGCGACATCGCGACCTGGTTCGGTGATACGATCCTGGAAGCTGCCGTACCGCTCTCGAAAGTGCTCTTTTTCAATGAATTGCTGCCGCGCCATGCGCTGAAGGGCGAGGGCGAGGTGCTGGCAATCGGCGGCGACTACCTGGTGCGCGCACGCTACGACTGATGCCGGCGGCAAACGCCGCCGCATGCGGAGGACGGGAGAACGAGATTCTCGATGCCTGATGCCATGCTGCAGGACCGCGCGCTTGGGGCCTATCTGGGCTTCGCCATCGGCGACGCGCTCGGCGCCACGGTCGAATTCATGACCAAGGGCGAAATCGCCGACCGCTACGGCGTCCACGCCCGCATGATCGGCGGCGGCTGGCTCAACTTGAAACCGGGACAGATTACCGATGATACGGAAATGACGCTGGCGGTCGGCCGGGCGATGATCGCCGTGGGCGGCTGGGATGCGCGCGCCGTGTGCGACGAATTCGTCGGCTGGATGCGCAAGGTGCCGATCGATGTCGGCAACACCTGTCGGCGCGGGATCCGCCGTTACATGGCCGATGGATCCATCGCCGGTCCGCCGAACGAAGGCGATGCCGGCAACGGCGCCTGCATGCGCAACCTGCCAGTGGCGCTTGCCACCCTCTACGCGCCCGCCCTGTTCGAGAGCTGGACACGCGAGCAGTGCCACATCACCCACAACCACCAGTTGTCGGATGCGGCGACGCTGGCGCTGGGCCGGATGGTGCAGCGGCTGCTGGCGGGCGGGGGCATCGCCGAATGCCGCGCCGAAGCGAAGGCGCTCGTCGCCCAGCATCCGCAGTTCCGTTTTGATCGCTACAACGGAATCTGCTCCGCGTTCGTCGTCGATACGGTGCGGACCGTCCTGCACTTCTATTTCCGCAGCGACAGCGTCCGCAGCTGTATCATCACCACGGTCAACAACGGCGGCGATGCGGATACCGCTGGCGCGCTTGCCGGCATGCTGGCCGGCGCCACCTACGGCGCCGCGGAGATTCCGAAGCCGTGGCTGGACCGACTGGACCCAGGCGTCGTCAAGGAGATCCGTGCTCAGGTCGCGAGCCTGTTGCGCTTGGGCGAGCGCCTGCGCGCCGGCGCCGCGCCCTAATCGGAGCCAGGGTGCTTGCGTGCCTCGATGGTGATCGGCAGCCGGACGCTGGACGCCATTGCCGGCAGATCGAGGCGCCAGCCGTTGGCGAGATCGATCCAGCCGCCCCACAACTCAGGATGCTGGGTGCCGGTGACGCGCTCTTCGAGATCCTTCTTCGGAACATAGACGCGGAAGCCCGCGCCGTCCTTGCTGATCGTAACCTTCATGCGCCGCTCCGGGTGGCCGGCGTCCGCAGGCGGGCGTGGACGCCGGGGCTTATAGTGTCAGGCGAGACTGATGGCGTCCGAAATGCAGGCCTGGGCGCACTGCGGAGCCGCAAAGAAGCCCTTGCATTCCGTGCACTTGGCAGGGTCAATGGCGTAGGCGTCGCCCTTCATCCGGATCGCCTTGTTGGGGCATTCGCCCTCACAGGCGCCGCAGCCGGCGCATTCCGCGGGATCGATTCGGTAGGCCATTGCTTTCTGTCCTCCTTGAGGTGTGGTGTAATGTGACGGGCGTGGCGCGGCCGCTGCGGGCATCCGCCGTCACGCCGTCCGCGCCGGCGCGATATCCCGCGCCGCTTCTGCCCGGAACAAAGCCGCGACGGCGGTTTCGATGTATTCGAACGCAAAGTCATCGACGGCACGGATGCCGGCCGCAGCCAGCTGGTCCTTCGGGCAGGAACCGATCCTGGCACACAGCACGGCCGAAACGCCGGCGAGCGCCTCGATGGTCCGCTCCAGGACGTCGTCGTCGCCGTCGCCGCCCTGGCAATAGTGCTGCGCGCGCCGATGCCCGACCAGCCGCACGCCGGTGCGGTCGACCTCGAAAATCTGGAACTCGCGCGCGTGGCCGAAGTGCTGGTTGATGCGGCCGCCGCCCTTGGTGCAGACGGCAACCAACATCGGCGCGGCGCCGGTGGTGGTGCGGAGCGTGCGCGCTGCCTGCGCCGACGCTTCGTTTCGCTGGACCTGCTCCTCGTCGACGAAAGCGCGATAGGCCTGCCGCGTGCCGGGATCGTCAGTGACGGCTGCCGGTTCGATCTTGGCAAGGTTGAATTCCTGACCGCAGTCGTTGCCGAGCAGGCCTACGGCATCCGCACGGCACTGCCGGCAATGCTTCATCAGCCTGGCACCGCCGGCTAAACCGTCCTGCAGAACCTTCAGCTCGGCCGCCGTCGGCCCGCGCTGGCCATCGAGGCCGAAGCGGGTGCCGTGCCGGGGATCGGAGATGAGCGGCATGATATTGTGCAGGAAGGCGCCCTGGCGCCGCACCTCGGCGTTGACCTCGCGCAAGTGCTCATCGTTGATGCCGGGGATCATCACCGAATTGACCTTGACCAGCAGGCCGGCCGCGACCGCCCGCTTCAGTCCGTCAAGCTGCCGTTCGATCAGCAGGCGCGCGGCGTCGACGCCCGTATGGCGTTTGCGATCGATTACGATCCAGGCATAGATCCGGGCCGCGATCTCCGGATCGATGGCATTCAGCGTGATCGTGACGTGGCTGATGTTGCGCGCCTTGATCGCAGCGACATGCTCGCTCAAGGCCAGGCCGTTGGTCGACAGGCACAGGGCCACGTCCGGAAGCCGCTGGGCGATACGATCGCAGGTTTCGAAGGTCGCCGCCGCGTTCGCCAGCGCATCGCCCGGCCCGGCGATGCCGACGACGGAGAGCTGCGGCATCCGGGCTGCAACGGCGAGGACCTTGCGCTCCGCCTGTTCGGGCGTCATCCGCTCGCTGACGACACCGGGGCGGCTTTCGTTGGCGCAGTCGTACTTGCGATTGCAGTAGTTGCACTGGATGTTGCAGCGGGGCGCCACGGCCACGTGCATGCGGGCGAAGAAGTGGTGCGCCTCGACGCTGTAGCAGGGATGGCGCTTGACCTTTTCCCAAACCGCGGGCGGCATATCGGCCGGCGCTTCCGCGGAACCACAGCCGTGGGCACGACAGCCGGCGGTGGCCGCCGGTCCCATCCCTGCCGCGGGAGCCTCGCCAAGCGACCGGCGCTTTGCCAACTCTGCGAGCGGAACAATCGTCTCTGCCACCGCTTTGGCCCTTCCCTGTCTCGGCTGATGCTTACCCGAGGCCAAGGATGCAAGGCCGGTGCCATTCACATAACCTATTGTTGTAGCGTTATTCTATAGCTTTGTCGGGGCGTTTGTGGCGTGTTGCGGACGCGACATCCGTGTCGGAGATGCGACAGCCGTGGCCGCCGCGAGGCGGTCACCCCCGGTTCAAAACCGCTTCAGCGTGATGTTGTGCTTGCGCAGCGCGTAGCCCATTTGGCGCGGGCTGATCCCCAGCATGCGCGCCGCCTTCGCCTGCACCCAGCCCGCCCGTTCCATGACCCGGATCAGGCGCTCGCGCTGCGGCAGGGCATCAAGGTTGCTCAGGTCGTCCACCTCCTGCCAGTCCGCCGTCGCTGTCTCCGCCCCGCCGGTCTCCTCGGCAACCGCGCCCGGTTCGCGCGACTGCGTGGTGAACGCCGGCTGCGGCAGAAGCGTGGTGCACTGGCACAAAGCCTGCTGACACGGCAGATCGACTTCGTCGATGACGGCGCCGCGTGTCAGCGTCGCCAAGCGCTGGGTGCAGTTTTCAAGCTCGCGGACATTACCGGGGAATGAGCAAGTCTGCAGGGCGGCAATCGCACGGTCGGTGAAGCGGAGCTGGCGATCGTTGTCCCGGTTGAAGGCGGCTAGGAAATGCTCGGCCAGGAGCGGGATGTCCTCCTTCCGCTCGCGCAGGCTCGGGATGAAAATCGGCACCACGTTGATCCGATAGTAAAGGTCGGCGCGGAACTCGCCCTTTGCGACCGCCTCTTCGAGATTGCGATTGGTGGCGCAGACGAGGCGCACGTCGACCTTGATCGTGCGCGTCCCGCCGACCCGCTCGAACTCACGTTCCTGCAGGACACGCAACAGCTTCGCCTGGAACGACGGCGAGATGTCGCCGATTTCGTCGAGGAACAGCGTGCCCTCGTTCGCCAGTTCAAAGCGCCCCTTGCGCTCATGCGTGGCGCCAGTGAAGGCGCCCTTCTCGTGGCCGAACAGCTCGGATTCCAGCAGTGTGTCTGGCAGGGCGGCGCAGTTGACCTTGATGAAAGGCCCGCCGGTACGCGGGCTCAGCACGTGCACGGCCTTGGCGATCAGCTCCTTACCGGTGCCGCTTTCCCCGCGCAGCACGACCGTGGAGCGGGTCGGTGCAACGAGATGCACCTGCGCGAACACCTGCTGCATGGCGCGGCTGACACCGATGACGTCCGCCAATTGGTACGTCGTGGCATCCGGCCGCGGTGCCGGACGGACAGAGGCCAAACGGCCCAAAGCCCGCCCCGCACCGGGCTCGGCCGGAATGCGCTCGTGCAGCTTCACGGTCTGCGCAATCAGATTGGCGACCATGGTCAGGAACCGCACATCCTCTCCGAAATCGACGGCGCCGTGGCGGTTCCACACCCGCGCGATGGCCAGCACGCCGAACGGCTTGCCGGAAGTGCGGATCGGCACCGCTACGAACGAAACCGTCTCGTCTTCGAGCGCGTCGGGAACCCGCACATAATTGGCAAGCAGCGCGTCGTCTGCCACGTTTTCGGTGACGAACGGCATCTCGCCGGCAAGGATCCGCGCCGCCACCTCGGCCGGCAGATTGGCTGCCCCTTCGCTCACGTCGCGCGGCGAGATGCCGGAAGCTGCGACGACGGTCAAGTTGCCGGCCGCATCGTTGACGGCGACGACGCCACGGCGCATGTCCATGTAACACGAAAGAAGGTTGAGAACGGCCCGCAAGGTCGCTTCGAGGTTCAGCGAAGCGCTGAGGATCTTCGAAATTTCATAGATGCTGACCAGCGAGAGAGCCGTCTGCTTGCGCTGGAGAACGCTCATCGGAGGGGTTCCTGCTTTCCGGTTCGAAGTCCTCGGATGGCGGTCGCGGGGGCCGCTCCCGCCATGGGGTCAGCCGGCCGCATTCATTCCGGTACACGCGCTGTCCGCACGTCCCCAAGCAAAGTTGGGACCAGCGCGCCTTGCTCGCAAGCGGAAGCGGTCTCGCGGTCTTCTGCAGCCGGGAATGGCAACGGTCCAGCACCTTCGCCGGCGCTTTGAGCAGAAGCGTTTTTGGCATCCGTGTCCGCCACATGTGCCGGCAGGGCTGGCTTGGTTCTTGCGTGTCTATGGGCGGCAAAGCATGAGGGGGCAGCGGACGCACACGGTCGCTCGGCCGGCTCGCGCGGTCGCTTGTGGCCGGATGGTGCGAATCCGGGCAGCGCGCGCCTGTTTCGACGGCAGTTTCGCGGACGGTCCTTCATCAGCGGTGAGCCATCAGCGGTGAGCAGAGAAAGGTCGGAGATGAGAACAAGCGCACGGAATGCCCTGCACGGCATCGTCAAGTCGATCCATGAGGGGCCGATTGCGGCCGAGGTGGAGCTGGAAATCGCCCCTGCAATGACGATCGCAGCGATTATCACCCGGAGCAGCGTTGTCGCACTTGACCTCAAGCCCGGTTGCGCGGCGATCGCCCTCATCAAGTCGAACTTCATCCTGCTTGCACGCGACGTCGATGCCGGCAAGGTCTCGGCGCGCAACTGTCTCGCCGGCGTGGTCAGCAACGTCATGGACGGGCCGATCAACAGCGAGCTGACGCTCGATCTGGGCGGTGGCCTGCAGCTGACGGCGATCATCACCCGCGCCAGCGTCCAGGCCCTCGGCCTCAAGCCGGGCGAGCGCGCCTCGGCTCTGATCAAGGCTTCGCACGTCATTCTCGCCGTCGAGTAAGTCTGCGTTCGCGAGCGGCGCCGCCTGGGGGGCATGGCGCCGCTCGCCCCCTAACTAACCATCTTGCGCTAAAGATCCTCCGCCAAAGATCTTGCGCCGGCCCACACCCTCAGCGGCAGCCGCTGAGGGCTGTTATTCGCTGGCCTGCGCGCTCCGCCGGCATTTGGCGTTGATCGCCGCCGCAGTTGCCGGCTTCTCTTATTTCCCCGTGCACGAAGCTGAAACACGACAGCGATCGTTGGCCACAAAAAGACCCAAATTTGGGCATTATTGGTCTACATGCGTCAACTCACCCGATTGGGTAGGTGTTGGGCGCGCACAAAAACAGCGATCTTCTTCGCGGCTTTCGGACCGACAGCCGCATCAACCTCGGGGAAAGCCCAGCATCGCGTGCGATGCCTGTGAACGATCGGCGGTCGTAATGCGCGAGCGGCTTGCGCCTCCTTTTTTCCGACCTCGTCCGGCGTGCCGGGACCTGAAACCAGCGTCGTGACGATCGGTGACATCGACCGCCTCCACCCGACAGGAGGGAGCCAGCATGATCGATCTCAGCCAGTACAAACTCAGTTGGTCCGACGAATTCAATGGTGCCGCGGGGTCAAAGCCGGCACCGCACTGGTTTTTTTTTAACGGATGGGGCGCGGGAAAGTGGCGTGATGCGTATTACACGACACAGGATGCCTACCTCGACGGCAATGGTGCCCTCAATTTGCGGGCGCGGGTCGAGAATGGCCAACTGAAGACGTCGTACCTGCAAACCTATGACTGGCCGGCGCCGCAGTCGAAATGGACGACGTTCGGTCCCGGCAATGGCAAATACATCGAGGCGCGGATCAATCTGAGCCAGATGAAGGCCGGCGGCCTGTGGCCGGCCTTCTGGCTGTTCGATCCGAGCGACACTTATGATGGCAACCCGGCAAACGGCACCGAGATCGATATCATGGAGTACCCGGTCTCGGCCGGCAAAAGCACGTCATGGACCAAGAGCCTCGCCGGCGGAACCCTCAATCACTTCGGCGTCGCCAACCACTGGGGGCAGTCGGAGAGCAAGTACCTCGATGCCGGCGCGTTCGGGGTCAACCTGCAAGACGGCAAGTATCATACCTTCGGCCTTGCCTGGGCGACAACCAAACTGACCTATTTCCTCGATGGCAAGGAAGTCTGGAGCACCACCAAGGGGGTGTCCACCAGTGACGGCCAAGCCCTGATCCTGTCCATCGAATACGACCAGGGACCGGGCGATGCCTGGGGGCTCAACGAAAACGTTCTCGATTATACGGCCAAGCTGCCGGACTCCGTTCTCGTTGACTATGTCCGCGTCTACGACTACGCGCCCAAGCTGGTGACTGACGGCGGCGGCACGACCGGCAGCGGCGGCACGACCGGCAGCGGCGGCTCGACCGGCAGCGGCGGCTCGACCGGCGGAACGAAGGAGGGCAGTCGCATCGTCGGCAGCGCTGGCCGCGATCCGATCAAGGGCACCGCCGCATCCGAGCAGATCTCGGGCCTCGGCGGCGACGATACGATCGAAGCCGGCGGCGGCAACGACACGATCTTTGCCGGCCCGGGCAACGACTACATCTTCGGACAGGGCGGTGCCGACCTCTTCATGATCGAGCCGGGCCAGGGGCCGGATAAGGTCCTCGATTACCTTGACGGCACCGACAAGATCGGCCTCAGCGCGGGACTGCGCTTCGAGGACTTGCGCTTCCGTTACGACTCGACCTGGAAATACACCTGGGTAACGGACAAGGCAGGCAACGCCCTCATGGGCCTCAAGTATGTCCTGCCGACGAAGATGGATGCGAGCGACTTCGTTGCCGCCGGCGGCGGCAGCAGCGGCAGCAGCGACAGCAGCGGCAGCGGGACGACATCGCCGACCACCGGCTTTGCCCGCATCAACGGCACCAACGCGGCGGAAACGCCCCGCGGCACCGCCGGCAACGACTTGATCCGCGGATTAGGTGGCAGCGATACGATCTACGCAGGCGCCGGCAACGATACCATCTCTGGCGGTCCCGGCGATGACTACATCTTCGGCGAGTTCGGGGCCGATGTCGTCAGGCTGGAGCCGGGCCAGGGTAGCGACAAGTTCTATGATTACCAGGATGGCATCGACAAGATTGGATTGGCCGACGGTTTACGCTTCCAGGACCTTCGCTTCAGCCATGACACCGCGTGGAACTACACCTGGATCCACGATCCTCTCGGAAGCAAGCTCCTCGGCCTCAAAGGCGTCGCGCCGTCGCTAGTGACGGCGGCGGATTTCACGACCCTGGATCCCGGCCTGTTCTGAGCGCGGGCCTGTGCACCTGGCCGCCGACCGTCAGCCCTGCTGTCGTTCCAGCAGCTGGCGGGAGCGGCCGGCTCTCGCCCGTCCTTTCCAACGCACGACGAGAACGCGGACCGTCCGGAAGAGGTGGGGGCAGAAGATCTGAACCGCGTAGTAGAGCGACTTGCGGATGTCGAAGGCTCCGCCACGGTACGCATTCCATAGATGCCCAAGCGCTTGGCGAGGGTTGCGGCGGGCGATCATGCGCGCCAGCACGCGCACCTTGAACGCATCGTAAGCCCGCGAGGGGATCGACTGCCGCTTGCTCTCCATCCAGTCGACGAAGGCCTTGTTATTCGATGACTCGAAGTCTTCGAAATAAATCGTGAGCGAGAGATGGTCTGCGCCGCCCGTATCGTAATAGACCGCGAGCGGCTCCTCGATCATCCGAAGCTTGGCGCCGGCGTGCACGAGATCGATCGCCAACTGCGCGTCGTCCCCATAGCCGATACTCTCGACGAAGGGCGCCCTTAGCGCCCACGTTCGCGGCAGAACGAGGGTGCTGGGATGCACCCATCCCTGGTCCACGAACAGGTATTCGGCGATGTCCTCGCCCGGCCGGATGCCCCGCGCCGGCTTGACCCACAGCCGCCCAACGCCGCACTCGATGTAGGTCTGGCTGTAGACCGCATCGGCCTCACCCCGCTCGAGCACGGCCACGCACGCTTCCAGCTTGTGCGGCAGGAACTCATCGTCGGAATCAAGGAAGGCGATGTAGGTGCCGGCCGCTGCGCGCACGCCGGCGTTGCGGGCAGCGGCTGCCTTGCCGCACACACCGGACAACAGGCGGATCGAAAGCTCAGGGAACGCCGCAAGGGCCTCGGCGATGCCATCGGTCGACTTTTCGTCGTCGGCGATGACGACTTCGAAGTCGCGCAGGCTCTGTTGCCGGCAGGAGCGCAACGCCCGGCCGATCACGTGGGCGCGGTTATAAGTCGGGATGACGATGGAAACGAGGACGGGCACGTGCGTTCAACTTTCCGGTTCGTGGCTGCCGGCGCGGGCAGCCGTACCACTGCTGCCTATTGTCTCACGGTACGGAGCTTGCCCACGACGAGCACGATCAGGGCGATCAGGAACCCCAGTTCGCCGAGGAAAACTCCCGCCACGGTCCAAAAGAACGGCGCGACCTGCAAGATCACGGCGACGCTGACAAGGCTGACGGCGCCGCCGAACACGCTTGCCAGGGCCAGGCTTCTGAACTCGCGCAGGGCAACGAGAAGACAGCTTGGCGCCGTGTAGAGCGCGCGCACAAGGCCGACACACCAGAAACCGAACACCAGCCACCCCATCGGGTGGGTGCTGTATTTGGCCTCGAACAAGGCTTCCCAAATAAAATCCCAGAGCGCGAAGGCGAGCACGCCGATGCCCGCCACCATCGCCAGCAGCGTCAGCGTCATGAACACGGCGATCAGCCGGATGGCGGCCCGGTCGGAGCGGCTCACCGCGATCGATAGCCGCGAGACCATTGCGTTCTGTAGCGCGAACATCGCGATCCCGACCGGGGCGATGACGACCTGACCGGCCGCAAGCGGCGCGAAGGCTGCCGGTCCAGCGGCGGTCGAGACGACGACGCTGTGCGCTTGCGACTGCACGAACGTCGTCGTCGAGCCGAGCAGTGCCCATCGTGTCTCCAGCCACAGGCTGCCGTATCCGCGGATGCGTGCCCCTGAGGGTGCCATCGGCCGTAAGCCGAGACGGTGCATCTCCACGGCCGACATGCACGCGTTGGCGGTCGCCAGCATCGCGAGCACGCAGGCGACGCCAAAGCCCCCGGTCACCGCCCACCCGGCGAGCAGGAGGAGACAGCCAAGCGCGACGGCACCCAGATCGCCCACGCAGGCGATTCCGGGCTGCTGGCGCGCGTACGCGGCGCAGCGGGTCAAATGGCGCTGCATGAAGGTGAGAACATAGAGCGCGAATGCAATGGCAACCCACATGCCGCCGGCCTCCGTTCCGCCGTAATGCAACACTGCATAGGCGAATGCGCAGCCGAACGTCGCGACCGCAATCAATGTATTGATCGCAAAGAGGCGCGTCTCCAGCTCCTGGCGAGCCGCCGGCGGCTCGCACGCGGGAGCGTGCACCATCAACGGTGCTGCAACCAGGGCGCCGTTGACGTACATCGCCACTTGGCCGGCGACGAGAGCAAACGCGAAGATGCCGTACTCCTGCGGTGGCAGCACCCGGACGAGCAAAACATTGAGGCAAAAGTTGAACAGGCTGAGGCCGAGCTGGCCGGAGAACGCCTGCAGGTAGGAGACGATCAACGCACGGTGGCGGGCGAGACGCGCACACACGCGCCGTCGACCGGCCTGCCGTTCGCCGCTGGCGTTGTTCGGCACCCGCCGCCTCCCTGCCGTTATCGGACGTTTGCCCCTGTCAAGGAACGGTTCGCCCGTCGCCGTGAACTGCCGTTACCGGCCTCGTTGGGCTTCGGACGCCTCAATCAGCCGGACGATGGCGCCGACGTCAACCAGGCAATCGTTGTCGAACCAACGCCCGTGCGATTTAGCCGCTACCGGCTCGCAGCGCACGCATGCGTAGCGGGCGCCGATCGCCGCCGCCAGCTTGATGAACTCGGTGGTCCAGAAAGCATCGAAGAGGTCGATCACAAGCGGCCTGTTCGGCGACATGACCGCGTTCATCAGGCCCGAGCCATGCATCGCGATGATGATCTCGGCGCCGGAAAACAAGCGCACTTCATCGGCGAAATGCATGGCGTCGGTCTGATAGCGGGCGAAACCGAGCGGCGCCAGCGCCTCCATCAGCGCATCCTCGTTGAGGATGCGGCGGCCGGGCGTGCTGCCGCGCGAGATGATGACGCGCGATGCGTACCTTGGCGAGGATGGCGACGGCGGCTGCAGGGCGCCCATCAGCCGCTCGCGCAGCCAGGCACAGGCGCGCGGTTCGGGCCAGCCGGACTGGCGGCGAATCGAAGGCAGGATCAGGGTCTTGACGCGCGCGGCCTGGTGCGTCCACGGCATGATGTCGCCCGCGCCATACCCCATCAGCTCCAGCGATTGCAGCTTCCAGGACTGTGGGTTGTCGTTGATCAGAAGGAGCGGCTTATCGCCGCTGCGCTGCCTGTAAAACTCGTACCCTTCCAGGCGCGGCAGGCCCTCGATCAGCCAGTGGCCGTAGATCCAGCTGAACGTCGTTACCAGCGAACAGACCGGCTCCTCGATGACGATCTCGGCCCGCGCAGTCATCCGCTTCAAGAGATAGTCCATCGGCAGGGCAAAGAAGCCGGGCGCTCCGTCGTCGAAATCGGGGCCGACCGACTCCATCAGGATTTGTCGCCTCGGGTCGAGGGCAAGGGCGGTCGAGCCGATCAACGTTGCATCGGCAATGACGCTAACGAACGGCTTGCGGAAGCTGAACCGGCGCGGGACCCGAACCAGCTCGTCCGGTTCTGTGCCGACAACGGTCGGTGCCGGCAGCGCGATCTCGTCCTCGGCGCCGAAGGGCTCGGTCCGCCAGGGCCCGCGTCCGTCGCGCAGGCGTTCACGTGTCACGATCGGCAGGTACACGTGCGCGAGCGCGGTCAGGATGCGGCGGCGAGCCTTAAGCACACGTTCGACAATAAGGCGCGGCGGTATGAATCGCGTCAGGAAGTCAAAGCACAGACTTAAGAGCTTGAACCGGTCGCGAGTCTTGGCACGAAAAAGATAGTTGCTCATTCTTTTTCAGGTTGCCGCGACGGCTTTGGGATGCACGAGGTCTTTCACGTCTGCACCACCCCTTCGTCCTTGCTGCCAAGCGGATTGGTGCGATGCCAGTCGCGACCGGCGGGATCCGGACGTCCGGCAGCGGCGGGCGACGACTTGAGAAGCGCGATGGGCAAGGCGATGAACAGCACCCACGCCGGGTTGCGGTCGGAGAAGAGCAGTGCCTCAAACACGTTGACCACGACGAAGGATGCGTTGAATGCGATCAGGAACAGCGCAAACGGTTGATGCGTGCGCAAAAACAGCCGGATCGCTTCGTAAAACGACTGCACCAGCAAGATGATCGCGGCGACGGTGGCGATTAGCCCGAGTTCGGAGGCAACCTGCAAAAGCGCGTTGTGGGCGTGAAAGGCGACCCAATGGGTGCCGAGGAGGCTCATCTGCAGCCAGCCTTCCTGTGTTCGCGGGAACCAGATGCTGCCATAGCCGAGGCCGAACAGGGCGTGCTTGTCGATCAGATTCAAGACGCCGCTCCAGATCACCGTGCGCCCGGTGATGTCGGACGATCGGCCGACCAGCTCGAACAGCTGGTTGGTGCCGGTGGTAAAGAGCAGCACGAGCAACGCCACGCAGAGGCCGCCGCCGAAGCCGAACAGCGGCACCAGGGTCGTCATTCGCCCGCCGGCCCCGATCAGGAAGCACAGCGTTACCGTAAGCCCGACCAGGAGTGCTCCCATCGAGGTCGCGCTGTCGCTCATGACAAGGGTCATCAGCGAGATGGCACAAATGACCCAGTCTAGCCAAGGGCGGGCGCGGTTGACCGACACGGAGCGAATAAAGAAAAAAAGAAACGCCGTTGTCGACGTCAGTCCAAACGTATTTTTTTCCTGCTGCAGGCCACGCCAGACCAGTTTTCCTTCGTAGTCATGCAATCCGACCTCAGGAACTGCCAGCGCGACAAGCGCGCCGCCAACAACAAGAACGGCGAGGACAACGGTCAAGACGCCAATGACTGCTTTCGTCGACAGGTGATAGCCGATGTAGACGGCAAAAAGCGTCGTGCCGACAAGATGGATCGATCGCTGGGCGGTCAGCACGGGCTGCACCGACCACAAGACCGAACACGCGGCGATGACGAGCACCACCAACAACGCCAGACGCCGGGTTACCAGCCACTGAACCCAGCGCAAACCATGCCAGAGCACGAGTTTGCCGCCGGCCCAGACGTAAAGACCCAGCCACAAGCCCGTGAATACCGGCTGCAGCGTTTCAACGGCCGCTTCGGAGAGGGCGAGTGCGGCCAGTGCGTGCAGCGCGCCAGAGCCCAGCAACAGTGCCGCCGCCATCGCGATCTGATCCAAGAGTGCCATCGTTGGGGCAGTTCCGATTCTTGCGCGCACGCGGGCTGGGGTGAATTGAGGTGTTTGCGCCAGTACCCCTTCTCACCATACACTATAGCTTGTGCCGGCGTTCGCGACCACCCGTTTCCCCGTCCGAAGCAGTAGTGCCCTCGGAGTACAGGCAGTTTTGGCTCCAGGAGCGCCCAGAAAGCATGCCGGCGCGGCACGTTGCCGCACCGTTGGGACAAGGCGGATTCTTTGGCGCGGCCACCGGTCGGGCGCGGCACGATGTGCAAAGGACCCTTGACGACCGGCGGACCTGCCCCGATTCTGACTGGCGCACGACGGCGCGGCCGTCGGCGGACGACCCACGGGACCAAGAGATCAAGAGAACGATGAGAGCATTGTTGGTCATCCTGGCGCTTGCCTCGCTTGCATTGATCGGCCTGACGCTCGTGCCGGAGGCGGCGCCGCATCAGTTTTATTTGACGATCGGCGCGCTCGCAGTCGGCGGCATCATCCTGCTCACCGCACTGTTTGCGCCCCGCAGCGCGGTCAAGCCGGCGGCCGCTCCAGCCGCAGCAGCAGCCCCGCCGCCGCCCGAACCGGCGACGCAAGCCGAGGCAGAGATCGTGAGCTTCCTCGCCCTGCTGCAGGAGAAGGGCCGGTTGGTCGATTTTGTGATGGATGACATCACAGCCTACCCGGACGCCCAGGTCGGAGCCGCGGCGCGGGTCGTGCACGCCGGCTGCAAGGCGGTTCTCGCCGAGCATTTCCGCATCGCTCCCGTGCGCAGCGAGAACGAGGGGTGGAAGATCAGCGTTCCCGCCGGCTACCCGGCCGATGCCTACCGCCTGGTCGGCAAGATCAGCGGCGCGCCGCCCTTTTCCGGCACGCTCGTCCACCGCGGCTGGAAGACCGAGCAGGTCAAGCTGCCGCGCGTGATCGCGGTTTCCGGCGACCGCCTGCCCGCGATTGCGCCGGCAGAGGTCGAGCTGAAATAGGACCTCTTGACGGCCGACGATCGTGCGAGCCGAGGCGAAAAGCGCATGCGCGCCCGGCGCCGATGCCCGCTTCTTCGACAACGGAAACAGCGACACCATGACCGCACGCTTCAGCCTTGGGATCGATCTCGGAACCAGCAACAGCGCGATCGCCGTCACCGATTTTGAAAGCGATCAGACCGAAATCGTCGACATCAGCCAAGTGCTGGGTCCGAACACGGTGGGCGAAAAGCCGACCCTGCCGTCGGCGCTCTACATCCCGCACGCAGAGGAGTTTTCGTCCGAAGCCTTCCCGCTGCCCTGGCCGCATGAGGACGGCGACAGCGTCATCATCGGCCATTTCGCCCGCGACCACGGGGCGCTGGTTCCCGATCGTCTCGTCATTTCGGCGAAATCGTGGCTATCAAACCCGCACATTGATCCGAGGCAAGCGGCGATGCCGTGGAAGTCGGAAATCGAGGAGCAGAAGCTCTCCGCGTTTGAGTGCTCGCGCCGCTACCTCCAGCACCTGCGCGAGGGATTTCTGCATGCCGAACGCCGGCAGGGCCGCGACTGGGATCTGACCGCGGGCCAGATCGTGCTGACCGTGCCCGCGTCGTTTGACGAAGTCGCCCGCAATCTCACCGCGGAAGCGGCCGAGGCGGCCGGCCTCGGCAAGGTGACGCTGCTCGAAGAACCGCAGGCCGCCTTCTATGCCTGGACGGCGCAGGCCGGCAAGGAATGGCGGAGCCAGGTCGGCCCCGGCGACATCGTGCTGGTCTGCGATGTCGGCGGCGGCACGGCGGACTTCAGCCTGATTGCCGTGACCGAGCAGGGCGGTGAGCTTGCGCTGGAGCGCATCAGCGTCGGCGAGCACATCCTCCTCGGCGGCGACAACATGGACCTGGCGCTCGCCTACACCTTGCAGGCGAAGCTGGCGGCAGACGGCAAGACGATCGACGCTTGGCAGTTCCTGGCCCTGATCCACGCTGCCGCCAAGGCGAAGGTGGCGCTGTTCGAGGACGAGAGCCTCGCTGAAGCGCCGATTGCCATTCCGTCGCGCGGATCGAGCCTGTTCGCCGGCACGCTCTCGGCACGCCTCGACCGGGCGACGCTGGAACGGGTCGTCCTCGATGGCTTTTTCGCCGCGACCGCGATCACCGACTTGCCGCAGGAGGGCCGGCGCGCCGGCCTGCAGGAGTTCGGCCTGCCCTATGCCGCCGATCCGGTGGTGAGCAAGCACTTGGCCCGTTTCCTCACCCGCAGCCTCGCCAATGTCAAGGCCAGCACGAGCTTAAGCGCTCTCGTCGGCGCGGCGGCTCTGGACAAACCCTTCCTCGCGCCGACGGCGGTGCTGTTCAACGGCGGCGTGTTCAAGGCGCAAGCGATCCGCGAGCGGGTGCTGGAGCTGCTCACCGCCTGGAACGAAACCAAGCCGATCAAGGAGCTCGAAGGCTTCCAGCCGGATCTGGCGGTTGCCAAGGGGGCCGCCATCTACGGCCGCAATCGCTCCACCGGCAAGGGCATCCGCATCAAGGCTGGTGCCGCGCGCTCCTACTATATCGGGCTTGAGACGTCGATGCCGGCAATTCCGGGGTTCAAGCCGCCGATCAAGGCGCTGTGCGTCGTTCCGCAAGGGCTGGAGGAGGGCTCCGAACTCCTCATCGAGGGGCAGAAGTTCGGCCTCGTCACCGGCCAGCCGGCGGAGTTCCGCTTCTTCTCGTCCGAAGTGCGCAGCGGCGATCAGCCGGGCGAGATCCTGGCCGATGCCGAGCGTGAGCTGGAGGAGACCAGCTTGATCGAGGTCAATCTGCCCGCAGCGGCCGAGTTCCCGGCCGGCCAGCCGGTACCGGTGCAGATCAATGCAGTGATGACCGAGCTCGGCACGCTGGAGTTGTGGATGAAGCACACCAACTCGGAGAAGCGCTGGAAGGTCGAATTCACGGTGCGCACGGAATAGCCGGTTCTTCGGTGACTTCGCGTCCGTCGAACAGTTTTGTGGTTTGGCTGACGCTTCGCTTATTCAAGGGGAGCGGCCCTGTCCAGGAAGGGACCGGTGATGGCGATGACCAAAAACCACATGAGACAGCTTGTTCGTTTCGCCATAACTTTGCCGACCGCTACCTAAGAGAGATTGCCCGATGAACGATCCATCCCATTCGTCGAACAACACCGCCATTAACCAGACCTCGTCCGTAAGATTGTCGGTTACCGACAAGATACGCGAGCTTTTCGATCTGAGCCTCTTCGCCGTCGAGCGGGTTCTCAGCAATCAGTCATCGGACGAAGTGGTGAGAACGCTCGAGGAATACGGCCAATACGCGACGGCGTATCTGGATGCCGAGCTGCAGGATCTGCGGATTGTCGAGATTGGTTTCGGCGCCCGGCCGTGGCGTGTGGCGGCGCTGCGTGCACTCGGTGCCGACGTATGGGGGATTGACCTAGATCGGCCGATGCTCAACGGGGGTTGGTCCGAAATGGCGCAAGTCCGCCGGCAGAACGGGTTGGAGCGCGCGTTAAAGTCGGCATTCCGGTTCCATGTTCTCGATCGCTTCGAGAAGCGGCAGATAGCCAGAAAGCTCTCTTGCAAGCTCGATCTCGGCAGCGTGGCGGATCGGCTGATCGTCGGAGACGCATCGGACGCAGCCACATGGGACAAGATGGGAGACCGCCCCGTTGACATCTGTATTTCCGAGGACGTTTTCGAGCATATCCCGGCAGAGCGCCTCCCACCTCTCTGCCGGATCATGGCATCTCGGATGGCCAAGTCGTCGCTCGCGCTGATCAGACCGTGTGTTTTCACCGGTATAACAGGCGGGCATCTTGCCGAGTGGTTCGCGCCGGAGGTGGACAAACCACGGCGGCGGCGTTCGGCACCTTGGGAACATCTGCGTGCCGATCGCTATCGGCCCAACACCTATCTCAATCGCCTTCGGCTTGCCGACTATCGTAACATTTTCTCTGAACATTTCCAAATCATCGAAGAAGTCCCACTGCAAAAACGCCTTGGCGTACAATATCTTGCAAACGAAGTTCGTAAAGAACTTTGTAAATATGCTGAAGAAGAGCTCTTTTCCAACAATATATTGTTTGTTCTGCAGAAAAAATAGGATCGTCACTATGTCATACCGGAGCGAAAACATTTTTACTTTTAGTGGACGCTATCTCCTGCGCGAGAGTCTAGTCCCTGATAGAGGGGCAGAAGTTCGGCCTCGTCACCGGCCAGCCGGCCGAGTTCCGCTTCTTCTCCTTCGAGGTCCGCAGCGGTGATGACCGAACACGGCAATTTGGAGTTGTGGATGAAGCACACCAACTCGGAGAAGCGCTGGAAGGTCGAGTTCACGGTGCGCACGGAATAGCTCGTGCAGCGCCGAACCGCAAAAATGGCACGCCCGGAGGAAGGCACGCAGCCTGCGCCGCCGTCAGAGATCCTGGTCAGGATCGTCCCGGCGGTCTTTGTCCTGTTGTGGAGCACCGGCTTTATCGGCGCCAAGTTCGGGCTGCCCTACGCCGAGCCGCTCACGTTCCTGCTGCTGCGCTTCATTTGCGTCACCGCCATTCTGCTTGCCGCCGCGCTCGTCCTGCGCTCGCCGTGGCCGAAGTCGTGGGCCATCGTCGGCCGGCTGGCGGTTGCCGGTGCGCTGATCCATGGCTGCTACCTGGGCGGTATTTTCATCGCCATCTCGCTGGGGCTTCCGGCAGGCGTCGCAGCCCTCCTCGGCAGTCTGCAGCCGCTCCTGACGGCGGCCCTGTCGGCCCGATATCTCGGCGAGCGGGTGAAGGCGTGGCAGTGGGTTGGCATCGCCCTCGGCCTTGTAGGCGTCGCCCTGGTCGTCGGCGAGAAGCTCAGTTTCGAGCGCGCCCATGTCTGGGGTGTGCTGTCGGGTCTGATTGCCGTCGCCGGCATTACCGCCGGCACCCTCTACCAGCGGCGTCATCTCGGCGGCATGAGCCTCGTCACCGGCTCGGTGATCCAGTTCGGCACGGTGCTGCTGGTGTATCTCGGCCTCGCGCCGCTGTTCGAAACCATGACGGTCGCCTGGGTGCCGGAGTTCATCTTCGCCCTCGGCTGGTTGACGCTCGTGCTCTCGATCGGCGCCGTCACGCTGTTCTACCTGATGATCCGGCACGGCGCTGCCGCCAAGGTCGCAAGCCTATTCTACCTGGTGCCGGCCTCTACCGCGCTGATCGCCTACGCCGTGTTCGGCGAGACCCTGGGCTGGCTCGCGATCGTGGGCATGATCAGCACATCCGGAGGCGTCTACCTCGTCACCCGGGCGTGAGGCGGGGGCCTCGCGCCGGCGGCACGAGCAGCGCCCGCATCAAAACAGCATGCCGTGCGCGCCCAGGACCGCGGCACCGACGGTCACCGCGCTGACGCTCAACAGCACCCAGTGGGCACGACGCACGATCGCGAAGGTGCCTTCAGGGTCGCGGGTAGCGCGGCGGTGGAACCAGGCATCGAGAACGAGCGGCTCG
This sequence comes from Defluviicoccus sp., assembly GCA_049291695.1. Lineage (GTDB taxonomy): Bacteria > Pseudomonadota > Alphaproteobacteria > Rhodospirillales > Defluviicoccaceae > Defluviicoccus. The sequence continues at coordinate 41,637 of JBATPX010000011.1, forward strand.
GCCACGAACAGCACAACCGTGAACACCGCCCACACCAGCACCATCGCATGCATCCACCAGAAGCCTGGATCGAGGAAGCGATCCCACGCGGCGAGGCGATGGGTCATGTAAAAGCCGCTCAAGCCCGCGAGCGTCACCGAGACCTTGGCTTGGCCCGAAAAGCGCCCCTCGATCGCCTCGAACAGCTTGAGCCGGCTCTCCTTCGCCTCCAGCCGGGCGACCGCCGGCAGGATGACGGCGGTGACCATGGCAACGCCGCCGATCCAATGGACGACGGCAATGACATGCAGGGCGCGGGCGATCGTAAGGTCATCCACGGCGAGCGTGGCCCGCTGCCTGGGTTTCCCCGACCGCCATTGTCCGCGCCAGACCGTCCGCCAATGCGGTGGTTGCGGCCAGGCCTAGGAGCCGCAGCGCGTGGCCCGGATCGCCCACCGAAGCGCGGATGTCGCCGGCGCGGGCGGGGCGATGGATGATCTCCGCCTCGCAGTCCAGCACGTGCGCGATCGTTCGTGCGAGTGCGTTGATGCTGGTCGCGCGGCCGGTGCAGACGTTCATGACCTCGCCCGCCGCGCTCGGCCGCGCCATCGCGCCGAGCAGCAACGCGACGACATCGCCGACGTAGACGAAATCGCGCGTTTGCTCGCCATCGCCGAAGATCTCGATCGGCGCGCGGCGCCGCAAGCGGTCGGCAAAGATGGAGATGACGCCGGAATAGGGCGAGGACGGATCCTGGCGCGGCCCGTACACGTTGAAGAATCGCAAGCCGACCGTGGGAACGCCATGCACGTGGAGCGCGACCCGCGCATGCTGTTCGCAGCCGAGCTTGTCCGCGCCGTAAGCCGTGAGCGGCCGGGGGGTGGCCTGTTCGCTGAGCGGCAGCGCAGGGTTGTCGCCATAGACGGCGGCCGATGAAGCATAGACGACCGGGATCGGCCGGTCCTGTGCGCGCACCCTCCTCGCGGCATCAAAGACCGTGATCGCACCGGTCAGATTGGTGCGATGGGTGCCGATCCAGTCCTCGACCGAGGCCGCCACGGAAGCGACGGCGGCCAGGTGAAAGCAGCCGTCGACGCCTGCCAGTGCCGCCGCCACGGCCGCGCCGTCGGCGACATCGGCCTCGATGATCTCGGTTGCCGGCCCGACATTCGCCCGCTTGCCGGTCGAGAGGTCGTCGAGCACGCGCACGGTGTCGCCTTGAGCCTGCAGGGCGTCGACCAAATGCGAGCCGATGAAGCCCAAGCCGCCGGTCACAAGGTAGCGTGCCAATCGAACGGGCTCCCTCAGGCCTTCAGGCGGCTCAGCTCATGCGCCGCCCAAAAGGCCGGCGTGGTGGCTGAGATGATCGGCGATGAAGGTGGCGATGAAATAGTAGCTGTGGTCGTAGCCGGGCTGCCGTCGCAGCGTCAGCGGCACGTGCGCGCGGGCGCACGCGTCCTCGAACAGCTCCGGCTTCAGCTGCGTGGTCAGGAACTCGTCGTCCAGCCCTTGATCGATCAGGATCTCTCCCTTCCATCGTGACTTGGCCACCAGACGGCAGGCATCGTGCGCATGCCATTCCGCCCGGTCGCGGCCGAGGTAGCCGCTGAACGCCTTCTGCCCCCACGGGACTTCTGAGGGCGCCACGATCGGGGCGAGCGCCGAAAGCGAGCGGAAGCGGCCCGGGTGGCGGAACGCGAGCGTGAGCGCGCCGTGGCCCCCCATCGAGTGGCCGCAGATGCCCTGGCGTTTCGGATCGGCCGGAAAATGGGCGAACACGAGCGCCGGCAACTCCTCGATCAGATAGGTCTCCATCCGGTAGTGCCGCTTCCACGGCGCGACGGTTGCATCGAGATAGAAGCCGGCGCCGGCGCCGAAGTCGTAGCTCGCATGCTCGCCCGGCAGGTCGAGCCCGCGCGGGCTGGTATCGGGGCAGACAAGGATCAGCCCCAGTTCCGCCGCTGCCCGCTGTGCGCCCGCTTTCTCGGTGAAGTTGGCCCAGGTGCAGGTGAGGCCCGACAGCCAGAACACGACCGGGCACGGCCGCGCATGCGTTTCCGGCGGCAGGAAGAGTGCGAATTCCATGTCCGTGCCGGTGGCGCGCGATGCGTGGCGGTAGACGGCCTGGGTGCCGCCGAATGAGCTGTGCTGGTGCACGAGCGCGGGCGGCTTCGGCGGCGGCGGGGTGCGGAACAGGGCGCGCAACATCGGCCGGCCTCAGTACGTTACCACGGTGCGGATCGACTGCCCGCCGTGCATGAGATCGAACGCCTCGTTGATGCGATTGAGCGGCACGACGTGGGTGATCAGGTCGTCGATGTTGATCTTTCCCTGCATGTACCAGTCGACGATCTTCGGCACGTCGCGCCGGCCGCGGGCGCCGCCGAACGCGGTGCCGCGCCAGACCCGTCCCGTCACGAGCTGGAAGGGGCGCGTGCTGATCTCCTCACCGGCGCCGGCGACGCCGATAATAATGCACTCGCCCCAGCCCTTGTGGCAGCATTCGAGCGCCTGGCGCATCAGCTTTGTGTTGCCGACGCACTCGAACGCATAGTCGGCACCACCGCCGGTGAGATCGACCAGCGCAGTCACGAGATCGCCCGCTACTTCCATGGGGTTGACGAAATGCGTCATGCCGAACTTCTCGGCGATCGCGCGCTTGGCCGGATTGGTATCGACGCCCACGATCATGTCGGCGCCGACCATGCGGGCACCCTGGATGACGTTGAGGCCAATGCCGCCCAGTCCGAACACGACCACCTTGGCGCCGGGCTCGACCTTGGCGGTGAAGATGACGGCGCCCAAGCCGGTGGTGACGCCGCAGCCGATGTAGCAAATCTTCTCGAACGGCGCGTCCTTGCGCACCTTGGCGAGCGCGATCTCCGGCACGACCGTGTAATTGGCGAAGGTCGAGGTGCCCATGTAGTGGAACAACGGCTTGCCTGCGATCGAGAAGCGGCTCGAGCCGTCCGGCATCACGCCCTTGCCTTGCGTGACGCGGATCGCTTGGCACAGGTTGGTCTTCGGGTTGAGGCAGTAGTCGCACTGCCGGCATTCGGGGACGTAGAGCGGAATGACGTGATCGCCCGGCTGCACCGTCGTCACGCCGGCGCCGACCTCCACCACCACACCAGCCCCCTCATGCCCTAAGATGGCGGGGAACAGGCCTTCCGGATCGGCGCCTGAAAGCGTGTATTCGTCGGTGTGGCAGACGCCCGTGGCCTTGATCTCGACCAGCACTTCGCCGGCGCGCGGCCCTTCAAGCTGCACCGTTTCAAGCGTCAAAGGCTTCCCGGCCTCGTAAGCGACCGCGGCACGCACGTCCATGGCTTGCTCGTCCTCCCTGGTTCTTTGCGAGCGGGCGGCACACTAGCATTGTTGCGAGCGAAGTTGCGAGCGAACCGTAAGCCGCAGCGGATTGGCCGCGCCGCATCCTGCCGCGTAACGTCGGACGGTCCTTGCCATAAAGTTAAGGAAACGCGATCAGCGAAAGGCGGCGGCGATGGCCACGGCGACGATCACAGCCAAAGGGCAAACGACGATTCCGAAGAGTGTTCGCGAGCGGCTGCATCTCAGCCTCGGTGAAATCGGGTCGAGTTCATCCTTCAGGACGATGGCACCGCGCTGATTGTTCCAGCGACGCTGTCACTGGCGGAACTCAAGGCCTCCATCCCGCCGCCACCCAGGGCCCTTACCCTTGGCGAAATGGAGGCGGCCTTCCGCCAGCGCGGTAGCCCGCGTGTGGACGGCCCCCTGGATTCAGGGGAGGAGGCGAAATGCCGCCCTGACTTGAACTGCGTGGAATCGACCCGCAGCACCAGGCTCAACGCGCCGATCGGCCCGATCCCCGGCACCTCCGCCAGCATCTTGCTGGTTGGTGTCTGTTTGTGTTGCGCCACCAGCCTGGCGTCGACCTCGGCCAGCGCCTTTGCCACGCCTTCGCGGCCAAGGCGGCTGACATGGCCGAACTCACGCCTTGGTCCTGGCAAGCCGCTCAGGCCACCCTCGCGCTCGCCGCGGCGTGACGCCGCTGCCGCCGAGCCAGCGCATTCACATTGCGCCGCGACGAGCAAGCGCATAACCGGTGCCATTGGCGCACCGCTTACCAACAAAGCTACTCCTGGCACAGTGCAACAACATCCCGCTAAGGCAAGCGCACAGATAACAGGTCCCTAAAGAGCATCGGATGCAACTATATCATCCCCTAGTCAAGACAAAGGCCTGGATGGCGACATATTGAATGGGTACCGGTGTCTTGCCAAAGATAGGCTTTAGGACATACTGCTTGAGGTGATACCAGCACATCCAAGCGAGTCGCTCGCGATTTGAGGCGATCGACCCGTAAGGGCCGAGGACATCCGCCGGGTGGACGGTTCGCTCGGGGCAGAGGTAGTCGAAGTGTTCCAAGATGGTGTCATACAGGCGCGCGTGGCCCGGTGGATCGAGTTCGAGCAACCCGCTTGTGTCCAGGTCAATGGTAAGGACGAACAGGCCACCAGGCTTGAGCACACGTGCGACCTCGACCGCCACCCCCGAGGGGTCGCGCACATGCTCAAGGACGGAGATGCAGTAAACGGCGTCGACCGTGCCGTCGGGGAACGGAAGCTTGGCGCCATCCGCGAGCACGAAATCGATCCTGCCCGGCTGATGCGGAACGACTCCAACCGCGCGTTTGATGTCCCGCTCTGCAACTGTGTCCGTATCAACACAGGTGACATGCAGTCCCAGTTTGGCGAGAGCGAAAGGAAAAAAGGTCACGCCGCTGCCGATGTCGAGTACGGCGAGGGGTTCTCGCGAAGAGGCGCGCGAAACCTGTTGCCGCAGATGGTGATACACGTAAGGGTACTCCCACCTTCGGCTCCAGTTATTTAGCGGATCGCGCGGCCATTTGTACTCTGGGCTTCGGAATTGGTTCTCCTTCTGCAAGAATAGATGTTGCTCGGCTTGCAAACTGTCGAACAGCTCGCGCCATTCAACCGTTCCTAGGTCAGATAACGCTGCCAGCCCGCTGCGTGCAAGACGGCTATCGGAGCTTTGCATGCCGCACCTTCTGTTCAACGTGGTCAAACTGGCTACTCGGCGCTTGGTTTCGGCGTAGAGCAGGAGGCATGTCGATACCGTGGCCAGCGCGCAGGAATTGAACCGCGCCAAGTACAACCCGCCGCCGCCCCAACGGGCGCGCCGCCCGCCTGCCAACACAAGCGCTGGGCCCAACCGCTATTCATCCATAAACCTAGCCATGTGCGGCCCTCCGCTGGGATCAGCACCGCGTCTGGGCTCATAATCGCCAATAGCTCCACCGTCAACAGGACAAGGATCAACCTTCGCCGACCGCCGGCGAACGGTCATGCCGTCGACTCCGGGCGCTCCCTCCCTTGTTGCGCACCACCGCACGCAGCGCCGCTTCTGTGTTGGCACGCTCACAGATTGCCTTCATCAGATGCGCCGTGGTGCCGGGCTTTCGGGTCCGGGCGTCGCCGTGGCCACTTCGACCTCTCGCGCGGCCGCGCGCGGGGCTTCACCCGTGCTCGGCATCAGCAAGTCCAGCTCAAGTTGGAATGGCGGTCGCGGTGCGGTCATGAGACATCCGAGCTACTTGCCCTCTCCACCCTCGCGGTTCCGCTCTTGCGCTTCGCTCGTGCTTCACCTCCATCAGGTTGCACAGGGGACTTTCACCCCCAGGCTGCTGGACATGCCCAGCACACAGGACGCTTCGCGCCGCTGCCGCGGTGGCCAAGCGGCCATCCTTGACCGGCCCTGCGCGAAGGCGCCCTGCGATCGCCAGGTCGGGACGAAGGGATGACCGATCCGGTCGAACAAAGGGATGGATCTGGGCGGCCTGCACAACCCTAGGTACGCTAACCAGCCGATCCAGAATCCCGCCAATTCCACTTACACCGTCGAGGAGGCCGAAATCGGGACCGGAAATCCTCCTAATTTCTGGGCTTGCCAACGAGCCGATGGGCACAATCGGCGCCGGAAGCGGGGCCCTCGCCAGCGGCTTATTATGCTGCAACACTCCCCTTAGGCCGCTGTCACCGCGCACCAGGCGCATGGAGAGTAGTTGCGGCTGTCTTTCGCAGGCAGTGCGCCATGTAGCCGAGCGAGAATATACCCAGAACGGTCGTCGCCATCAGACGGGCAAGCTGAATCCCGGCACAGCCGTCGTCCTGACCGGTTAGGCTCAGGGCGACAAAGACCACGGCCCAAAGCAGATTCATCAAGCAGCCCGTGAGGAACGCCCCGCGGGCAATGACGAAGCCGCCCACGCTGGCGAGTGGCACCATCAGCACCGCATTCAGCAGCATGAAGTGGTAGGCACGGTCAAAGGAGGCGAAATCAGCACCGTAGGCACCGAGGACAACATCGGTCAGCAGATAGCCGACTACCGCCAGCGCGAGGGCGGCGACCGCCTTGATGATCAAAACATTCCGCATGTACGTGATGGCAGCGCTGCTTCCTTTCCGGCCCAGTTCGGAAGCGAGAACAGGCAGGCTCGACTGAGCGATCAGCATCGGCAGGTAGACGATGATGCCATGCAACTGCTCGAGCAGGAAAAACGCGCCGAGTTCCTGGCGGCCGTCAACTTCATCGGCGAGCAGCGAGGCGCAGAAAAAGGTGACCGGTGCCACCAGTCCGGTCCCGACGGTGACAACGACGGCGCGCTTCATGAATCCCGGCCAGCTGACAGGGCTTGCGCGAGCCGCCCCTGGTGTAGTTGACGGGGGCGGCAGCTGGAGCAGAACGCCGCCGCCGCCGGCCAGCGTTGCGACGCCAAGCGCCAGCGCGTAGAGGACGATGGCGTTCTCGGCGGACCCGAGGAAAGCACCTTGCGCCAGTGCCGCGCCCTGAAGGGCGCCGCAGCCCGCCAATAGCAGGGCGCCGCTGCGTGGCTTGTGCAGCCCGTTAAAGATGCCCTGGAACAGCTGGAAGAACGATGCCGCCACGCCAACCACGAGCGCGATGCCACCGAGGGCGGCAGGCACCACTCCGGGCAGAATAACCTCCATAAGCTGCGGGCCGGACAGGCAGAGAGCCGCCACAAGGACCGCAACCGCCAGCATTGCCGCGATCATCGACTTGCGGATGATCGAACTGGCTGCGGCGCGATTGCCCGCCACTCCTGCGAGTGCCTGCGCCGTGACCGCGGCTGTTCCGGCGGTGGTGATGCTGGCGGCGATCGTGCCCCACGCAACAATCGTCCCGACGGTTGCGTAGCCTTCCAGGCCGAGGGTGCGGCTGAGGAGGACCGTTCCGGCCAGAGGCATCAGCCGTCCGACTGCCGTGCCCGCCGTGATCCACGCTGTGCGTCTGGCCACCTCGCGCAGGAGTGAGCGGCCGGCAACGGTCGACAACGATTCCTCGACAGTCATGGTCCACTCCTCCCTCGCAGACGCCAGCTGAGGCCCCGGAGCCGGGCGGCGCCAGCAGGCGATAATATCGAACTTTCTTGACGGCAGGGGATCGGCGTCAACCAAGGCCCGCTGGCGCCTTGATCGATTGTATCATCTTGCGATTTTACGGCGCATCTGGCGTCGGGTGCACTGGCGCGGCAGGATCATTCGAACAATTCTATGCCCTAGCGCTGGGGCGGATGTGTCTGCTCAAGTTCGTCAATGGAGACACGGCGGGTGTGTCGGGTCTTGACCCACTTCTCGTCTCTGCGGAAAAGGGCGCGGATCAAGGATCCCCAGCCGACAAGGCGCACCAGGATATAGGTCCACAAACGGCTCAGGTCGCGGATCCCTTGACCGAAATGATAGACGCCGATCATTAGTAACAGGATTGTAGCAGCAAAGACGCCGAACGCGAAGGCCGTTGGCCAGTATATTTCAAAAAACACGCAAACAATGGCAAGCACAAAAATGGCCAAATAACAGAATGAAGAAATCACTCCTGTAATGTGATAAAGAATATCAATGTTTGCTATTGATATTCCTGACATCAGTGATTTTATAAACAGTCTTGCGTACCCTTGAAACTCAAGAATAGCACCTGATGACCAACGGCCATATTGCCGATAAAGGGCCGACAATTTAGACGGTTTCTCGTCATAGATCAGGGCCGAATTGATCCAGCGAAAACGGTATCCCTCTGCGAGGGCTCGCATAGACAATTCGCGATCTTCGGTCAGAGATTGCGAGGCGAAGGCGGCGCGTCCAAGGAACGCTTTTGAGAACCCCATGCCCGTGCCGCAGAGGAGAGCAGGAAGCCCCATGTACGCGCGCCCCTCCTGAACAATCCTGTTCTGGAAGACGAAGGACAGGTGGTTCCCGAATGTCAGAGAGGAGTCGTTAGGGTTCTTGGTCTCGACCAAGCTTTGAAATCCGTCGTCGTCGTCCGTCAATGCTCGCGCAACCTCCGATGCCCAGCGCCGGTCAAGCACGTTGTCAGCATCAACAATCACCAGAAAGTCGAAATCCACATTCTGGTTTCGCAGTTGCGCAAGCCCGTGGTGCAGGGCAATGGCTTTCCCACCGATACCCGCGGACGAACGCTCCACAACCGTCGCGCCGGCCTCGCGTGCCACAACTGCCGTCTGATCGCTGCAGTTGTCTGCAATGACGTAGACGGCGAGGGCTTCGGGCGCGTACGTCTGGGCGCGGATCGAGCGAACGCACTCCCCTATGACCATCTCTTCGTTGTGGGCGGGGATCAGGAACAGGAAGCGGAACGTCTGAGATCCGATCGTTGGGGCGCGATGCGCTTTCCGTCCCCCGCTGGCAGCGATCATGCAAACCGCAAGATAAGAGAGCTTGAGGAGAACCGGCAGTGCCGCCGCGACGAACAGAAACCCTAGCACGGTATTCATGACTTCATCCCTCGATGCGGCCGCCGAGGCGCAATCCCGCCTGCCGCTAGGGGGCCGCACTCAATGCATTAGGCAGCACGAAGGCCGCCATCCTCGTCCCGGCCGATCATATCGCGCCTGATCGGACCCCCGGACTAATCATACGGCCGATGAGACGGACTGCCGCCGGCATCCGACGGGGCGTCAGGCCGCTTGAAAGTGCATGCGTCGTCACCGTACCCAGTCCGGACATCACGAGCGGTCAAGTGCATCCAGACAAAGACGGGCAGCCGAAGGAAGCGGCGCCATCGGTGCGGCTGGGTCAGTACGCGGTACAGCCATTCAAGACCGGCCTGCCGCCACAGCGGTGGCGCTCGCCGGACTGCCCCCGAGTAGATGTTGAAGGTGCCGCCAACACCCATGTAGAGGGCCGCAGGATGGACCCGCACGGCATCGGCGACAAACAACTCCTGGTAAGGCATCCCCAAGGCGACAGATACTAAATTGGGGGCAGCCGCCTTGATCTCCGCGAGAACGTCTGGCGCAGCTTCCGCGGGGAAGTAGCCGTCCCGAAAGCCGACGATCTGCAGACCGGGATACTCGGCTGCGAGACGCTCCGCAGTACGGGCGACGATGTCGGAGCGGGCGCCTATGAGAAACACCTTGGCCCCGCTCCGGGCTGCCCGGGCGTGCACGCGTTCCCAGAGCTCGACCCCCGGCACGCGGACGGTGTGGACGCTACTGAGGAGGAGCGCCATCACCACGCCAATGCCATCCGGATAGGCGAGCCGCGCTGCCTCCGCGAGCGCAACGAGGCGCGGTTCGGCTCGGGCGGCGACGATGAATTCCGGATTGACAGACAACACGACTCCCGTCCGCGGCCGATTCTGGCCGTCGAAGAGGCGATCGCAAGCGTCCTCCACGCCTCCGCACGGATCGACCGCGACACCGCAGACGTGGGCGCGCCCGAGTGCCATACCGGTCGCCAGGAGCGGCCGCAGGCGCGGCGGTTCAGCGTTCATTCAAGCCCCCGGACCGAGAGGGGACGCCACGCAGCGCGAGGCTACCCCTCGCCGGCTGGCCGCGCTTCAACGCAGCGAAAGAGCCAGCGACAATTCCGAGCAGGACATAACAGTCCTTCGAATAGGCCAAGTTCGCAAACCCATGCACAAGGGAAAGATAAAACAGAATGAGAAAGTATGTGAACGGCATCATCCGTAAGGTCCGGTACCGCGCTAACCAGAAAACAATACCGCAGCCGAATACCAGAATGACCAACAAGACGCCAACAACACCCGACTGCACGAATACTGTTAGCCAAAGCTGATCAATAAATGATGTATAAGCATTGTAATCGTTGGCGCGTGTATCAAACCATGGAACAAAAAACTGATACGAAAACCCCATGCCAAAAAGCACTTCTCGCGTGCTCATCGTCTCCATGGCCCTGAGGCCGGGTAGGATCCGCATTTCCATGTTTGCCAAAAGATCGGCAGACGTCGAAATCGATTGTAGGCGGTCAATCGCAAACTCGAAAACCGAAAACCGGATCAGCACCGCTCCCATCACCAGAACGAGCATACCGAAGGCGACTGCGCGGGGGAAGCGAAAGAGGACGAACAGCGCATAAAGAACGAAGAAGTGAAGCCAAACGAGGCGCGAGCCGGTGCCAAGAAAAGCCAATATGCAGGCCGCCAGCCACAGCCATAAGTGAGACATCGCTGTCGTTCGCAGCAGTCCCCGGCGGATGGGCTCATCCTGTGCCAAGATATACAAAATCGCCAACAGCATGACGGGAATATAGGTGTGGATCTGGTAGGCAATCCGGTACCCCTCGCGCATGCGATCGGATGCAACAAAGATCTCTTCGTATCCGGCGGGAAACACGAACTGGAAGACAAAAACGGTCAAGTACACCAAAACTGCGATGCGCAGCGCCCCGAACAAAAGCCGATCGAGCCGCTCTGGCAGTAGTGCGGGGTTATCGAATGCGCCCCGAGCGCAGCAATAGCACAGTACAAAAATAACAAAAAAGCGAACCACGAGAGCATGTTGTAAAATATCGAACGTAAACGTCAGTGAATGAACAAGCAACATGAAAAACACTAAGAAAATAAAGCAAAGAAAGGGGCTCTCCAATATGACGTACAGGCTGAATTTTCCGTTCATTACCGAGCGCACTGCCAGAACGATGGCTAGGTATTCAACGTAAGAAATTAGGCCAAAAAGCTTGTCGATACTAGGAATATTTGGGATCGCAACCGCAGCCGCCACCAGAAAAAGCATCTTATTGGCGACAGGAAAAACAAAAAGACCGCACAACATGAAAACCATGTCAATTGCAGAGCGGACGATTACATCTTCAGAAGCAATCTTCGCAATAATCGTGATGCTCAACACGAGATAGATTAGCGCGTCGAACGTGATAGCCGACGGGCGGGCCACAATCGCAGCATCGATCGGTGCGGTTCTTAAGTTGTTTTTCATGACCGTTCCCATGCCGCCGCCCCTACCGCGTGCCGCCCGCTCTCAAGCGCTCGCGACAGCGGTGCGGCCCACGGAGATCCACCGCCGGCGGCCGCTCACAATCCGGAAGACGTCGATCCAATGGCGTTCCCTTCCACCCTCGCGTAAGGCTGCAGAATTCGATCGTCGATTGTCCAGCGAAAAGCGTGGCCCATGTTCTTGCCGGTGATGCATACACCACGCGACGGCCCACCGACTACGCCTCATTGGGGCAATCATGGCATCGAGCCTCACTGGCCCATGCCCGACTTCTGCCCAACGGCATGGGACTTTTTATAGCGCAGCCTTTCGGCCGCAACCAAGCGTGGCTACCCCGTGGCGGTCCGGATTTGACGTGCGGAGACAGGATCTCCTCTTGTTCCGCGAGGTATCTCGCGCCACCTTCATTCCGATCGTGGGGGGCGATCCTAACGGAAGCCCGTTTGTCGATGAGCGGGTGGTCCCCGCGGCCAGAGGGCGCGCCGGTCACCGCGGCGGGTGAGGTCCCGCCTTGCGGGCGAGAACGGTGAGGCGGTAGCAGCCTTGCGCCAGACTTGGTTCAATGCCAACAAGGCTCTGCAGCCTCTTGATGATCCTGCCGGCAAGGCTGGGTTGATCGGTTGCCGTCGGCCTGTCGACCATCGGCTGGCCGCTTTCCCAGTAGTGCTCGACGTAGAGGCCGAACCGGTTCAACAGGGTCGACAGGGTGCCGATCGAAAAAAAACTTAAGTGCTCCAGATCCACCCGGTAGCCGATCCATCCGGGCCCGACCCGCTCAGCATCGCCGCCATTCGGCAATCCCAGCAGCAGCCGGCCATCGTCGGCAACGGATTCTGCAATGCGGCGCACGAGGTCGGCCGGATCTTCGAGGTGTTCGATCAGTTCGAAAGCGCAGATGGCATCGAAGCGACGGTGCTGGGGAAAGTCCGCCGCCGCCGCGATACCCCTTTGTTTCAGGGCGGCGAGCGCCCGTAGATCCTTCTCGACGCCGAACACCTCCGCGCCGCACCGGCGCAGCTCGTCCAGGAAGTCGCCGTGCGAGCAGCCGATCTCGCAGATGGCGAACCCGCGGACACCGCCGCTCGCCTTTAAGATGCGGAGATACGGATTGGCTGCCGTCTGGAGCAGCCGCGACCGACGCGGGACCTTGCCGACCTGCAGGTTCTTCTCCGCCGCATAGTCGGCGTAAAAGGCCGCCAAGGCTTCCGGTGTCGGCGGGTTCGCCACGTAAAGCATGCTGCAGGCGCGACAGCGAACGACGAAGAGTCCATCCGGACGACGGCAGACGGCCTCCGCCTCATCGGCGGCGCAGGCCGGGCAGGGACGCTGCGCCACCATGGCCGGCCACAACCACACCCGGCCAGCGTTGACCGTAGCGGGCAGCGGTGGCAGACAGCTCCTCGGGTTCACCATCGGTGGCGATTATAGGGGGCAAGCCAGCGCCCCGCTACCTCCGAGTCGGGCGAGTCGGGCGAGTCGGGAAGGCAGGCGAACAGTCCAGCACGGAGGCCGGACCAACCGGTTTGCCACGTTTGCGGCGATCAGTTTATGCGGCGATCAGTTTATAATGTGCCGAAATATTGGGACAAACCGCGCCTTCTTCTCCGCTTGGGCCTTTTCCCTCCCGTTTGGAACGACTAGCGTGCGCGTCACCGCCGCCATCTGTCGCGATCAGAACGCGCAAGTGACGCACAGGCAGTCGGGCGTTGCAGGCATCAGGCGGGCGGCGTGAGGGCGGCGGCAGCGGATGGCGGCGCGTTCCCGTGCCAGGGGGCGTCCTCTGGCTGGCGGCGGCAAGAGCTGACAGCAACGGCACGGTGCGCGCATGCACGCCGAGGGGAGGAAACGTGGCTAGTGGGGAGTCTGGTGTCCGGCCGATGAGCCGGGCGCCTATCAAGGGTAGTAAAGTGCCAGCGGCCCTCGCAGGAAGCGCGGCATCCCCGGTCTCGCGGGAATTGTTACAGACCTTCGGCGCGCGTGTGGGCGGCATCGTGGCATGGCCTCACGCGCCGTCGGCGCGCGCCCGCTGGGCAGACGTCGTCGGCGGCGACAGCGGTGCGGCTTCGCTCCTGGACGATGCCGTTCGCCGCGATGCCCATTTGCGGCAGGGCTCGCCGGCCCTCATCCCCGGCTTGGTGTGGTCGGGCGGGCCGAGCGGCAGCGAGGCAACGCCGAATGCCCTGTTTGGCGTCATCGAGCGCGAGGGGGAGGCCGTGTTCCTTCTCGTCCTCGCCCGCGGAGCAAACGAGCCCCGCTTCGTGCCCGAGGATGTCGCCAGGCTGCAGTCGCTCATGGGCGTGCTGCGGGCATGGCTGCAGGCGCAGCGGCAGACCCGCTGGGCGAGCGAGACCGCCGCCCTGGCGATCTTCGCCCTCGATGACTTGGCGCTGGGTGTCGTCGTCGCCGACGCCGAGGGCATGATTCGTCTCGCCAATCGAAGGGCAGGGCAGATCCTGAAGGCCGCCGACGGCCTCTACCTGGCCGGGGGATGCATCCGCTGCGTCAACGCCCGCGATCAGGCGCGGTTGCATCAGGCGCTGGCTGGCGTCCCGGATGGCCCCCCAGCGGCCTCGCGCACTCATGCCGCATTGCGAATTGGTCGCGAACGGTGTCGCTGGCCGCTGCAGCTCGTGCTGAGCCGGGTGCCCGCCGGCGCCGACCCCACGTCCGGCTTGCCCTTCCATGTCCTGTTCCTGGCCGATCCTGAGCTGCAGCCGATCCCGCCGGAGGAATGGTTGTGCGCCTTTTATGCCCTGAGCCGGGTCGAGGCACGGGTCACCCGGCTTTTGGCGGGGGGTGAGAAGCCCGACGCCATCGCCCGCCAGCTCGGTTTGAGTGTTTACACCGTGCGTGGCTACATGAAGGATATTTTCCTGAAAGTCGGCGCCGATCGCCAAGCCTCGCTGATGCGCTGCCTGTTGAGCGGGGTGGCGCAGCTGGACGGCCAAAACAAGCCGGAAACAGGCCCGATTGCCGGTCCCGCACCGGTGGCATCGTCGCCGGTGCTATCGTCGCGGACGCGGCCGGTCGGCGCGCCGCTGCTGGTCAACGGCACGGCCGCAGCGGCCGCCGGTTCTCGGTTTAAGTTCCTACACAAATGAGGGGGTGCAATCGGCCGCAAAGCGCGCTGTCGTTCGGCGAAGTTTCTTGAACTGCTGGAGGGCGTTGTCGCAAAGGCCCGCCCGGCAGCATCAACCGTCGCTGAAGTCAAAGGCCGGCGGTAGAATTCCGCTGGCGCATCGCAGGCAACAGAAAGGATGGGGAGATGCGGATCCTCAGCGTGTTCGGAACCCGACCGGAAGCCATCAAGATGGCGCCGGTCGTCCTCGCGCTCGCAGCCGCTGCCGGCATCGAGTCGCGCGTCTGCGTCACCGGCCAGCACCGCGCGATGCTGGACCAGGTGCTGGCGCTGTTCGCCATCGTGCCCGACTACGACCTCGCGGTGATGCAGGCGAACCAGGGCCTTACCGACATCACGACCGCGGTGCTCAAGGGCCTTGACCCCGTGCTCGCCGATTTCCGGCCCGATCGCGTGCTGGTCCACGGCGATACGACGACGAGCTTCGCCGCCTCGCTCGCGGCCTTCTACCGGCGGATCCCGGTTGGCCATGTCGAGGCGGGCTTGCGCACCGGCAACATCTATGCGCCCTGGCCGGAGGAAATGAACCGCAGGCTTGCCGACGCAATCGCCGACCTGCACTTCGCGCCGACGCCGGGCGCACGGGCGAACCTCCTGGCGGAAGGGGCTGCGGCCGATCTGGTGGTCGTGACCGGCAACACCGTCATCGATGCGCTGCTGCACGTCATCGCCCGCATCCGCCAGGATCTCCCCTTGCGCGACGAACTCGATCGCCGGTTCGACTTTCTCGCGTCGAGCCGGGGCGGGGAGCGACCCAAGCTGATTCTCGTCACCGGTCACCGGCGGGAGAATTTCGGTGCCGGCTTCGAGCGCATCTGCCGGGCGCTGGCGCGGCTCGCGGAGCGCGACGACGTTGAGATCCTCTACCCCGTGCACCTTAATCCCAACGTGCAAGGCCCGGTGATGCGCATTCTCGGCCACCGGCCGCGCGTACACCTGATCGATCCGGTCGACTACTTGGCGTTTGTGTACCTGATGGACCGGGCGCACCTGATCATCACCGACTCTGGCGGCATCCAGGAAGAGGCGCCGTCGCTCGGCAGGCCGGTTCTGGTGATGCGCGAGACGACCGAACGGCCGGAAGCGGTCGAGGCCGGCACGGTACGCCTGGTGGGCACGGACGAAGACCTGATCGTGCGCGCGGCCGAGCGGCTGCTCGACGATGCGGATGCCTATGCGGCGATGGCACGCGCCCACAATCCCTACGGCGACGGTCGAGCGGCCGAGCGCATCCTGGCGGCGCTGCAGGCGCTTCCCCTGGGTGGGGCTGCTTCGGATCCAGCGTGAGCCGCCGGCCGGGAACGACTCGAACATCCCGCGGGTTTCGATCAGCACCTCGACCAACGCTTGAAGGTCGGTGATCACTCGATATCATGATATCGACATGAGAGGATCAATCATGGCGCAGCTGGTGGTTCGCAACCTTGATGACGACCTGAAGGCCAGGCTCCAGGAGCGGGCAAGGCAGCACGGCCGCAGCACCGAGCAGGAGGTGCGCGAGATCCTGCGCAATGCCGTTCGAAGCGAGGCCAAGGCCTCCGGGCCAATGGGCAAGTGCTTGCGTGACCTGTTCAAGGACATCGGGCTTGATGAGGACATTCCCGAGCTGCGCGGCCATCCGGCAAAGCCGGCCGACCTCTCGTGATCCTGCTCGACACCAACGTTCTGTCGGCGATGATGCGGGCGGCGACTGAGCCGGCGGTCGAGCGCTGGTTCGACGCGCAGCCGACGGAATCGGTCTGGACGACCTCCATCACGGTCTTCGAAATCCATTTGGGATTGCGGCTGTTGGCGCCGGGTCGCCGGCGCGAACAGCTGGAAATGGCTTTCCGGCGCGCCATCGACGAGGTTCTCGGCGGTCGCGTGCTGTCGTTCGATGGGGTGGCTGCGGAGACGGCCGCCGCCATCGCCGCCGAACGGCAAGAGAGCGGGCGAACGATCGAGATCCGCGATGTCCAGATCGCCGGTATCGCCAAGGCGCGCAAGGCAACGCTTGCCACCCGCAACACCCGCCCCTTCGAAGACCTCGGCATCGCCCTCGTCGCTCCCTGGACCGCTTGAGAGCGGCACGACGATAGACTGCGAACGATGCGCATGCTTAAAATTCGCATCTGACG
Organism: Defluviicoccus sp.; assembly: GCA_049291695.1. Lineage (GTDB taxonomy): Bacteria > Pseudomonadota > Alphaproteobacteria > Rhodospirillales > Defluviicoccaceae > Defluviicoccus. Next base: position 58,168 of record JBATPX010000011.1, read on the forward strand.
GAAGCCGGACGGAAGCCGTAGCTGTGGGGCCGCTGTGGCGAAGGCCAGGGCACCGATACACGCAAAGGATTCCCAGCTTCTGTGGACCGTGCGCGGGCTCTTCGGTGGCGACAGCGGCGAACGGACCTTCTCTCGTCGCGAAGGGGGGTGCGAGAGCGGATCAGTCGATCTCCCGCGCAACGCGAATGCCGAGCCCGCTGGTCCGGTTGTCCGCGCCATCGGGGGCACGATTGGCGGCGCGGATATGGGTTCTGGCCTCTGGCCACGAGCCGCCGCGAATCACCCGGCGGTTGCAGTTCCCGTCCTTGATCCAAGCGCTGCCGTCAGCAGGCGCCCCGTCGTAGCTGTCGTGCCAGCAGTCCTCCACCCACTCCCACACATTGCCTTGCGTGTCGTGGATACCGAACCAGTTGGGCAGAAACCGGCCGACCTGCGCCGGCCGCTCGCCGTCCCACTCGCTGCCGCAGTCGAGACAATTCGCAAAGCCTGGTGCGAAATGATCACCCCACCAATACCGCGTCGCGGTCCCGGCGCGCGCCGCATACTCCCACTCGGCTTCGCTCAACAGGCGGTAACGCTTACCGGTCTTCTCAGCCATCCACTTCGCGTATTTCTTGGCGTCGTCCCATGCGACGCAGACGACGGGGCTGTCATCACGCTGCAGACCAGCGGGGTCTTGCCAATCTTTGTCGCCGTCCCATTTCCAGGTGCCGTGCCACACCTTGCAGCCGGAGCCCATGCGGTGGTGAGCGTCATCGACAAAAGCCTGGAACTGGCCGACCGTAATCTCGTAGCGGCTTACGGCGAAGGGACGCGAGATCACCACCCTGTGCTGCGGCTCCTCGTTAAACTCGATGACCCGATGGGGGTCTTCCGCTCCCATCAGGAACTCACCCGCCGGCACGGCCACCATCTCTGGGCAAATGTCGCAGTCCTTGAAGGGCGGCGACTGGGGTGGCAGAGGGGTGACCGTCATGTCGATCGGGATGTTCCACGCTTTCAAACGTTCGGCGATCGCCTCGATCTTGAGCGCGCGGCCAAAGGGTGGATCGTCGGACCGCAGCATGCCGACCAGATACCAGTCCTCGGTGAATAAGGCGCCGCCGGAAAATCCCACCATGAGGGATGGCGACTCGAAAATGATCTCATCGCCTTTGAGTTCGTGGAAGCGGTCGAGCGCGCGCGGGCTGAACCAGCCAACCTGGTTGGGATTGCCAACCGGATGCAGGCCGCTCAGGCCCTCGACCGGCTTCAATGCGGCAGCCGTCCGGGTCCGCTCGAAACCAAGGCGTGTCTCCTCGCCGGTCAAGCCTGACCGCGGAACCGCAAGCACGGCCAGGTCCAGCTCGGGGTCTTGTTGCAGGATTCGCACCAAGACCAGTTTGTCACGGGCGAAAGCAAACCGCACGCGAATCTCGGGCGCGGGCGCACCGACCGCCGCCAGGACATGGTTGGCCGTTATCAGGGTGAACTGGTCATGGTCGCGGGCGACGACGACGGCGGTGCCAAATGCGAATGCGTCGCCGGCCGCGACTTCGAGCATCGCCACCAAGTTGAGCGCAACACTCTGAGGCGTCACGGCCTGGGCACCGAGACCCACCGGTATCGAGCCAGAAAAACACGCGATGAAGGCGAATATCGCCGAGACGCGCCTCGCCACGCTTCTCAACGTGTAAGCCCCCACCACTTGACCGCACTCCAAAGGACCATGAACAGATAACTCGCTGTGCCCCAGAACAACGCCACCTCATAACGCGACTTCAGCCACTCCAACCAACGCGGCATCAGGTTGCGCGCGTTGTCGCGACTGCCGACGGTGAGCGCCCGAGTCCACCCGTTGGCACGCAAGGCAACGCCGCCCTTTTCGACGGCCAGCGTGGCGAGGACGCCGTGAGTAAGATCGAGCCCGAGATGTTCGCCCGTTCGCAAGTCAATCCGCTTGCCGTCCAGCGCCTCGAGAAACAAGGCGCCGCCGGTCACGGTTGAGAGTACTTGTGGTGTTGTCCCCTCCACGTCCTTGATCTGATGGAAGGAGAGCGCGCTCACCGGCAGCTCGGTGCGAAACAGCTCACGCCCGGCTTCAGCCGGGGTGACTGTAATGTCGAACACTTCACCCGGCGCCGTCAGTACCTGAACCGGACGCGGTCGATCGAGATCGAGGCGGACCGGCGCCCCTGCCCCCAGCGTTGTCAGATCAAACCGGCGCGGCACCGTTACCGAGAGCGTGATCGGCTCTTGCAGGTGAAAGAGCGACAGATTCACCGTCTCCCCTGCTCCCGGCGGACCGATGCGGACCCGCGTGCCAGCCGGAAGCACGATCGGTTGCAGGACGATTGCCTGGCCCTTAGCGGCGTCAAGCGCGGCGGCGGCAGTCCGCGCGGCACCCGCATTCCCCTCGTCGGTGTCGCCAAAAGGCTGGACTCCGGGCGGCAACAGGACCTTGTCGATGCCATTGAGGCTGATTCGGCGCACAGGGAACGTTTCGTTCAGGTTTTGGGCTTCGGTGACGGTAAAGGCGACCGAGCTTGCCTGCAGGTCCAGCATGATCTCGGTACTGTTGACCCGCATGAAGAGGAGAAGCGCCACCACGATCACAGTAATGGCGAATATTGGGCCGATCAGCCATAAGCTAGGGCGGCGCGCTGGCCGCGGCGGTGCGCATTGCTCGTAGGCCTGAAGCAGGCGGTGCTGCCGCTCCACATCGCTGACTCCGGCGGGATCGAACTGGCCGGTCTGGGCACAACCGGCTGCCAGTCGGTCCACCTGCTCGCTGATCCGCCGCCGCAGAAATTCAGCCGCTTGATCAGACGACGAGCCGGGCGCACCGTTCGTCATTTCAGTCGCGTGACCGCAGAAAGTAGAAATCTCGGCTGATCGTTAAGCCATCCTGGCGTTCGCCGGTCAGCTCCAAGTAGTAATGGCCGGGCTCGCTCAGTTTCGGCAGCTCAATCGCAATGGCGCGGTTGGGAGGATAGAAGCCAAATTTCAGCGGGTGCTGCGGCACCGTGGAGCGCACCAACCGGCCACGGTTGTCCAGCTGGTCGATTGAGATTTGAAGTTCCTTCAGCTCCACTCCAGGGATCAGCATCAGCGTATAGGTGTCGCTGTCTGTCTCCGGCCCGTCGGGTTGGTGAACCTTGAGCGGCAGGTGTACCGGCCGCGCGGCCTCATCCAACGTCTCGGTCATCCAGCCCAGCACGCCGATTTCATCGCTGCCGAGATTGAGCGCGCGCAGGACGTCGGCCGGCCACTCGAAAGTCGCGGGCGGCGCCATCTGAACCGAATCCATCTGGTAATAAACATTGCGCTTTAGCGAGCGCGCGCGTAGATGCGTCGGCTTCTGCGATCCGGCCGTCCAACTGATCTGGATTGGCGCGTGGGAGTCAAAGGCGTAGCGGACCGGGCCTTGCGTAAAGGAGGCAACGATCAGGGTGGCGGCGCTGACGGGCTGAGCGTAAACCCCCTCGCAACGCTCGCCGCGGGGCTGGTAGCCGAGAGGCTGGGCGGGCGCCTGCGGGATAATCGGATCACACACGGCCGCCTGGGCGGCAACTGGGCGCGGTGCTGGCGCGAGCGCTGCGGCAAGCGCGAGAAACTGCACAGTACCCAGAGCAAACGTGCGAGCGCTCAAACGCACGTTTGTCTCCCGAAAACTCGCGCCCTAGCGCAGGTAGACACCATCATCTCCAATCCGCCCTGGGCCGTTGAGCACCCAGATCCCGGCCGAATTGCCGCGAACGCTGAACGAGATTGAGCCGTTGGCGACATTGATTTCGCCACCGGTCACCGCGTCCCGGTACCGGCCATTGAGTACGCCCCCGACAGTTACATTCTGGTCCGATCCCATCGCAAGCGCGACCACGGCATAGCTCTCGCCGTTGTTGTAGTCGCGGACGAAACTCATGCCGCTGCCCCACTCATTCACCTGGCTCATGAACGCCTTCTGCAGCGCCGGTACCGCACGGCGGATCTGGTTTAGCCGCCGAATATGCCGATAAAGGGGATGCCTTTGCGTCTCGGCAAGTCGTTCGTCGGTCAGATGGTCGCCGAAGTAGGCGCGCCCCGTGCTGTCAAGGGTGTCGTTGTTGCCAATGATGTCCTGTGGCGCGCCGCGCATGAAGGCTATCTCCTCACCCTGATAGAGGCAGGGGATACCGCGAATCGTCCAGAGGAGGTTGTAGGCGCAAGCCGCCATCCAATCATCGCCGCGAAAGCGGAAGCGGAAGTCATTGTCCGGCCCGGCGTCGTGGTTTTGCAGGAAGGTAACCAACGTCGTCGCGTTGCCGTAGACCCAGTCGCGCGCCAGCGCCCCGCCAATGCCGCCGTAGCTGCCGCGGCTGACGTTATCACGGAAGGTGGAGAACAATCCAAAGTCGAGCACAGAGAAGCCGGAGTCGCCGCCCGCATTCGGGTCGCGCGGATCGTTGGTGAGCCGCGTGTACCACCAAGGCCGGATGGTTGAGCCCGCGTTGTCGTCGCCGAACAGGTCGCCCCAGCCGGTGCCGCGGACGAAGTTCTCACCGAAGCAGAATAGCCCCGGTTTACGCGCCTTCCAGGCATTGATGTACTCGAGCAGGTTGCCGCGCTCGATGTGCTTGACAGTGTCAATTCTGAGCGCGTCGACCCCCATGTCAAGATAGCGGCCGATCGCTTCGATCAGGTAGTCGCGAACTGTCTGGTTCTCAGTAAACAGGTCGATACAGTCACCAGCGATGCTGCGCGCTTGCAACGGATGCTGGCTTTCCCAATCGCCTCCCATGACGAACCCCTCCTGGTGGTACCAGGTGGGATCGAGTGTCGTGGCGTCGATTCCAAAGAAGCGGTTGGGGTTGTAGCCTGCCGCCGGTACCTGCTGGCCCGTGCGCGGATCGATAAGCGGCACCACGCCTTCGGGATCGCTCGTGTGCCGGTCGCGGAACCAGTCCGGCGCCAATGGGTTATCATTGTCGTCGCGAAATGGTTGTGTGTAGTTGCCAAGATTACCGGCGTAGGGACCGTTGCGCGTTTCCCCCTGACGCCCGCCGGCGGGCACGTAATACTTGATCGGAAGGTGGTCGATCCACACCTGGCCGCGAATGCCGTATTGGGAGGAGTGGTTGATGACCACGTCCTGAATGATCTTGATCCCACGCGCGTGCGCTTCGTTGATCAGGTCCTGATAGGTCGCATCCGGGGATTCCAACCTGGGATCAATCCGGTTCCAGTCGTATGGGTGGTAACCGTGGTAGTCGAGCCCGGACCGGTTCTCGACCGGTGGGGTGATCCAAATGGCGGTAAAGCCGAGATCAGAGAGGTAGTCGAGGCGCTGGATCAGGCCCCTAAAATCGCCCCGCCAGTGCGGATCGATCGCGTCCCCCGTCACCGGATCGAAACGGATGCGGTCGCGGCAGAAGAAATTATTGGTCGGATCGCCATCGTAGAAGCGGGTCGTGATGACGAAGTAGATGGTCTCCTCGCGGAAGTCACCCAACGGCTCGACCGGGCCGATATTGTAGTAATAGGTGCGCCGCGTTTCGTTGCCGGCACCATCAACGACCAGGAACCGCACGTTGGTCGGTTGCGTGATGGTCACCGGCGGACCAGCCCGCCCGGCCGCCGCGTTGCCCTGCACATAGACCGGTGAGCGGGCCGAGGGTTCCGATCCGTCAAGCGTATAATAGGCGACGAGCGGTACCGGACGGTTGTCGGTGACAGTAAAGCGAACGTCGATTGACCGCTCGAAGGTGCCGCTGCGCTGGCTTGCCGTGATTTCCGGCCGCACAAGATCGGCATTGGGATCGATCGTATAGACGAAGCTTCGGGTCTGACCTATTTCGCCTGCCGTATTGACACCTGCGGTGTGAAGCGTGGTGGTGGCAGCGATTGCGATCGGTCCCTCGTACGGCAGCGCAGCCGCGGCCACCGTACGTTCGCCATCCGCAGCCGTTGTCATCGGATCGCTGCCATCGGTCGTGTAGTAAAAGCGGTCGTCGTCGTTGCTGCCTTCCAGGCGCACCGATTGCGCTCGATCGTAAAGACCACCGCGCGGATCAGCGCGAACCACCGGAATCCCCGGCCGTTCCGGGTTGGCGTCATACCACTGATTGTTGATGTAATACCAGCCCGGGCGGTCGCGGCGGAGGTTGCCACTCTGGCGTCCGGCGCCGTCATTGAACACGAGGCTCGCGGCCTCGACGCCCGAAAGCGTGAACACGAACCAGTCGTTCGCTTCGGCCGTCATCGGCTGCCCGGGCCAGACGGTGGCGGGAACGACCGGGCTGGTGTCCCAATAGTGGATGGTGACGCTGGCCTGCCAGTCAGCCGGCCGTTTGAGATGCACGGTCAAGTCGGGCATGGTCTCAACCTTGCTGTTAACTCGCGCTCCGAGAGTGAGCCATCAGTTCGGCACCTCGACCCACACCGAAACCGAGCCTCCATCGCAGCGGAACAGACCGTTGCCGTCCGCGCCGGTCGTCACCACATCGCCAATCGCGCCCGTGGCATCGCGAAAGGTGGCGCCGGAACGGGCGACAAACATCGGCTTGGTCCCACCCGGCCCATCGCTCATGATGACCGCAATCGCGCGCGGGTGATCGGCGTCGCCCAGCCGGGTCCAGCCGACCAGGTTCTCGTGATCGAAATAGTCGCGCTGCTCGCCGTAGGCGTGATCGCGGCGAACGGCGAGCAGGCGATCAAGGATGACCCTGTGGCCGCCGCGACCCGGCGGCGGAAAGTAGTCAGCGTAGAACACGCACGGATAACCTTGTTGCCGCAGCAAGATTGTCGCGTAGCACAAGGGCCTGAACCACTCCTGAACGGTCTCCTCGCGGAAGGTGTCGTGGTTATCAACGAAGGTTGCGGCCTGATCGGGCCGGTCCATTGACAAGGAATTACTTAAGAAGTTTCGCATGTTGAAGTTGCCACTGGATTCCGATGCGCTTAGAAAATTGAAGTACAGTGGGAAATCAAACAAGGACATTCTGTTGTCAGTTGCATCGAGGTAGCTGCGCAATTCATCAAGTTCTTCGTCGAAGTACTCGCCTACGGTATACAACGTGCGATCGGGAAACCGCGCCCGCAGTGCATCGAGCCAGTCGTTGAACAGGCTTGCCCGAATATGCTTGGCAGCGTCGATGCGGAATCCGTCGAACCCGATCGTTTCGACCATCCACTCCGACCAGCGGCGGAACTCTTCCCGCACCGCTTCGACGGAGGAGTCGACGTCGGCGAACATGAGAAAATCGTAGTTGCCCATGTCCGGGCTGATAACAGTCTCGAACTGCTTTTCACGCAGCCGGTAAATGGTACCGACCACGCGGGTGATGTTGTCATAGTCGACCGAGTCGAAGTGCTGCGCACTCCATTGCATTGTGGAATACTGGCCGCCACGGCCAGGGAAGTCGAACCTTGTCCAGGCTTCGATCTCCCGTGCTGGGCCAGTTTCGATGTTGCGGTTGTCGTGGTCGACCGGCACCGCCCACACCCGCTCGGTTGCATCGGCGCCGGCCTTGTGATTGAACACGACATCGAGATAGAGCTCTAACCCAGCGGCGTGCGCCGTTGCGATGGCTGCTTCGAGCTGAGCGCGGGTGCCGTACTTGGTGCGCACCGAGCCTTTCTGGTCGAACTCGCCTAAGTCCCACAGATCGTAAATTGCGTAACCGGGATTGGCCGCTTCGAACGCTTTGGTGGGCGGCGGCAGCCAAAGCGCGGTAAAGCCGGTGGCGGCAAGGCCTTGTGCATTTGCGGCTACCTCCTGCCACAGACTGCCATCCGCAGGATAATCCCAATGGAAATACTGAAGCATCGTCGGGTTGGTCGCGGGCATCGCCTTGGCCTCGCTTCGTTATTGCCGCTGTAGAACGACGACTGCGTTGGCCGGCACCCGAACACTCATCGTCCCGCCACGGGCAGCAATTGGTGCGGTATTGCCCATGTTGGTGCCGCCATAGAGGGCCGCATCGCTGTTGAGGACTTCCCGCCAATCGGCATCGGCAATGCGGGGAGACTGGATCCTGTAGCCATCAACATAAGCGGCGTTATTAAGGCTGGCGACGACCAGGAACTCCTCCGCTCCCTCCCAGCGCCGGAATACCAGCATTCGGTTGGCATCGTGAACGTGCAGAACCTCGATATTCCGGGAGCGCAGCGCCGGCCGCGATCGGCGCAGGCCGATGACATCTTGGTAGAAGCGGAACAGCGCGGCGCCCGTACCTTCCCTCAGCGCCTCATAGTCCTCCCGGTTGTTGATGAAGTCGCCATAGCGGTAGGGGCGGGACGCCCCGACCTCCTCGCCCATAAAGAACATCGGGATGCCGGGAGCCAGCAAGGTGACTCCGGCCGCAAAGCGCGTGCGGGCTTCGGCGTACCGCCTTGTCTCACCCACAAGCTCAGAATTGTTAACGGCAACCGAGATGGTGCGGGCGGAATAGACCCGCTGCCCCGCCTCCTCGTAGTAGGAGTTGCCGGCCTCGTCGTGGGATTCATGGTAGATGACCCTCTGGTCGGCGGACGCGGTCAGTGCACCCGAGAACCAGCCCATATTGAGGGGGCGGTTGTCCCCGTAGCCGGCCAATTTCAGGAGGCGCGCCCGGCTGGAATCGTTCTGCGCATCCCCGATCAGGTGGTGATAGTAGGAAGCATACCAGACGGCAGCAAAGCCCAGCCCGCCGTTTTCGCTCGATTGCGTCACCGGCGGCCACTCCGAATGGTCTTCCGCCGTCAGGAACACCCCGGGCTTGATGAGGTTGAGGGTCCGCGTCCACTCGCGCAGAAATTTGGCGCCGAAAGCCCGCGCGCCGGCGGCGGCACTGCCGTCAGCGTGCAAGACCGCGTAGGCGTGAATCGAGGTCGTCTGGTCGACCCGGAAACCATCGACGTGAAACTCGCTGACGAGTTGGGCGGCGCTGGAGATGAACAGCTTGCGGACCGTTTCCTCCCAGAACCGCGGCGCATAACCGGTCGAGAGGTTATCGATGTAGCCGCCGTGACCAGGCGTCGTTTGCGCCGGATTGCGCCTTGCCGCATCCTCGTACGCGGGATAGTCCGAAGGCCGTCCCTCGTACCAGTAGTACATGTTGTGCTCGTGCGCGGTTGAATCGTAGGCCCACTCCGCCCGTTCCGCGCGGGGGGTGTAATGGTTGTAGACGACGTCAAGGATCACGGCGATGCCGCAGCGGTGACAGGCCCTGACGAAGTGCTTGAACTGATCGCGGCCACCGCCGCCATACTCCATCGCCAGGTAATGAGAGGTGGCGTAACCCCAGTTAACCCAGCCTTCGTACTCGGAGAACGGCATCAGCTCGACCGCGTTGATGCCGAGAGCCGCCAAGTGATCGAGGTACTCAATCGCATCGGCCAGCGTTCCGCGCGGGGCGCGGTTGGCGGCCAAGCCATCAACGTGCAGCTCGTAAATGACCAGGTCCTCAATCCGCGTCGGCAGCGGGCGGGCGGGATCGAATTCGTCGGCCCAGAACTCATCCTCGTCTAGCCACTGAGTCTCCGGCCACACCGGCCGGCCCTGAGCGTCCACCTCCCGCAACTGCCGTGCGACGCGCTCGGGATCGACCACGACCGAACAGCTCTTGCTGCCGTCCAGATCGAAGCGCGTTCCATTCCAGGGCGCCTCGCCGGGTTCGGGGGCTTCGGGGTCCTTGCCACCCGTACCGATCTGGCAGCGGGAGTGCAGGTCTGTGCGATAAGCGACCGAGCCGTCTTCACGGGTGATCCGGAACATATACGGGGTGTGATCGAAGCCGGCAAAATCGGCCAGCGCGGCGCTGTCGCCAACGCGGGTTTCCCATATGCCATCGTCGGTTCGGTGCATTGGTATGGTCGCGGTGATGCCTCGCCCGTCGTTCCAGACATAGCCGCCCTGTGGCTCGCCGCGGATCAGCTCGACCGCGCGCGCGTAGGGCGCCCAGACGGCAAAGCGAATCGCCACAGTCGCGCCATCGATAAGCTTGTTGGCACCGAGCCTGCGGCAGTGAGTCAAGAAATAGCGCTCAGTCTGGTCGGGGGCCTGCAGCGTGAAGGCGCGGATGCGGTCCCGGCTCGCAGCGTCTCCGACCTCGGTCGGAATGCCATGGCGGTTCTGCGCTGACTCGGTATCGAGCGCAACTCCCCACGTGAAGACACGGCCGATCTGGCTGTCATCGAGCTCGACCGTGGCGCGGAAGGCCGGGCAGCCATCGTCCGCGGTGAACGGCGTCATCGGCGAATACGTCCACGCCTGGGCGAAATACCCGCTTGCGTCCCAGCTGCCGCCGATACGTGCATTGACGACAAACGGCCGCCGCAGCCCTGTGAGGTACTCAAAATGGACCGAAATGAGCGCCATGCAACCATCCTCCGGTTCGAGGCCCGCGATCGTCTGACCGCGGCACAGCCCCTACAGCGTGAGCGCCTCCCGAATGGCATCGTCAACCGCCTGCTTGTCCGCCGGAAATAGTCCGAAGGTGGTCAGGTGGCCGGAAAGCGTCGTGATTTCCCGGTAGCTCGCGCCCGGGATGCGGTCTGCATCCAGCGTGCAGTCCTGCGGCGGGAACATCACGTCGCCCGTGAAAGCGACGATGAGCGATTTTGCCGTAATTCGGGCCAGAGCCGCCGCCATATCACCGCCTTGGGCCGGATCGGCGGCGCGGGCCTTGCGCGCCTGCAAAATCAGATCGTTGGGGTCCTGCGGCACCATGAAGCCTTCAAAGAACCCGCGCACGAAATCGTCGACCGATGCGAAGCCGAGCGATTGCAGAACGTCGCCATGGTAGTAGGCGAGCGGCGGCAGGGTCAGCGCCATACAATGGCCCTGCCTGCGTGATCCCGCTTGCACCGCGCCCGCGGCGTAGAAGCCGTTGTTCCAGGCAGGATCGCTGGTAAGCGGCTCTTCGATCACTGTGCGCAGCCACAGCAGGGTCCAGGGTGAAGGCCTGGGCGCGCCGGCGATCGAGGCTATCCGCTTCACCATGTGCGGAAAGCGTACGGCCCACTCGTACGTCTGCAGCGCGCCCACCGACCAACCCAGCACCAGCTGCAACTCGGTAATGCCGAATTGCTCCGTCAGCAGCCGGTGCTGGGCGATCACGTCGTCCGCGACCCTGACCGGCGGGAAGGCACCACGATCGTAGGGCGGCGGGGTGTTGCTGGGAGAGGACGAGAAACCATTGCCGAATTGCCCCGGCAAAATAATGAAATACCTGGCAGGATCGAGCGCCATCTCAGCGCCGATGTAAGTCTCCAACGCCTGGTCGGAACCGCCGAGGAAGTTCGGAAACAGCACGGCGTTATCCTTCGCGGGGCTCAGGGTGCCGTGCGTGGTGTAGGCCAGCTTGGCATTTGGGAGCGTGTAGCCCGTCGTTAGCGGGAAGTTCCCCAGCTCGAAGAAATCCATGGCCGTGCACCTCCTGTCTTTGGGACCTTAAGTCCCCGCCCGCGCGCGCAATTGCGCTGCCGCTACCGCTCCGCCTTGATGAAGTCTGCCGCCCGCTCACCGATCATGACGATGGTGGTGTGCGGGTTGGCAGCCGGAATGGATGGCATGATCGAGCCATCGGCGATGTGCAGGCCGTCGACCCCGTACACCTTGAGCGTCGGATCGACGACCGCCATCCGGTCACTTCCCATCCGGCAGGAGCCGACGAAATGGTAGTAAGAGCCGGTGTTCTCGATCACCCACTGCCGCAATTGCGCGTTGGTAGCGATGGCAGGACCCGGTCCGACCTCCTGCAACCCCAGCCGCGCGAACGCCTTCGTCTGATAGATCTGCCGTGCGATCTCGACCATTGTTACGATGCGATCGATGTCCGCCGGTTCTCCTCCGTAGTTGGCATTGATGTCGGGCTGGACGGCGGGGTCGCTGGCGCGCAGGCGCACCCAGCCACGCGAGAACGGACGCACCAGACCGGGCAAGCTCAGGATGACACGTGGATCGACAAGCTGTTGCACCGGCTGAATGGGCTGGCCGGTTTGCAGGCGATTGACGACGTTGGCGAAGAAGGCATCGCCAAACGGCGCCCGGTGGACCAGGCAGATTTCGAGATCAGGCACCGGTTGCCCCGGTGCCGAGCCCCAAAACAAGCCGACCTCGGTCATGTTTCCCTTGGGATCGGCGCCAGGCTCTGCCAGCCGGCCAAAGGGGCCGATCACGAGGGGGTGATCCTGAAAATTCTCGCCGACGCCCGGCAGATCGACGTTCACCGGAATGCCGAGGGCCCGCAGGTGGTCGGCATTGCCGATACCGGACAGCATGAGAAGCTTTGGTGTCTCGATCGCGCCGCAACAGAGGATGACCGCGCGGCCGGCGCGGACGGTGGTCGCTTGCTGCGCGTCTCGGAATTCAACACCGGTGCAGCGGCCGTTTTCCAACACTAGCCGGGTCGCGAGCGCCCCGGTCTTCAGCGTCACGTTGGGCCGCTGCAAGGCCGGCTGCAGGTAGGAGGTGAGCACGCCGCCGCGGCGGCCGTCCTTGATATCAACGTGCTGCCAGCCGGCACCGAATGGCGTTGCATTGAAGTCATCCACCAGCGGATAGCCAAGCTCGACACACGCATCGAGGAACGTTTGCGAAATCGGATTGCCCGCGTCTTTCGCGTTGACGACCGTTATCGGGCCGCCCCTCCCGGCTGTCGGGTTGGTACCGTCCTGCTGGTTCTCGGAACGCTGGAAATACGGCAAGCAATCCAGGAAAGACCAACCGGGACAGCCCTGGTAGGCCCAGTTGTCGAGATCGGCGGGCCGCGCACGGACGTGCATCATGTGATAGAGGACCGAGCCGCCGCCGGTTGCCCGGCCGGCCGCCGAATACACCTGGCGGTTGGCGAGGCCAGGCTGGGGAGTGCTGTTGTAGGCCCAGTCAAGCTCGGTGAGCAGCAGCTCGTTCCAACGGTAGGGGACTTGCACCGCCTCGGGCAACGCTTTCGGGCCCGCTTCCAGGATCAGGACCGAGGCATCGGCCAACTCGCTCATCCGGTACGCCACGGTACAGCCGCCGGCCCCAGCGCCAACTATGACGAAGTCGTAGGTGTCCAACATGGTCACGCCTCCGGCGCCCGTACGTCCTGCGCTTCAGGGTTCGTTCGCGTTATTGCCGATTACGGCCGATATATCTGTGTCATCGAGGCTAGGCATTAAAGTATTGACCAAGAATTCCAGGTAGTAACGGCCCCACAGGGTCCGCCACAGCGGGAAATGCGCATCAAGGGGTTCTCCCCGCTTCTGCGCCAGGCGGATCTCCAGGTTCCAGATGACGTCGTCGAACTGACTGGCGGTAAACGGCAGTCCGAAACCGGCCGCCGCCGCGATCACGTCGTCCTTGCTCTTGACCTTGAGGGCTTCCAGGACGTCAGCGCGCGCCGCGACCGTGCGCAGGAACGTCACCAGGTTCGCGGCGCTCATCCACCGCCTCCCTGACCTTCCCCAATCAGGCCCCGCAGCTCGTCTACCGTGTGTCGTCTCACCACGTGATGAACGACGTATTCGAGGAAGGGCCGGCCCCACATTTCCCGCCACAGCCGGCTGGTGCCGTCGAACGGGTCTCCGTCCTTGTTCAGGATGACGTTCGCCTCCAGCGGTCCGATGACGTTGCCCACATCCTCGGCGGTAAAGTCGAAGCCATCGTTGCGGGCGTGGAACAAGACCTCGGGAAGGTTGCGCAGACTGTAGCGGGCGAGCGCCGCCGGATTTTCGCTGGCGGCGAGGAGAAACTGCAGGAAGCTTTGCCGCGACATCGCTGCTGCCTCCTTATCCGGTCGCGGCGACTTGGCCGTGGTAGTCGCGCGGCTCCGGTCCGATGATCCAGTTCTCGCGGACGATCATCTCGTGGAGGTAGCGTTCCTCGGTGAACAAACCGTAGTCGCCGCGGACGAACTGCATCTGTATGGAGCGCTTTGCGTCCAACAGAGTCTCCAGGTTGTCGAACCAGAGCTGCTCGACGCAGTCGAGGACGGCCTCGCCGACCGAATAATAGCCGTCAACCACATGACCCTGGAGGTATCGGCGCAAACCCGGAATCTGCAGAACGGCGGCAGCATGCTTTCCGAGGCAGTAGTCCTTGAACGCGGGCAGCCTCAGCCCCTCTCGTCGCTTGGAGAGGATCAGCAGCTTAGTCATGCCACTATCGCGCGTTTCGGGCGGTCCCGGCAGTAGAACATGCGCATCGGTATCGAGCCCGCGCGTCAGCCAAAATGCCGCCCAGTTGGGCTCGTCGGCACGCGCACCCAGGAGAAATTCCGGCGTCTGCAGCGACGCGAGCTGCTCGTCGACATTGGCGAGCCAGATCTCGGCAACGCCGCTCCAGCGCGCCGGGGCCGCTTCTCCCGGCAGCGGGATGCGGGTGTCGATCAGATAGCGGCGGATCTGCGGGATATGGCGGGCATAGCGCTCGGCGTGAATTTCGATCCAATAGCGCTGAAATGCCTCCTCCGACAGTCCGGGTCGAGGACTGGCAAAGATGAACTGATGGATCACTTCGGGTCTCCTCCGCCGCTGTCGGGCGACATTCCACCGAAACGGATCAGTTCCGCCGCCTTCTCGGCGATCATCATCACTGCCGCATTGGGGTTGCCGTTGACGAGTTGAGGCATCACGGATGCATCCGCGACGCGCAGGCCTTCGATCCCGCGTACCCGCAACTGGTTATCGACGACCGCGTCACGATCCGCGCCCATCTTGCAGGTCCCACAGGGATGCCACACGGTCGAGGCGGTGCTGCGGACATAATCAGCCAAGCCGTCGTCACTGCTCACTGCCGCCCCCGGCGCCAGCTCGCGCCCGCGCAAGTCGGCGAAGGCAGGGGTCTGCGCCAGATTTCGCGCGTAGCGGATGCCGTAAGTCAGTACGGCAACATCCTCGGCGCGGCTCAGGTAGCGGGGGTCGATACGCGCATTGGCCACTGGATCATTTGAGGCCAGCGTCACCGTGCCGCGGCTGCGCGGCTGCGCCAGGATAGGAGCGAAGGTAAAGCCGGGTGCGCTGGTTCGATACTGATCCGGCACGAACTGGATCGGCCCGAAAAAGTATTGAAGGTTCGGCGAGGCCGCCTTGTCGGCCGCATCAGTCCAGGTGAACAACCCTGCTTCGGCCAGCATCTCCGGCGGGTCGAGGGTGGTGCGACACTCGAACCCTACGCCGAGCAGCAGGTGGTCCTGGAGGTTCTCGCCGACACCCGGCAGATCGCCTGTCACCGCGATACCGTGGCGCCGCAGTTGGTCTGCCGGCCCGATGCCGGACAGCATCAGCAGCTTAGGGGTTTCAAACGTGCCGCAACACAGCACCACCTCACGTTCAGCAATCAGCGTTTCGATGCCTTCCGGTCCGAGATATTCCACCCCGCGCACCCGGCCACGCTCGATGACGAGGCGACTTGCACGCACTTGCGTCAGGAGGCGGAAGTTCCGAGCACCCAGGATCGGCCGCACGAACGCCGAAGCCGCGGTGACGCGCTCTGTTTCGAGTGTCCGCGTCGACTGGTAGAAGCCAGCACCGGATTCTTGCACCTCTCCGTTGAAATCGTTGTATTTTTGCACCGCACCGAGCGCGGCCGCGGCCTCGACGAAGGCGTGCGATGCCACCGATGGGGTTTGCATGTCGATGACGGACAACGGGCCGTTGTCGCCGTGATAGCGAGACGCCGGGCCGTGATAGGTCTCCGACTTTTTGAAGAGAGGGAGAACCTCCTCATAACTCCAACCCGTGTTGCCCGCCGCCGCCCAGGCATCGAAGTCCCGGCGATTGCCGCGGATATAGATCATCGCATTGACCGCGCTGCAGCCGCCCAGCACCCGACCGCGGGCGACGTTGATCGCACGCCCCGCGAGGTCCGGCTGCGGCTCAGTCGCGTAGCCCCAGTCCTCCGCTCCTTGTGGGTTCCACAGGCTGAACATGGGCTCAAGGCCCTCAGCGTAAATGGCGGGATTGCTATCCATCCCGCCCACTTCGAGCAGCGACACCGTAACGCCCGGATCGACCGCCAAACGCGCGGCAACGATGCAACCGGCGGTGCCGGCCCCGATCACTACGTAGTCAGCGGCGTTGTTGGGCATTGCCTAGCCGTCCTCCCGCTCGTCATCCCCGATCGGCAGTCGCGTCAACCGCCCGCTCAGGTCATTGGATGCCGCTTCAGAAACGCGTGCACGCCCTCACCGACCGCGATTGGATTCATGCTCTGCATACCATGGGTTGCGTTCGTGATGGCGCAGCGTTCCGCCTGCGGCAGCCAGCGCATCAGAAAAGTTTGCGTTTCCCGGAACCCTGGCATGGCAGCCTCGCTATCCATCCCCATGACGGCCAGGATCGGCATCGTCGGTTTGCGGCTGACCAGTCTGTCGGCTTCCGACATCCGGAAGCCCCACGACGAAATCGCCGCAAAATCAACGTTGAACGTGGTGTCAACGCACTCCTCCACCCGCTGCCAGACATCGAGCGGGTTGGTCATCTCGACCGCGCCCAGAAAGCTCGGCCCGCAGACGGCCTCCATGTACCGTTGTGCGGCGCCGAGCTTGTCGCCCGCCTGATAAAGCACCATCGCGGCGTTGAAGGCGTCGACATTCGCTTTGACGCCCGCCTCCGCCTCGCGCGGCAGGTAGGGCTCGAGGAGGACCGCGGAATGTGCTCGATCCGGATAGGAAAGCAGGAACTGGAACGCAATCACGCCGCCGAAGGAGAAGGCAAGGATATGAGCCTTCTCGATGCCGAGGTGATCGAGGAGTTCTCTCACGTGGTCAGCCCCTTCCTCGATACTGAGGCTGCTCTTTTCCAGCGTGCTACCATTATAGCCCGCGCGGTAGTAACTGATGAGCTGATAGTCCTCGAAGAGCGGCGGAAAGAACGTGAGCGGCGTGATCAGACTGTCGGCGATGCTGGTGCCGTGAATGCAGAGAACCGGCTCGCCCTCGCCCAACACTGTGTAGCGCAGCTCGGCATTGCTGACCTTGGCCCGCCGGTCGTGCTCGATGTTCCATTCCCGGCCGATATAAATGGCATTTCGCATCATTTACAGGATCCCCCCGCCTGGTGTGGCTCGTCGCTACACATTGCGCTCAAACGAGAGGTCGAGTTCGAGCAGGTAAGGGCCGTCATGTGCGAGCATGGCAGCGATCGCGGGCGCGATCTGGCGGCGCTCCTCAATCCGCGATCCCGGCACGCCCAACGCGCCCGCCAAACCAACGAAGTCCGGACTGGGACCGGCGACATCGAATGGCGGTGGGAATGGCGGATACTGCTCCGGCGTAAGGCCCTGTTGCCGCCAGTAATCGACCAAGTTCAACTTCAACAACCTGTAGCTCTGATTGTTACAGACGACGAATTTAGCGCCGATGCGGTAATGCGCCGCGGTCCACAGCGCCTGATAGGTGTACATGGCTCCGCCATCGCCGGTAAGTCCGATCACAGTCTTGTCCGGATGAGCGAGCTTCACGCCGACCGCGCCCGGAATGCCGACGCCAAGAGTGCCGCCCGGGGTCTGGAAGAAGTGTCTCGGCTTCTCCGGCACGATCCAGCGAAGCAGATCGGGGTTATGGGTTAACGATTCATCGAACAGAATTGCGTCCGCCGGTAAGACGCGCGCCAGCTCGCGAGCGAAGTTGCTCATCCGCGGTGGTAGGTCGCGGTCGGGGTTACCACCGCCCGGCGCCGCCGGATAGTCGACCTGCCAAGCTTGCCGATCGGTCTCGTCCCGAGCCTGGTCCCGCGCCCGCTCGCGTTGGAGGCGGTCGGCGTTCTCGGCGCCGATCCGCTCCGCCCGCGCCGCTGTCATCGCCTTCTGCTCAGAGGTCATCTGGGCCGAAAGCGCCGCTGTCAAAGCCCGCAAGGTTGTCTTCGGATCGCTCATCAGGCCCAGGGAGACGGGGTGATTCTTGGCGATCGCATACGGATCAAGGTCGATCTGAATCACCTTCGCATCCGCCCGGAATGGGTTCGTGAGCAGGGGGAACACGTCGGGGAAGACGTACGTGCCGGAGATCACCACGACGTCAGCATTCTCGACTGTCCGGGCGCTCGCGTAGCCGAACATGTGTCCGGTCAAGCCGCAATAAAGCGGATGCGACCATGGCATCACCAACTCGGAGACCATCACGCCGTAAACCCGTGCGCCCAGCGCCTCGGCAAAGGCGACCAGCTCCGCCTCGCCGCCAGCGTGCGCGATCCCGTCTCCCATCAGGATGACGGGGTTTTCAGCGCCAGCGAGCATCTCTGCCGCACGCGCGATCAGTGCTGGCTCCGGCGTGGTCCGGGTCTCAGGAAATTGCGTCGGCAGAACAGGCTCCTCGTTGGCCTGGTCAAGCACGTCCTGCGGGATCGCTAGAAACACCGGACCGAACGGCGGCGTCGCCGCGACCTTAATGCACCGGCGCAAAAGCCGGAGCAGGCTCGAAGGATGCAATGCGCGCGCCGCATATTTGGTGACTGGCCGCGCCATCGCCACCAGATCAACGGCCATGTGGGCTTCCAGCGCGTCGTAGCTGACGCCCGCTTCGCCGGCGAGCACCACCATTGGGGTTTGGCGCCGCCAAGCGTGATAGATGCTCCCCAGACCCGTGCCCAACCCAACTCCGGTATGGACCTGGACGACCGCGGGCTTTCCCGTCGCCTGGGCGTAGCCATCGGCCATGCAGATAACCGCGGCTTCTTGCAGGCCCAGGATGTAGCGGACCTGTGGAAAGCCGGTGATCTCGTTGAGCAGCCCCTCCTCGCTCGATCCCGGATTGCCGAAGATCGTGGTCAGCCCGTCAGCGGTCAGTTGTTCCAGGAGCTTGCGGTGTCCGGTTGTGCCTGGCATGTCCTACGCTCCTTCAAGTGGTCCAGGAAGACTTCGGATCAGGCCTCAATCGTGAAAACGCCGAAACCGTCCTTACCACCCCCATCGACGCAGCGGTGGGTTGCCGTCGAGAACTTCAATCATCTTCTGGCCAGTCAGAATGCTATCCGGAGTTGATCTCCCCGTAATGAAGGGGTAATCAACAATAACACTCGTCGGATGGCCAAAGTTTCCGTGGTACTGACCGTTCGGTCCGGTCGCGTCGCGCAGGATAAACTCCAAGGGATAGGGCGGTGGCCCCATATTGAAGTTGAGAAAACGGCCGCGCGCCTCGACGAAACCAGTGCCATCCTTGTAATCGTATTCCAGGCAGTGCCCGGTGACGTGCTTACCCCAAATAATGCTCTCGCGCAGGTTCATGTCGCGAGCGAACGCAAGGCAGGCGACGCCGTAGCACTCGGCGCCGACAGGCTTGTCAGCAGCCAGAAACGCCAGGATCAGATCGTGGACACGCTGGTTGTTCGCGAGATCGACGATCGGGCCCGAGCCGCCGACGATAAGAAGAGCGTCGTAGCGCTCGATCCCGACCGCGGCCTCCACAAGCTGTCGGTTGTAGGCCTCCAGGTTGCGGACAAAGCTGGGGGCGGCAAAGTAGGGCCGCTCCGGAAACCAGCTCGCAAGGCTGAGCGGATTCTCCAGCCGTTTGCCTTGCTCGGTCGCAGGATCGTCGAATTCGCGGACCCGCGCCGCCATTGCCGCCGTCGTTACCGGCCGATTGAGCGGTGGATCGAAGTAGTCAGGATCCATGCTGACCGGAATCGCGTTGGGCCGTTGCCCATTAGGCGTGCAGAAGTCTACCTGGTAGCCCGCGCGGTCGAATTCGCCCAAGGGCCCAACCAGCTCCTCCCCCCAGTAGCCCCACTCGGAGAGGACGATGAGAACCCGGCGCTTGCCGGGGGTAACCGGAACCGGTGGAGTGGCGGGAGTGACGACCTCTTGCGGGGGATTGAGGATCAACTGCCGGATCTGGTCGACCAACGCCGCCGTCGCGTGCCACGAGGTGCTGGTGACAAGGTCACGGTCGGTGATGATCTGGTTTGCTTCCGGCGTCTCTGCCGGACAAGGGGTGTAGACCGCGCCCGCGTTAACGACGTCGGCCAGCACGACCTGATTGCAGATGACCCGGCGGCCGGCGAGGATATCCGGAGACGGCGTCAGCAGCCACAACGCGTGGCATGGCGCTCCCTTGATGATCGTCGGGTTTTCCATCGCCCGGCGGAAGAACCTTGCCGCCGGCGCATTGCGGGCCATTTCGGCCGCATTGGCGCCGGTGATCGCGACATCCCCAATCCAGCGCAAACGCACGCTAGGGTAGTTGGCCGCCATGATCACGGCAGCATAGTCGTCGAGATTAACCGTCTCGAAATCGACTGACACCTCGAGCCATTCGACAGCCGGCGCGTTGCCGGCCTCGTCGGGTTCGACCGTGCTATAATAGCGCTGCTTCGGCTGCCCCCATAGTCGCGACATCAGATCAACGGTCGCGCCGTAAGACGCAAAACGCTCTTGATAGAGCTTAATCTCGCCGGGAATGTACTGACTCTCGACGATAACGGCGATCTTTTTACCCGCAAGTGATGTGTCGGTCATTCTTTGCCTCTGTCCCAATCGGAACGCCTCACCGGCTCAGTCTGCCGCCAGCGCCCTGAAGCTAACGGCGAGCTCGATCATGCCATCGTTCGGGTTCGGCTTTAGATCCTTTAGAGAAATTTGGAAGTCGTTCGCATTGCTCGGCCGCCGATCGTCCGTAACATCGACGCCATTGGCGCGAATGCTGAGGATCTCGAGCGCTCCCGGCGGAACGAAATCCGGCAGGACATTGATCGAGGCTTGATCCAGGCTCGGCAGCACCTTGAAATACATGCAGAATGCGTTGTCGCTCCCGCCGCCTGCAGCGACGAAGGTGCGGGTATAGACGTGCGCGAGATAACTGAGCTCGAACGCGTGATACCCGAGGGCGTGACCACCCTTGCGACCGTACTCGCCCTCGATGATCGGCAGTCCGTTCTCGGTTGTGCGGAAAAAATATCCCTGCCGCTCGCGATCGAGGAAGAACAGATTCCAGAACGCCTCACACTCTCTGGCCAACTGAAGGTATTTCTTATCGTTGGGAGTCGCGCCATGCAAGATCAGGTAGGCGAGGATCCCTTGCTCTTGCTGCCAGAAGTCCTTCGTGGGGGCCCACGCGAATTGGGTGGACATATTGTTACTGGGATTGCGTTCAACGCAGTCGAAGACGCCGCCACGAATCCTGTCGAGTCCCACCTCACCCATGCGGTCGGCGAGTCGGCGAGCCAAGTCGAGACACTTGCTGACCCGGTCCTCATACGCCGCGGCTTCCGTTTTGCGGTTCGTGTCGCGGAATCGCTTGGCCCGGCATTGGAAATAGAAGGCGACCCGCGTGAGGTTCCAGGAGATTTTCAGATTGTGCCCGACCACCGCCCGGTTCTGCTGCCAGCTGTAATCGTGGATTGGCGTCCAGTCGGCGTGGAACCGCTCGTTCACGTAATCGGACTGAGGATCCGGAAACTTCTCGATGATCAGCTCCGATGTCTCCTCGAGTATCTGCCAGCACGTCTTCAACAGAGCCTCAAGCATCGGCCGCGCTTCACCTTGCGGTAACGGGTCGAGCGTGATGATCAGATTGATCAGGTAGGCCGGGATGTGATCGCCGGTCGAGTTCCAGTTCTTCTGCGACCGGTTCTCGCCCAAATGCAGCGTGTCTGGACGCATTGTCGCATAGTCGATATGAGAGTAGTAGCCGCCCATGCCGGCAAAGCCCTTTTCCTTCGCCGCGGGCGAGTCATAATAAAAAGCCTGGAACGCGTTTATCGTGCGGCGAATATCTTCCAAGACCTCCCAGTCGAGCGTGATTCGATAGTATTGGGTCAGACCCGCCAGCGCATATATTTGTTCATAAAGCGGAATGGTGCCGACATCGTCCGGCCCGAGCGAGGATACGATCAGGCTTTCGCCGCGCTCGCCCTGCAGGTTTCGCCGCCGGCCATAGGCCCAGATGCAATATTGGCCGTCGTGGCTGAGGCTGCGGAAGGCTTCTCGGATGTAATTGACCGCAGCGCGCGCTGCCAGGAAGTAGCGCTCGGCACCTGTCATCAAATATGCTGATGACAGATCGTAAGCCAACCGCGACAGTACCGCGCACTCCTGAACGGTTTCATCGACGGGTTGACCCAGAATATTCAGGTTGGTGCGGTAGAATTTGGAAAAATCATCAATAGTGTAGCTGCGCCGCGCATCAAACAGATGGTCAAGAATGCGATCGGCCATCTGCGACATCTGCACCAGCCACCAATGCGTTTCCTCGAAGACGTACTGCTTCGGATCGGAGTGGAGCAGCAGGACAGACCGCGCTTCGAAGCGCCGCTCGTTACCGTTTTCCTGCCAATTACCGACGACGGTGACGGGCCGGTCGATCTGAATATACTTGTTGAGGCTGTAGCGGATATTGTCGCTGCTGCCGCCGCCCGGCGGCTCCGTCACCCGGTCCCGGTTCAGGCCATCGAGGTTAGCGAGGACGCTATAGTACGTCGTCGCACCAACGAAGGTCGTGAAAACATCACCGCTTCGCGCTCGGATTGAGAACGAGAGCGCATCCGCCTCTACAGCGACGACAGACCCGGAAACGGTAAGCGTTTGATAAAAGCTATTAAGCGACACGCCACTACCTCCTTTGGAGAAAGGATGCTACGGCTCATCGAAACTCATGTGTAATTTCGGCAGATGTTTCTTTTGCGTTTATTCGACGTTATTTTCTGCTCGATAAGTCCGCCTATAAGGAAACAACACTCTGATCGGTTTTGCAAGCGTTAAATGCGAATGATAATGATCAACGATTACGCTCGGTGGTAATGTGCTGGAGTCATCCAAATCAGTGACGGCGATGAGGTGTCCGCCCCTCGCCAGTCGGTAGAACGATCCGTACGTTTTGCATCATGCCGAGGTCCTCGTGGTCCAGGATGTGACAGTGCAAGACATAGTCGCCGATGTAGCGCTCGTACCGCGTCCGCACCACCACCGTGTAAACGCCTTGTGGGTAAGCGACTCTTGGGATCAAGCTCTTGACCCACACCGTGTCCTTCCATATCCCCTTCAATCCGGGATATTGCGGATCGGGTGCCCCACCGGCGTCGTCGACCGCGCCGTGCGCGCTGACGTCCCTCCCGTTCGGATCAAGGATGCGGACGATTTGGAATGGGTTGACGTGGATGTGAAAGGGGTGGCCAAGAAACCGGGACTGCAGCGTCCATTCGTCGACGCCGTTCAGAGTCAGAACGCGGTCGATGCGCTCGGGCGCGTATGGCTTGGGATCATAGGGGGCGCCACTGATCTGGGCGGAGGGCGGCGTCGCCGCGGTGTCGATGAAAAATGTCAGTTCTTGCCCGCCCGTGACCTCCGCTTCGGCGATATCGGCCCGCGGCACGAACCGGCTGAGCTTCAGTCCGGCGCGAAGATCGGCCACCACCTCTGCCCTCACCGCAGGCGGCATCCAGCGCCGGGCTGTCGCAATCAGGCGGTCGCGTACGAAGGCGTCGATATCGGGCACGGAGGGCCCTCGTTCAACAGTGACGAGACCGAGTAAACGCGGGCTCGGCCCCGACCGCGCGACGGTGGCTTCAACCGGAACCGCGGCGTTGATAAGGCAGTACTTGCCCGGTTCGGGGAAAACAACCAGAGCGTCAGCACGATATCCGGGCTGCAATGTCGTCAGCGTCGTTCTCAACGCTGCGGCCATTGTCAGGCCGTCAGCCGCGATCAAATGAAATGGCAGCGGATCTCCAGTGCAGTTTTCTTCGATGAAGCGTTTGGCGTCGGCGGCTTTCACCGCATCCACGGGGGGGGACGCGGCCTTAAGGCGGCGAATCTCTGGGGTGATGGTGTCGCGAACGCCGCCATGGATCAGCCGCCAGCGCTCCATCCGGCCGGTCGTGCTTCTAAAGGTTGGCAGCACCAGACCGTTGATACTGGTGTGCCGACCCGACTGCGCCCAGGTCCCGGGACCGAACAGACCGTTGCCCCCTGGATCTTGATAGAACTCGATACCGCCAACATCGCCCGGTTCGCAAACCCACGCATCCACCTCACCCGCAGCGTTTCGCCGCACCTTGATAGCACCGGTCGTGTCCAGGCACGCGTATTGGATCTGCTGAAATACCAGGATGCGCTCGCCAATCGGGCTTCCATCCCGGTTGCGCAGAAGGGTATCGATGTCGCCGTTGCCGTCGGCTGTCGGCACCCGGTCGCCGCGGACGATCAGCGCCCCCGCCATTCCGCTGGAGACCTGCAACGCGGTGGAGCCGTGCCGGTGGGAGTGATACCAATACGTGCCGGCCGGATGGTCGGGCGGGATGTTGTATTCGTATTGGAAACTGGTTCCGGGGTTGATCGACAGCAACACGTTGTCGCTGTTACCAGTCGGACTCACCCACAAGCCGTGGCTGTGAAGATTGGTGCCGTTGAAGCAGTGCGGAATGTTTGGGTTGGCGTGCTCTTCGGTACAACTCGGATCAGCCGGCAGCTTGTTGTGCAGAGCGATCCGCACGGTGTCGCCTGGGAGCACCTCGATCGTCGGCGCTACGTAGGGTCGACGTGGATCGCCGCCGGCGCCGGCATAACTGCGCAGGCGGACTCTGTCCTTCCTGCCGGTCTCGGGATTGTAGATTGCACTCTCGGTATAGACGACGTTCAGATCAAGTTCTTTTCCCGCGCTCATGCGCGGCGCACCGAGGGGCAACGCCATCTGCGTCGTCCTTGGTGCAGCGCCCTTTACAATCCCGATCGGTGGCGGATTGTTCAACAGCCGCTCTTCGGATTGGGCGGCCGCGGGGATGGCATCTGCTAAAAGTATTTGCACTATGCAGGCTACCCCTGCGGCGGGTGCCGCCCATCGCCTCGATGGGAGCCCGACCCCTGCGCCCGGTGCCACGGGGCACTCCTGATGATAATCGTGTCGGCGCGTTCTCATCGTAGAGCTCCGTCGCCAATCCAATCTTCATATGGCCATATGGACCGGACGTTGGAGAAATAAAAGTGATGATTGTTGGCAAGACTGCATCCTTTGCCTTTTCCCAAAGGTGCCAGTGAAATCGGCGACAATCACGCGTGGCTGAGACGCCCTTGCCAGCGCCCGGCCCGGTGTAGGGGATCTCCTCGCGGCCGATGCGCAGCGCCGAGGCCCAGAACAGGTTCCCCGTCACCCGCACGACACCGAAACAGAGCGGGATCATCTGCCCCCAGGCCGAGGATTGCACCTTCAAGTCGGTGAGCCGCGGGCCGACCTGATAGGCGTCTGCCTGGCGCATGTCGTCCTGCGGGAACATCAGTGCGCCCACCATCGAGCCGATCGACATCGAAGCGCAGCCGGGCCGCCGCCCAATTGCGATTGCGCTGCTCGGCACCGGAGCACACGGTGATCACCGTGGTCGAGAACTCAGGGCCCGCCGTCGCGCCGTAGCTGATCTCCGGCGGGAAACGGATTTCCGCAAAGCTGGTCATGGGCGGAGCTATCTCAAGTGTTGCGGTGCTTGGCGCGGGCGCTGCGCTCCGCGCACGCTGCCAGCGCCTCGGCGCTCCGATTTCGGCATGCTTGGTGGCATCGGGATCTTCGCGCTATAAGCAAAGGGTTGGGCCACCAACGGGGGAGATCGATGCGGGACATCTGTCGGCGTGATGCCATGCGGGCGCTCGTTTGCTCGGCATTGGTGTTGACGGTTCTGAAGCGGCCGGCGATTGCCCCGGCGCGCGCGGTAGAACCGACCGATCAGCCGCTTGCGTTCGAATGGTGGGTGCCGGCGAACCAAGTCGAGATCGTCCGGAACAACCTGGCGTATCAGGGGCAGGAGCGTCCGCAGACCGACGGCCGCGGCATTCCGATTCTGGTCGTTTTCGTCGGGCTGGCGTTGCTGGCCTACCTCGCCAAGGCGATCCTGGCGTTGCAGCGGCAGATCGCTTACGGCGGCGTGGTGGTCGATACCCGCGGCGATCCGGTGCCCATCACTGTGGGGGAGGCTTAGCCATGCGCTTGACGCGTCGGACTTTTACCGGGCGTGCCGTGAGAGCGAGCGGGTTTGTTCTCGGGCTGGTGCCGCTTGCCCGGATCCAGTTCGTCGGCGCTCAGACATCAGCCGACGAGGCGGTTTCCTTTCGCTGGCGCGTGCCCGCCGCGCACTATCACACGGTTCAGGATAGCCTCGTCTTCGATGGCAAGGTCGAACAGGAGCGCGACACGAAGGGGCTGCCGCTGGTCGCGGTTCTCGTCGGCGTCGCGATGCTGCCGTCTCTGGCGGATGCGGTGCTGACCCTCCGCCGCAAGCTGGTGCAGCCCGGCCTCAAAATCGATGTGCGTGGTCCGGAGATCAAGATCGAGATCGATCCGACGCTGCCGCGCGGGATGATCCTGCTGGTCGATGGTTCCGGCGCTAAGCTCTATGAACCCAATCAACTCACCGTCCCTGCCGAACTAGCGAAAGCGATCGCCGCCGCCATGAGCAAGTGACATGCGGCGAACTGCGCTTGTCCACCTTCTAGTGCTGACGCTGTCGGTCGCCGCCCCGATGTGTCCGGCCTGGGCGGAGACCCGGATTGCGCTGGTGATCGGCAACGGCGCCTATCCATCCGGGCCACTCGGCAGCCCGAAGGACGACGCGAAGGCGATTGACGCCAAGCTAACGAGCCTGGGATTTCAGGTCACCCGAAAGACCGATCTTGCTCGGGACAAGTTCTTTGACGCGATCCGCGACTTCGGCGAGCGCCTGCAGCAACGCGATACAGTAGGCCTGTTCTACTATTCGGGCCACGGGATGCAGGTGAATAATCGCAACTACATGATTCCGACCGACGCCGATATTCGCAGCGAACTCGATGTAGGGAGATTTGCCGTGCCGGTCGACGATGTTCTTGTTCGTATGGACTGGGGGAAGAGCAATCCAAACATCGTCATCCTCGACGCTTGCCGAAATAACCCCTTCGAGAAACGCTTCAAGAGTTCCTCCGATGGGCTGGCCGCTATGGAGGCGCCGCCGAGCACGCTGATTGTGTTCGCTGCAGCGCCGGGACGCGTGGCAGAAGCCGGTTCGGGTGGCAAGCTGAGCCTCTATACGGCGGCGCTGGTCGAGCACATCGATGAGCCTCATCCAAACTTCGTTGCAATGTTTCAGGCAGTGCAGAACGCTGTCTTTGAACGGAGCGGTCGCTCGCAGGCTCCCCGTCTCGAATTGTCTCCTGGCCTGCCGAATTTCTCGTTCAAGCCCCTGGCGGCCATTGCGCCTCCGCCGATCGCTGCGCCGCCGATTGCTGCCCCGCTGGTTGCGCCGCCACCCCAGGCTCCCCCGGTGCAGCCGGCGGTCGGCGTCTCTCCGCGGACGTACAAGGCCCTGGAAATATTCAAGGACTGTGACAGCTGTCCGGAGATGGTGGCGCTGCCAGGCGGCACCTTCACCATGGGGTCACCCCAAAACGAAGAGGGTCGAGACAACGACGAGGGGCCACAGCATCAGGTGAGGATCACGCCGTTCGCGATCGGCAAGACCGAGGTGACGTTTGCGGAGTGGGATGCCTGCGTTGCCGCCGACGGCTGCAACCGTTACCGGCCGGACGACCGTTGGGGACGGGGTTCACAGCCCGTAATTAACGTCTCGTGGGACGATGCGAAGGCGTACGTCGCCTGGCTCGCACGGCAGACGGGGCAACCCTACCGCCTGCCGACGGAAAGCGAATGGGAGTATGCGGCCCGGGCGGGAACGAAGACGCCGTTTTCCTTCGGTCAGACGATCAGCACGCGGCAAGCAAACTATAATGGCAATGACACTTACGGCAGCGGGTCGAAAGGTGAGTATCGGCAGCAGACGGTTCCCGCCGGCAGCCTGCCAGCGAATCCGTGGGGGGTGCACGAGGTGCACGGCAACGTTTGGGAGTGGGTGGAGGACTGCTACCATGACAGCTACCGTGCCGCGCCGGCGGATGGTCGCGCTTGGGTTGAAAATTCTTGTGCCGAGCGCGTGGTTCGCGGCGGCTCCTGGGACCTCCTTCCGGGGGACCTCCGCTCCGCCTATCGCAGCAGGTACGATCCCGTCGACCGCATCCACGTTCTGGGGTTCCGGGTGGCCAGGACGTTTACCCCTTGACTCTTTTCCTCTTTACCTCGTAAGGGGTTTCCAAAGGGGCGAAGCCCCTTTGGTCGGTTTTTTTTTGCAACGGGCGCACATCTGCGCCGAAAAGTCTTTCGGGCGCGGGGGAGCGTTCCCGCCTCGGAAGCCTGACCGGTCCCATGACCCAGCGCGTGGTTCGCGGCGGCTCCTGGAACCACCTTCCGAGGAACCTCCGCTCCGCCAATCGCAACAGGAACGAACCCGACAACCGCAAAAACAATCTGGGGTTCCGGGTGGCCAGTACGCTTCCATTGCCGGAGTTCCGCGGTTCAAGGACCGCGGGAGAGTGCGGGTAAGCGTCCAGGACCGGCCATGATGATCGCGTACGCCCGGCGTCCGTCTTGATCCTCATCAGATGACGGACGCCGGGCAATCGCTTCCGATGCGCGCAAGCCGGCGCCCAGGGAGCCCAGCCAAGCCGGGCTCAGGGCTTGCCGAACCAGGCGAGGATCTCCTTGATGTGCAGGATGGCGAGTACGACGATGGCCGCGACCGCCACCTTGGCAGCCCCCCAGACGGTATCCGAGATCGCCTGCTCCATCATCCCATGCAGATCGGCATCGCGCCTTCGGCGGTTCTGAAACCTCTCGACGCTGTTGGCGTCGTCGATGTCGACGTTGAACAGCGTCTGCAGCACCCTGCGCGCCGAGGCGTGCGCGCTGTCTTCCATCGCCCGCACGCATGGCGCCGGTGGCAAATACGGGCACACCTCGGCAACGGGATCGACGCAGGTGCCTCGTTTCTCACCCTGGTGGCGACGCCGTCGAACCTCATGGTGATGGGCCCCGGCGGGTATCGCTTCGGCGACTACTGGAAACTCGGTCTGCCCTGCATGCTGTGGTTCTTCGTCGTGGCGGTATTCCTGGTGCCGCTTTACTGGCGCTTCTGAAGCGTGCGCCGGGCAAGATGCGGCGCTGGCGGACGTGCGCTCTTGCCATCGGTACTAGAACGCCCCGAATGCCCCGCCCAGTGCAACGACCAAGATCAGGGCGAGGAGGGGTCCCGACGTAAAGCACAGTTGCCTGCTCTCCACCAAGATTTAGGTGCCCGCCTCCACTGCCGTGACCATGCCCTTCAACCCGCTGTTCGAGCGGATGATGAACTTCTCCAGCTCGATCACGAGGAAAAACACGAACCCGCCCGCGATCAGCCACGGCCAGACGTAGAACGGGATCGCCTCGTTGCCGAACAGCCGCTGCAACGGCGGCGCGTAGGTGAAGAGAAGCTGCAGGATGATCACGGCGCCGATGCCGAGCCCGACGTACTTGTTCTCCATGTGCCCCTTGATCGAGAGCGAGCTGTCGATCAGGTAACGGCTGTTGAGCAAGAAGAAACACTGCCCGATGGTGATGGCGTTGACGGCGACGGTGCGCGCAAGCTCGTCGGAGGCGTTCTGGCCCTTCATCCAGAAAAATGCCAACAGCGTGAACGCGAGCAGGGTTACCCCGACAAAGATCACCCGCCATATGCCGAAGCTGGTCAGGATCGGCCGGTCGACGGCGCGCGGTGGCCGGCTCATGACATCGAGCTCGTGCGGCTCGAAGCAGATCGCGAGTCCCAGCGCGACCGAGGTCACCATGTTGACCCACAGCACTTGCGGTGCGGTGATGGGCAGCGTGAAACCGAGGAAGATGGCAACGGCGATCACGAGCCCCTGAGCGACGTTGGTGGGGAACAGGAAGAGAATCGCCTTCTCGATGTTGTTGTAGACGGTGCGCCCTTCCTTCACCGCCGCGCTGATCGAGGCGAAGTTGTCGTCGGCAAGGATCATGTCGGCCGCTTCCTTCGTCACCTCGGTGCCCTTGATGCCCATGGCAACCCCGATGTCGGCCTGCTTTAGCGAAGGCGCATCGTTCACGCCGTCGCCGGTCATTGCGCAGATCTGCCGGTTCGCCTGCACCGCCTTCACCAGCCGCAGCTTGTGCTCGGGGCTGGTGCGCGCAAAGACATCGACGTTGCGCACCGCCTCCTGCAGCGCGGCCTCGTTCATCTCCTCGATCTCGGCGCCGATAACGGCGGTCTTGCCGTCGCCGATGCCGAGCATCTTGGCAATCGCCGCGGCGGTGATCTTGTGGTCGCCGGTGATCATCGTCACCCGAATGCCGCCCCGATGGCACTCCTTCACCGCCTCGATCGCCTCCTGGCGCGGCGGATCGAGCAGGCCGATCAGGCCGATCAGGACCAGGTTACGCGGCAGGTCGGCCGGGCCGAGGCTGCCCTCTTTAAGTCCCGGGCTCTCAAGCCACGCGAGCCCGAGCACGCGCTCGCCCTGACCCGCGAGCTGATCCGAGACTCTATGGAAATGGTCGCGATCGAGTGGCGCCGTCGTCCCGTCGGCAAGTTGGTGGCGGTCGCAATTTGCCATGATCACCTCCGGCGCACCTTTGACGAACAGGACCTCCTTTCCGTCGGTGCCCTTGTGCAGCGTGGCCATGAATTTGTGCTCGGACTCGAACGGGATGGCACCGATGCGCGGATAGGCCTTCTGTTCGTCCTCGCGCTGCATGCCGAGCTTGTTCGCGAGCGGATACAGGGCACCCTCCGTTGGATCGCCCTCCACCTTCCACACGCCCTCCGCCTGGAACAGCTCGGCGTCGTTGCATAGCAGCGAGTTGCGGCCGAGCAGCTCCAGGATCAGGTTCTTCTGCGCGGGTTGCCCGCCCCGCTTGACCTCGCCCTCGGGCGCGTAGCCATTCCCGCTGATCTGGTATTCGGCCTCGGCACCGGCGGCGGACACGACCATCATCTCCATCAGCGTGAGTGTGCCGGTCTTGTCCGAGCAGATGCGCGACACTGAACCCAGCGTCTCCACCGCCGGCAGGCGCCGAATGATCGAGTGACGGCTCGCCATGCGCTGCACGCCGATCGCAAGCGTGATCGTGATCAGCGCTGGCAGGCCTTCGGGGATCAGCGACACTGCGATGCCGACAATCGCCTGGAACAGCTCCGCGAACTCCATGCCCATCACCCAGCGGCCGTAAGCGAAGACCAGGACCCCCACGACGGCGACAACCGCCGTAATGGTGTAGCCCAGCTTCTTGATCTGGCGCAGGAGCGGCGTTTCGAGCGCACTCACGCCGGCGAGCAGCTGGTTGATCTTGCCGAGCTCGGTCTCGCTGCCGGTGGCGACCACCACCCCCGTCCCGCGCCCGGAGACGACCATCGTGCCCGAGAACACCATGCTGTCGCGGTCGCCGACGGTGGCCTTTTCGGCGACCGGATCGGCGATCTTCTCCGCCGGAACCGACTCGCCCGTCAGCGCCGCCTCCTCGGTTCGCAGGTTGTTCGCGTCGGCCAGCCGCAGATCCGCCGGCACCTTGTCGCCCGATTCGAGCAGGACGATGTCGCCCGGCGCGAGATCCTCGGCCGGCGTCATGCGCGTGACGCCGCCGCGCACCGTCCGCGCCTCGGCCGAGAGCATGTTGCGGATGGAGTCGAGTGCCTTCTCCGCCTTGCCCTCCTGGATGAAGCCGAGGAGTGCGTTCAAAATCACCACGCCGAAGATGATCCCCGCGTCGAGCCACAGCCCGAGCATCAGCTTCACGAAGCCGGCGCCGAGCAGCACGTAGACGAGAATGTTGTTGAGCTGGGCGAGGAAGCGCACGAATGGCGCGCGCTTCTTGCCTTCGGGGAGGCGGTTGGACCCATACTTCTGCAGGCGGGCTTGCGCTTCGCCCACGTCGAGCCCCTTGTCGACGCTGGTGGCAAGCCGCTTCACCACGTCGTCCGTGGGCAGCGCGTGCCAGACCGTGTTGTCGGCGGTGCTCGGGGCGTCCGCTGTAACAGCCATATCGTTACTCCGCAATCGTTCGCGTCCGCATCATTCGACGAGCTGTGATAATCGAAGACCCAGCGAAAACCTAGACACTAAAACTTCCAGTACAGTGGCACGAGGAAGGCCACGACGACGAGCCACCACATCGCGATCGGCAGGCCGTACTTCCAGTAATCGCCGAACGTGTAGCCGCCAGGCCCGACGACCATCAGGTTGACCGGCGTGGCGACCGGGGTGAGCAGTGCAGCATGCGCGCCCACGGTCACGGCGATGAGCACCGCCATCGGTGACACACTCATCTCGATACCGGTGGCCACCGCGATCGGCAACATGACCAGCGCCGCGGCGGTGTTACACATCACCGAAGTCAGCGCGAACATCACGAGGAACAGGCCGGCAACGAGCCGGAAGCCCCTTTGGTTTCGATTTGCGTGGGTCCACTTGCGGTGCTGCAGATCACGCGCGTACTCAGCCTGAGCTCTCACAAAGTGCAGGTAGACGGGAAAGTATCAAATATTACTTTGTATTTTTAATACCCTTTGCGAGGCTTGATTGGCGTAACTGCTCACGTGGTTGGCATGACGGAGCCGGACGGCTGTGAAATTCCGCGCAAAGGTGGTCATTTGGGCATTATTTTCCTCTACTACTCGCAACGCGAGAGAAATGGGCTCTCGACGCAAACCAACAGCCAGCCATGTGAACAGTTACCGATAGGCAACTTACCTGCAGTTAATCAACAATTATGTACTCAGCAATGATTAGACGCGGCTTAATCGCAGAGTCGAGACGTGTCGGTCAAGTCATCTCTTGAATCCTCGAAGAATCAAGAGTAACAGGAGTCGATGAATACGACAACGTGCTCCGCATACCAGCGCCTGATTGAAGCCGTCAAGGCGCTGCCCGCCGCCCCCACTGCGGTGGCGCACCCGTGCAACGAGTCGGCGCTGGTCGGCGCCGTCGACGCGGCGAAGATCGGGATCATCGTGCCGATCCTGGTGGGTCCGCGGAAGAGGATCCTGGCCGCTGCCGAGGCCGCGAAACTCGATATCAGCGCCTACGAAATCGTCGACGCGGAGTACAGCCACGACTCCGCCACGAAGGCGGTTGCGCTCGTCCGCGAGGGCCGCGCCGAGATGTTGATGAAAGGCTCGCTCAGCACCGACGAACTCCTAGGCGCCGTCGTCAGTCGCGACGGCGGCCTGCGCACCGAGCGGCGTCTCAGCCATTGTTTCATTATGGACGTTCCCAACCATCCCAACGTGTTGATCATCACCGACGCCGCAATCAACATCTTTCCGACGCTCGCGGAAAAGGTGGACATCGTCCAGAACGCGATCGATCTCGGGCATGCGCTCCGGATCGAGCAGCCGAAGGTGGCCATCCTGTCGGCGATGGAGAAGGTCAACCCGGGTCTGCATCCACCGTGGAGGCCGCCGCGCTTTGCAAGATGGCGGATCGGGGCCAGATCACCGGTGCCGTGCTGGACGGACCGCTCGCCCTCGACAACGCCATCAGTCCCGAGGCCGCCAAGATCAAGAATATTACCGGCCCCGTGGCAGGCAACGCCGACATCCTGGTGGTCCCAGACCTCGAAGCCGGCAACATGCTCGCGAAGAGCTTGACGTTCCTGATACACGCCGATTCCGCGGGCATCGTGCTCGGGGCCCGCGTGCCGATCACCCTCACGAGCCGCGCCGACTCGGTGCAAAGCCGCCTCGCCTCCTGCGCGGTGGCGGCCCTCGTCGCCCACCGTCGCCGCGAGTTGGCGGCGAAAGGAACGCTCGCTTGAGCGACGCCATCCTCGTTCTGAACGCCGGTTCGTCGAGCCTCAAGTTCACGGAATTCCTGATCGGCGCGGGCGATGCGCTCGAAGCGAAAATCAGCGGGTCGCTGGAAGAGCTCTACGGCCGTGCGCGGTTTCGCGCGAAGGATGCCAGCGGTGCCGTCATCGGCGAGCACTCGTGGAACGAGGATGCGGCGCTGCGGCACGCGGGTGCCCTCGAGTTCCTGTTCGACTGGCTGCGCGTCAATGTCGCGGATGCCAACCTGATCGCTGTGGGTCACGGCGTGGTGCACGGCGGCAGCGTCTATGCGACGCCGGTGCGTGTCGACGCGGCCACGCTCGACCTCCTCGCCGAGTTCGTGCCCCTCGCGCCGCTGCATCAGCCGCACAACCTGCTGCCGATCCGCGCCATCGCCGAACGGCGTCCTGATCTGGTGCAGGTTGCCTGCTTCGACACGGCGTTCCACCAGACCGCGCCGCCCCTCGCGCAAGCGTTCGCGCTGCCGGCGTCGATCACCGACCGCGGCGTGCGGCGGTACGGCTTCCACGGCTTATCCTACGAGTACATCGCGTCCGCGCTGCCGCACCATGATTCGCGCGCGGCAGCAGGCAAGACCGTGGTGCTGCACCTTGGCAATGGCGCCAGCATGTGCGCGATGCTGCACGCCAAGAGCGTGGCGAGCACCATGGGGTTCACTGCCGTCGACGGGTTGCCGATGGGGACACGCTCCGGCAACCTCGATCCGGGCGTGGTTCTCTATTTCATGCAGGAGCTCAAGATGGACGCCGCGGCGATCGAGTCCCTGCTCTACAAGGAGTCAGGGCTGCTCGGCGTCTCCGGAATCTCGAGCGACATGCGCGAACTCCTCGAAAGCACCGATCCGCGCGCGAAATGCGCGATCGATCTTTTCGTGTACCGCATCTCGCGGGAATTGGGCTCTCTGGCGGCGGCGCTCGGCGGGCTCGATGCGATCGTGTTCACCGCCGGTATCGGTGAGCGCGCTGCAGCAATACGCGAAGCGGTGTGTCGGCAGGCCGAGTGGCTCGGTGTTGCGCTCGATACTGCAGCGAATGCGGCTGGCGGTCCACGCATCAGCACTCCGTCGAGTCACACCTCAGCATGGGTCATTCCGACCAACGAGGAACTGATGATTGCGAGGCATGCGCGGGCGCTTGCCAGATAGGCTCCGCGCAACGGGCGCCAAGCTCGTCCGCATAGGCCAAGCGCGTCCGCATAGGTAAGGATCACGCAGGACGAAAAGCTTGATCCGGAAATGAGCCTTCGGATCTTGATGAACTCTGCCAGGGTGATGCAAAACGCCGCGTGATTGGGCTGCGGCGATTTGCGATGATCAAGGCGACTGAACCGCCCCGGGAGCATCGCCGATCTGGCGGCAATCGCGGTCGCCCAGCAAGCCAGCATCCTCGACATCTACCAGCGGCGCACTTTCAATCTTGCAGACGTGCGCGAGCCCGAGATCGATCTGATGGTTGAGACGCTTGTGATCAGCGACAACCATCCTGTCCGACGCCGACAGCCATCTTGGCCGCTGTCTCCAGCCGGAGGTCGGGCGTAGCCCGGCCGTAGGCTGGAGACAGCGGCGCGCTCGCCTTCCTGGTGGGGGCGGGGTGCGGGTGCTGGCCGCTGCGGGTCGGTACGACTGGGATCTCTGTGACCAAACCGAGGTCCCCGTCGTGCCGGGCAAACCCATCACCGACCAGCAAATGAGATCGTACATGAAAGACCGAAGGAGTGTCGTGAATTTCGTGTTTGGGCCATGACGATGGAAACGGAGGAGGCATCGCATGGCACGACGCAGACAGCCTGTTATCCCGGACGCACTGTTGGATCAGTTGCTGGCCGGAGCAGACGCGAAGACCGCGTTCGACAAGGACGGCCTGCTGGATGAGCTGAAGAAGGCGCTGGCCGAGCGGGCGTTGAACGCGGAGATGGATCATCATCTGGAGACCGGCGAAGGCGACGGCAACCGGCGCAACGGCTACGGCAGGAAGACGGTGCTGACGGGGACGGGCAAGATCGCGCTCGAGGTGCCACGGGACCGGCTGTCGACGTTCGATCCGCTGTTGATCGCCAAGTATCAGCGTCGGTTCCCTGGCTTCGACGAGAAGATCATCTCGATGTACGCGCGCGGCATGAGCACGCGGGAGATCCAGGGCCATCTGCGCGAGCTCTACGGCCTTGACGTCTCCCCCGACTTGGTCAGCGCCGTCACCGACGCGGTGCTGGAGGAGGTGGCGGAGTGGCGGGTGAGGCCGGACCGTACGCGAAGCGTGCGTAAGCCGGCCGAACCCCTCTGGAGG
>JBATPX010000012.1:0-10096 GCA_049291695.1 Defluviicoccus sp.
GAGCCGCCGAGCGCGCGCTCGCGGCCACCGATCGGGCGCTGCAGGCGACGCCGGGGGATCCGCAGCTGCTCGTTGACCGGGCGGAAGCGCAAGCCGCGCTCGGCCGTGACGCCGCTGCGATCGAGGATCTGTCGCTGGCGCTCATCATCGAGCCGGGGCTAACCGACGCCCTCGTCCTGCGCGCCAGCGCTGCCCGCCGGGCCGGCCAGCACGGGCAAGCGGCAGCCGACCTCGCAACCGTGCTCACCCGCGAGCCCGAACACGCGGACGCCCTGTTGGAGCGCGGGCTCTTGCGGCTGCAAGAGGGCGACGCGACGGCAGCGCGGCGCGATTGGCTGGCGGTGCTGGCGGCGGCACCGGGTTCCGCTGCGGCCGAGGCAGCGGCGCGCCATTTGAGCGGGGCGCCCGCGGACGGCAGCGCCAAGCCTTAAGCTCGTTTGCCGTCGCGCTCAGAAATCGAGATTGGCATAGCACGGCGCCGCCGGCACGCCTGGGATCTGGTCCTGCAACAGCGGCCGGAAGCTCGGCCGCGACTTGACCCGGGCGTACCAGACCTTTGCCTCCTCGTGCGCACCCCACGGCACATCGCCCAGGTAGTCGACGCACGAGAGGTGCGCCGCGGCGGCGAGATCGGCGAGCGTCAGGTGGTCGCCGGCGAGCCAGTTGCGCCGTTCGCACAGGAAAGCGATGTAGGCCAGATGGTAGCCGATGTTGGCGTGGCCGGCGCGGATGGCGTAGCTGTCGGGCACGCCGTAGCGTGCCTGGCGCTTCATCAGCTTTTCGCCGACCAGGTTCTCGGTCACCTCCGCATTGAACTTGCGATCGAACCAGGCGACGAGGC
Source organism: Defluviicoccus sp. (assembly GCA_049291695.1). GTDB lineage: Bacteria > Pseudomonadota > Alphaproteobacteria > Rhodospirillales > Defluviicoccaceae > Defluviicoccus. Next base: position 842 of record JBATPX010000012.1, read on the forward strand.
GGCGCACTTCGGCGCGCTCCTTGGTGTCGCGGCCGTGCAGTGACGGCGTCGGCAGGGTCTCCTCCAGGTATTCGGCAATCGCCCAGCTGTCGGCAAAGACGCTGCCGTCCTCTTCCGCCAAAACCGGCACATCGCCCGCCGGGTTGATGGCAAGGAAAGCCTCGCGCCGTTCCCAGGTCTTTTCGAGGCGCAGTTCGAACTCGACCTTTTTCTCGGCGAGCGCCAACCGGATTTTGCGCGAGAACGGCGATAAAGGCAGGTGGTAGAGAACCCTCATGCTTTGTGCCTACAGCAAAACGAGAGCGGACGGAAGGGTGACAAGGAGGATGTCAAACACGACCGGCGCCGATGCCGGGCGGGCGTCTTGACCGCCTCAGCTGCCGCCGTTGGTTACCAGGATCGCCCGGAAATCATTGACATTCGTGAACGTCGGCCCGGTGACGACCAGATCGCCCAAGGCACTGAAAACGGCGTAGCTGTCGTTGTCGGCGAGGTGTCCGGCGAGATCCAGGCCAAGCGCGTGCGCACGGGCGTAGCTGTCGGGGCGGAGAATCGCGCCAGCGTTGGTCTCGGTGCCATCGATGCCGTCGGTGTCGCAGGCGATCGCCCAGATCTGCGGATGGCCGGCGAGAGCCATCAGCATCGACAGCAAGAACTCGCCGTTGGGCCCGCCGCGGCCAGTGCCGTGCACGGTTACGGTCGTCTCGCCGCCTGAAAGCAGCACGAACGGCGGCTGGAGCGGCTCGCTGCGGCGGGCGAAGTACGTGCCGATCGCCGCCAGGACTTGGCCGACCTCGCGTGCCTCGCCCTCGATGCCGTCGGCGAGGATGAGGGCTTGGTAGCCGAGTGCCGTGGCTGCTGCAGCCGCGGCGGTGAGCGCTTCGCCGGCGGTTGCGATGAGAATGAGGCCGCTGCGGGAGAGCAGCGGATCGCCCGGCTTCGGGGTCTCGTCGCTGGCGGAGGAGAGATGCGCCGCAACGGCCGCCGGCACGGCAACGCCATAGCGCTGCAGGACAGCATCGGCGTCAGCGAAGGTGGTCGGGTCGGCGACCGTCGGCCCCGAGGCAATCACGGACGGATCATCGCCGACGACGTCCGAAATGACGAATGTGTAAACCGAAGCCGGTGCCGCGGCCGCCGCGAGCCGTCCGCCCTTGATGCCTGAGAGGTGCTTGCGCACGCAGTTGATCTCGTGAATCGTGGCGCCCGAGCGCAAGAGCGCGCGGGTGACGCTCTGCTTGTCGGCAAGGCTGAGCCCCGCCGCCGGCAGACTCAACAGTGCCGAGCCGCCGCCGGACAAAAGGCAGATTAGCTGATCGCCCTCACGCGCGCCCTCAGCCAAGCGTAAAATTCGGGTTGCAGCCGCGACGCCGGCTTCATCCGGGGTGGGATGCGCGGCCTCGACCACCTCGATGCGCTGCGTCGGAACCCCGTGGCCGTAGCGGGTGACGACCAAGCCCGTGAGCCCGCAATCGACCGGCCGGGCAGCCTCGACGACGGCAGCCATCGCCGCCGCGGCCTTGCCCGCACCGATGACGATGGTGCGCCCCGGCGGTGCCGGTGGCGGCGGCAAGAGGCTTGCCAGCCGTTCGCCGGGCAACGCCGCTGCGACTGCGACCTCAAACAGGCGCCGGAGCACCGCATCGGCCGGCATGACGGGAAGTCCCCGCTGCATCGACAGTTCCTCGCCCCTTCCTTGCAAAACCATGGACTAGCAAAAAGAAGCGCGGAGCGGTATACCTTCAGCAATAGAAAAGAGAGCTGCCGGTAAAAGGCTGCCGCGTGGCGGCCACTTGCGCTGCACGACGGAATCAGCGCCGACAGCCATCGGGGAGGTTTCGTCCAGCATGCCGGACACGGGGCCGCTGCTGCAGGTTGTTGACGTCTCGTTGAGCTTTCGCGGCGTCCGCGCGCTCAGCAACGTCAGCTTCGAGGTCAAGACCGGGGAACTTGTTTCCATCATCGGTCCGAACGGCGCTGGCAAGACGTCGATGCTCAACTGCATCTCGGGCCGCTACACGCCGTCCGAAGGCGCGATCGTGCTTCAGGGGCGCGATATCACGCGGCTCAAGCCGAGCGCGCGGGCGGCGCTCGGGATCGGCCGGACGTTCCAAAACCTCGCCCTGTTCAACCATATGAGCGTGCTCGACAACATCATGGTCGGCCGCCACCACTTGCTCAAGAACGGCTTTCTCTCCGGCGCCCTGTACTGGTTCGGCGGCGCGCAGAAGGAGGAGCTCAAGCACCGGCGCGCGGTCGAGGAGATCATCGACTTCCTCGAGATCACGCATATCCGCAAGGCGCCGGCCGGCACGCTCCCCTACGGTCTGCGCAAGCGGGTCGAGCTGGCGCGGGCGGTCGCGATCAAACCGGCGGTCCTTTTGCTCGACGAACCGATGGCCGGCATGAACCTCGAAGAGAAAGAGGACATGGCCCGCTACGTCATCGACCTCAACGAAGAGTGGGGGATGACGGTGATCATGATCGAGCACGACATGGGCGTCGTCATGGATATCTCGCACCGGGTCATGGTGCTCGATTTCGGCTCCAAGATTGCCGATGGGACGCCGGAAGAGGTGATGGCGAATGCAGCCGTCAAGCGCGCCTATCTGGGTGAGGACGAGGAGGCTCCGGCCGTGGCGCCAGGCGACACCAAGATCGCGGCTGGAGGCGACGGCAACGTGGTCACATGTCAATGACTGAGAGCGGCTTCGTCTTCGGCGACGTGCAGCGGTACGACACGTTTCCCAAGCTGTTGGCCGAGAATGCGCGGCGCTGGCCGGATGCGGTGGCGATGCGCGAGAAGGAATTCGGCATCTGGAACGCGTTCACCTGGGCCGAATGTCAGCGCCGGGTGCGGCTGATGGCACTCGGCATGCACAAGCTAGGGCTGCAGCGCGGCGATATCGTGGCACTCATCGGCGATAACCGGCCGGAGTGGATCTGGGGCGAATTGGCGGCGCATGCGATGGGGGCGCTGTCGCTCGGCATCTACCAGGACTCCCTCGGCGAGGAAGTTACCTTTCTCCTCAACACCGCCGAAGCCAAGATCATCGTCGCCGAGGACGAGGAACAGGTCGACAAGCTGCTCGAGTTGATCGACGAGACGCCGTCGGTCCGCCACATCGTCTATTGCGATGCGCGCGGCATCCGCAAGTACGACGACCCGCGCCTGATCGACATCAGCGCCGTGTACGCGCTGGGCGCCGAGGTCGATGCGGCGACGCCTCAGCTCTACGACGACGAACTGAATGCCGGCCGCGGGTTGGACGTGGCCGTGCTGTGCACGACCTCAGGCACCACGGCGCGGCCGAAGCTGTCGATGCTGCAGGCAGGGCCCTTCCTCGATCACTGCCTGGCCTACCTGCGGCGCGATCCCAAGCAGGCGGGCGACAATTACGTCTCGGTGCTGCCGCTGCCCTGGATCATGGAGCAGGTCTATGCCGTCGCCCAGGCACTGATCAGCCGCATCACCGTCAACTTCGTCGAGACGCAGGAAACGATGATGGCGGATCTGCGCGAGATCGGCCCCAACTTCGTGCTCCTGGCACCGCGGTCGTGGGAGAGCATCGCCGCCGATGTGCGCTCGCGTATGATGGACGCCTCGCGGCTGAAGCAGGCGATGTTCGCGCTCGGCATGAAGCTCGGCATGCGGGCACTCGATGCCGGCAGGCGCTCCACTCTCGCCGAGGCGGTGCTGTTCCGAGCGCTCAAGGACCGGCTCGGCTTCACGTCCCTCAAATCCGCGGCCACCGGCGGTGCGGCGCTGGGGCCCGACACCTTTCGCTTCTTCCTCGCCATGGGCGTGCCGCTGCGCCAGCTTTATGGACAGACCGAGCTTGCGGGCGCCTACACCCTGCATGCGGCCGACGACGTCGATTTCGATACCGTCGGCACGCCGTTCGACAACGCCGAGGTGCGGATCGACAATCCGGACGAGAACGGCGTCGGCGAGATCGTGGCCCGGACCTCGGGCATGTTCTCGGGCTACTTCAAGAACGACGATGCGACGCGCGCTGATGTCCGCGACGGCTGGATGCGGACCGGCGATGCCGGCTACTTCAAGCAGGAAAACGGCCATCTGGTCGTCATCGACCGCATCAAGGACATCGCGACGACCTCGACCGGCGCCCGCTTCTCGCCGATGTTCATCGAGAACAAGCTCAAGTTCTCGCCGTTCATCGCCGAGGTGGTGGTTCTCGGCCACGACCGGCCGTACCTCGCAGCAATCGTCTGCATCCGCTTTGCCATCGTCTCGAAATGGGCGGAGCAGCGGCGCATTTCCTTCACCAACTACACCAACCTCGCGGCGCGGGCAGACGTCTATCAGCTCATCCGCGGCGAGATCGAGCGCGTCAACGCGAGCCTGCCGGCCGCACACCGGATCCGCCGCTTCCTGCTCTTGTACAAGGAACTCGATGCCGATGATGGCGAGCTCACCCGCACGCGGAAGGTGCGCCGCGGCGTCATCAATCAGAAGTACGGCGATCTGATCGATGCCATCTACCGCGGCGAGGACAGTGTGTTTGTCGATACCACGATCACGTTCCAGGACGGCTCGAGGGCCAGGATTGTCACCGACCTCAAGGTCGAGACGATCGGCGAGGCGCAGCAGCCGGCGCAGGCGGCAGCCCAGTGAGGAGAAACGGCCGATGAAGCTCGAGTTCCTTCTGCAGCTGGTCGTCAACGGGCTGATCCTCGGCACGCTGTATGGCGTGGTCGCGATGTGCTTCACGCTGATCTACAAGGCCTCGCAGATCGTCAACTTCGCCCAAGGCGAGTTCCTTTTGATCGGGGCCTGGGTCTGCTGGTGGATCCTCACCACTTTCAACGTTCCGTTCTATGCCGGCTTCCTGTTGACGCTCATTTTCATGATGGTGTTCGGCATCTTGTTGCAGGTGCTGGTGCTGCGGCCGATGATCGGTGAGCCGGTGATCGCGGTGATCATGGTCACCATCGGGCTTTCGATCTTTTTCCAGGCGATGATGAAATGGCTGTTCGGCGTGTTCGTGCAGCCGTTCCCGCCGATTTTCGAGTCCGACGCGGTCAGCGTCATGGGCTTGAACGTGCAGCCGATCTATCTGTTGAGCGTCGCCATTTCGATCTGCATCATGATCGCCTTCGCGCTGTTCTTTAAGTACTCGCGACTGGGCTTGGCGATGCGCGCGACCGCGTTCGATCAGCAAGTCGCGCAGAGCCTCGGCATCTCGGTCAAGCAGATGTTCGCGCTGTCGTGGGCAATCTCGGCCATGGTCTCGGCGCTCGCGGGCGTGGTGGTCGGCATCGTCAACGGCGTTTCGGCGGCGCTGTCGTTCTTCGGCATCAAGGTGTTTCCGGCCGTCATCCTGGGCGGGCTCGATTCCATCATCGGCGCCGTGGTCGGCGGGCTGATCATCGGCCTCCTGGAGAACCTGGCCGAGTACGTCGATGGCCAATGGCTGCACCTCGGCAACCTCTATCAGGTGGTGCCGTTCTACGTGCTGGTGGTGATCCTGATGGTCCGCCCGTACGGCCTGTTCGGCACCGAGAAGATCGAGCGGGTGTAGGCCATGGCGCTCTCTCTCGTTCCTTGCGGTCAGTTCAAGACCACGTATGCGAGCGACACGACGCTGTTCGCGACGCCGTTGAGCCGCAATCTCGTCATTGCCGGCATCGTCCTGTTGGCCCTCGCACCGCTCAAGATCGCAGGCGTCGCCCCGGTCAGCGACTACGTGATCGCGCTCCTGATCCAGATCGGCTACCTCGGCATCGCCGCCCTTGGCCTCAACATCCTGGTCGGCTTTACCGGCCAGATCTCGCTTGGCCATTCGGCTTTCTTTGGCTTCGGCGCCTTCGCCAGCGCGTGGCTGGGCAACAGCTTCGGCATCCCGGTGTTCTTCTCGATCCCGCTGGCCGGGATCCTGACGACGGCGGTTGGCATGATCGTCGGCATCCCGGCGGCGCGCATCAAGGGCCTCTATCTCGCAATCGCCACGCTCGCCTCGCAGTTCATTTTGCAGGATTTCTTCGCCCGGGCGGACTGGTTCACGGGCGGATCGAGCGGCTCAATCGCGGCGCCATTCACGCTGTTCGGCCTGACGCTTGCCGGTGACCGCCATTACTTCTACGTCGTGTTGGCGTATGTCGTGATCATGTATCTGTTTGCCAGCAACATGCTGCGCACGCGCGACGGCCGCGCCCTGGTGGCGGTGCGCGACCATTATCTCTCGGCCGAGGTGATGGGGATCAATCTTACCAAGTACCGGATCCTGTCGTTCGGCATCTCGTCTTTCTACGCCGGCATTGGTGGTGCCCTTTATGCCCACTATCTGCAGTATGTCTCGATCGAGGGCTTCGATATTCTGCTTTCGATCCAGTTCCTGGCCATGGTGATTATTGGCGGCCTCGGCTCGGTCATGGGCTCGCTCCTGGGCACCGTGTTCATGGTGCTGCTGCCGGAGGTGATGGAGACCCTGGTCGGCGGCCTGCAATCGACCAGTTGGGGCAACATTCCGGCGGTCACCGACGGTCTCGCCTACCTCAAGGAGGCGGCGATCGGGCTTGCCATCGTCTTGTTCCTGATCTTCGAGCCGGACGGTCTTGCGCATCGCTGGCGGCTGATCAAGGCGTACTGGAGGCTTTATCCATTCTCGTTCTAGGGCAGTCGAGCAAGCAAAGGCGAACAGCCTGCAACTGAAGAGGGAGAACGTCCGATGAAAGCACTGAAAATGGCAGCACTGACCGCTGCTGCCGCCACCCTGGCCTTGAGCCAGACGGCGATCGCCGCCGACGGCATTCCGGTCGCCAATCTGGTCGATTTCACCGGCCGCACCGCGACCGTCGGCAAGCCGTACGGTCAGGCCAAGATCGATGCCGTGAAGTGGGTGAACGCCCACGGCGGCATCAACGGCAAGCCGGTCGATCTTACGACCTTCGATTATTCCTACGAGGTGCCACGCGCAATCACCACGTACAAGCAGTGGAAGCAGGAGGGCGTTGTCGCGATCCAGGGCTGGGGGACGGCCGATACCGAGGCTCTGGTCAGCTTCGTCGGCGCCGACGAGATCCCCTTCTTCTCCGCTTCCTACTCGGCGCACCTGACCGATCCGACCGGCAAGGGACCGGCCGGCAGCAAGGCGGCGCCCTACAACTTCATCATGGGTCCATCCTACTCCGACAGCGTGCGCGGGCTTATTGCCTGGGCAAAGGAGGACTGGCAGCGCAAGGGCGGCCAGGGCCAGCCGAAATATGTCCATATGGGCGACAACCACCCCTATCCCAATGCGCCGAAAAAGGCCGGCGAGGAGTACGCCAAGGCGCTTGGCTTTGCGGTGCTGCCGGCGATCCAGTACACGCTGGCACCGGGCGACTTCAAGGCCCAGTGCCTGACGTTGAAGGAGTCCGGCGCCAACTACGCCTTCCTCGCCAATACCTCCGGCGCCAACATCTCGCTTCTCAAGTCGTGCGCGACGGTCGGCGTCGACGTTCAGTTCCTGTCCAACATCTGGGGCTACGACGAGAACGTGATGAAGGCGGCCGGCAAGGCGGCCGATGGCGTCGTCTGGGTGATGGGTTCGGCCGCATGGGGCGCTGACGAGCCGGGCATCAAGCTCGTGCGCGAGATCGCGAAGAATGCGGACGCGGCCGTGACCTACCAGCCGCCGCACTACATCCGCGGCCTGTGCTCGTTCTTCTTCATGAAGGAAGCGATGGAGTGGGCGGACAAGAACGGCGGCATCACCGGCCCGAACGTCAAGAAGGGCATGTACCAGAAGAAGGACTGGGTGCCGGCCGGCCTTGAAGGCGTCTGTCCGAAGGGGACCTGGACTGCCGAGGACCATCGCGGCTTCACGCAGGTGCTTTTGTACCAGGGCAAGGTGGCGGCCGACGCGCCGGCGGACGCCGACATCGCCAAGCTGATCGCGGACGGCACCATCAGCATGGCCCAGGTGTTCGCGATTGACATCGAGCGCAAGCCCGAGTGGCTGGGCTGGTAGCGCCGCACGGCGATGACGCAAGCGGCTCACGGCTCCCCCCTGTCCGCGGGGAGCCGCAAGCCGTGAGCGCCCAAGACGCAGGAAGATGGACGTTCGAGCGATGACCCGGCTTGATCTCCTGGCCGACAAGAAGCCGCCGCAGTTGGCCGTCAACAACATCGAGGTCGTCTACGATGACGTGATCCTGGTGTTGCGCGGCGTCTCGGTGGAGATCCAGCCGGGCTCACTGGTGGCGATCCTGGGCGCGAACGGCGCCGGCAAGTCGACGACGCTGAAGGCGATCTCGGGCCTGCTCAAGACCGAGAACGGCGCCGTCACCCGCGGCGACATCCTGTTCGAGGGCGAGCCGGTCAAGCACCTGGCGCCGGAGACGATCGTCCGCCGCGGCATCTTCCAGGTCATGGAGGGCCGGCGCATCGTCGAGGACATGACGCCGATCGAGAATTTGCGCCTGGGCGCCTATACGCGCCGCGACGCCGAAATCCGTGCCGACATCGAGCGCGTGTTCACCTACTTCCCGCGGCTCAAGGAGCGCACCGGGCTTGCCGGCTATCTCTCCGGCGGCGAGCAGCAGATGCTGGCGATCGGCCGGGCAATGATGGCGAGGCCCAAGGTCATGCTCCTGGACGAGCCGTCGATGGGCCTGTCGCCGCTCCTGGTCAACGAGGTGTTTGGCATCATCCGACGGCTGAACCGGGAGCTCGGCATCACCATGGTGCTGGTCGAACAGAACGCGCGGATGGCACTGAAGGCGGCTGACTACGGCTACATCATGGAGAACGGCAAGATCGTCCTCGACGGCACGACTGCCGATCTGGTCGCCAACGAGGACGTCAAGGAATTCTATCTCGGCGGTGCCGGCGCCGACCGGAAGTCGTTCAAGAACCTGAAATCGTACAAGCGACGCAAACGGTGGCTTTAGGGCTTAAGCCGGCCCGGCCGGCTGCTGATGGCTTGGTCGAGGTGATGATCGAGCGCATCGGCGACCACGGCGATGGCATCGCCGAGGCGCCCGCGGGGCGGCTCTACATCCCCTTTACCGTGGCCGGCGATCGCGTCCGCGCCCGGCCGCTGCGCCGCAAGGGCGATGGCTTCGCGGCCGAATGCGTTGCTCTGCTGGCGGAAGGCCCCGGGCGGCAGGTGCCGCCGTGCCCGCATTTCGGCCGCTGCGGCGGCTGCAGCCTGCAGCATCTGGCGGACGAGGCCTATGCCGGCTGGAAGATCGAACGGTTAATGGCGGCGCTGCGGCGGGCCGGGTTTGCCGACGTCGCCCCTTTGC
>JBATPX010000013.1:0-48943 GCA_049291695.1 Defluviicoccus sp.
GCACCACCGCTGCGGCGCTCGCCATCCTCGACGGCCCGAGCGGCCTGCGGACGCTCCTGGCCGAGGCGGTCCGGGCGGCGGCGGCCCGTTCGCGCGAGCTGGCATGAGCAACACCACCAAGGCAGCCGGACCAGGAGAGGGACTTTAGGCGTGGTTAGACTGGACACGGATGCGGAGCGCCTGATCGAGGCCGCGCTCGGCCTCGCCGCGGAAACCGGTTGGCAACAGCTGTCCCTGGCTGCTGCCGCAAAGAGAGCGGGCGTCAGCCTGGTTTCGGCCTATGAAGCGTTCCCCGACAAGCGCGCGCTGCTCGACGGCATCATCGGCCGGATCGATCGCACGGTTCTCGACGATGGTCCCGCATCGGCCGAGGATTCCCCGCGCGACCGGCTGTTCGAGATCCTGATGCGCCACTTCGATGCCCTGCAGGCCGATCGCTCCGGCATGGTCGCGATTCTGCGCGGCCTGCCCATGGACCCGCTCGCCGCCGTCGCCGCGGCCCCCTCTCTGGTCCGCTCGGCAGCCTGGATGCTGGAAGCAGCGGGCCTGTCGCCGCACGGAATCGTCGGGCTGCTGCGCGTGAAGGCGATCGCGCTCGTGTTCCTTGCCGCGCTCAGGGTCTGGCTCAACGACGACAGTCCGGACATGGCGCGGACGATGGCCATGGTCGATCGCGGTCTGCGCGAAGCGGAAGGGCTCGCACGCCGGTGTCCCTTCCTGGCGCGAACTGCGGGCGATATCGTGGCGGCCGAATCGCCTGCGACCACGGTCGCCGAAGGCGGCAACGCGCTTGGCAGCGCGGCTGGACCCGGACCGGCGCCGGCCACGGATTAGCTTCACAAAACCGGCCTCGGCGCGGTCGTATCGACCTCCGCGCTTATTGTTTGCCTGCCTCGGCGCCCATTGCGCGCCCCTGATGCTGCAATGCCGCACAACCATGCTGCGCCCCCGAAGATCTTTTTGTGCAGTGCACAAAAAGATCTTGACGACGATGGCGGCCTGAGGAATAATCGGAGCATCATTAATCCCGAGAGACTGCGCGCTTGCGGACTGGGGAAGGAAAAGCAATGGCTAATGGAATTCAGAATATGTTCGACGTTACCAAGTACCTGAAGGATTTCGACCCGACCAAAATGGTCGAAGAGTTCAGCACTGCAATGAAGCAATTCCGCCTACCGGGCGTCAACATCGAGTCAGTTGTTGAAAGCCAGAAGAAGAACCTCGAGGCTCTGACGAGCGCCAATCGCGTTGCCTTCGAGGGCATGCAGGCCGTTGCCAAGCGGCAGGCTGAAATCCTGCAGGAGACGATGAACGAGGCCTCCAAGGCCGTCGATTCAGTCGCGAAAGCCGGATCGCCGCCGGAAATGGCTGCCAAGCAGCTGGAGATCGCGAAGCAGGCGTTCGACAAGGCGATCAGCAACATGCGCGAACTCGCCGAGATGGTTGCAAAGGCGAACGAGGCTGCCGCCAACACGGTCAACGGCCGGATCTCCGCCACGCTCGACGAGATCAAGGAACTGGCGCTGAGCTACAAGCAGCAGAGCTGACTTCTGCCCTCATCCTCTGCTCTGTTCGAATGCGGCCACCCAACCGGGCGGCCGCTACTTTTTTTTGTGCGCTGCTGTTCCGTCCGTGTTCTGGGGTGGCACGTCGGTCCAGCGCTCAGAGCGGCAGCCGCAGCCGGGCGCGCAAGCCGCGGGCAGGCGACTCCTCAAGGAAAATCTCACCGCCATGACTGCGGGCGACATCGCGCGCGATCGTCAGGCCCAAGCCGACGCCGCCGGTGTTGGGGTTGCGCGATCCCTCGATGCGGAAAAACGGCTTGAACACGCCCTCCCGCTGGTCGGGTGGAATTCCGGGGCCGTCATCGTCGATTACCACTTCGACGGCCTTGCCACGTCTCAGCGCCTGCACCGTGACGTGCGCGGCGCAGCGCATGGCATTGTCGAGCAGATTGGTGATGCAGCGCGACACCGCGCCCGGCCGAAGCGGGAGAACCAGACCGTCTTCGACACTCAGCACGATGGTGCCGCCCTTGCGCCGCGCCTGCCGGACCGCCTCGGTGACGAGAGCGCCCAACTCGCTCACGACCGGCTGCTCGGCCCCTTCGCCGCGGGCAAAGGCGAGATAGGCCTCCAGCATGCGCTCCATGTCGGCGACGTCTTCCTTGAGCTCGCTCACCGCCTGGCCCGGATTCATCATCTCAAGCTGCAACTTCATGCGTGTCAGCGGCGTCCGCAGGTCATGCGAAACGCCGGCCAGCATGGCTGTCCGCTGGTTGATTTGCCGCTGAATGCGATTGCGCATCGCAATGAAGGAGAGCCCGGCCTGGCGAACCTCGCGCGCGCCCTCCGGCCGGAAGTCGGGAGCGTCGCGGCCCTTGCCGAACGCTTCCGCCACCCGCGCCAAGCGGCGCACCGGGCGGACTTGGTTGCGCATGAAAATGGCCGCGACGCCGAGCAGCAGGAGTGAGGTTCCGGCCATCCAGAGGACAAAGATGGAGGTCGTCTTGCTGATCAGTCGCGTGCGCGGCGCTTCGATGCGCAAGATGCCGTCCGCCATCTGCACCGCGAGCATGACCATGTCGGGGTCGGAGCGCGCATCGACGCGGAACGGCTTGGTCACATCGCGGAACAGAAGCGCACGCCGCAGCTCGCCCTCGATCGGCAGTTGCTGGGTGGGGACGTTCGGCAGGATACCGCCCGGCTCAAGCGTTAGCGTCAGCTCCATCATCGGTGCAGCAGCATCGAGCAGCCACGCCCGGCTCGCCGGATCGGGCAACGTGCTCACGCCCTCCACCAGGACGGCAACATCCCCCGCAAGACCGCGGGCCAGCAGCTTGCTGATCTGATCCCAGTGGCTTTCGAAGAAGACGTAGGCGGCGAGGATCTGGGTCGTGATCAAGGGTGCGACCACGATCAGGAGCGCGCGGCTGAGGAGGCTGCGCGGCAAGATATGCTTCAACATGGCTCAGGTCGTCGTTCAGTCCGGTTTCAGAACGTAGCCGCGCCCGCGCACGGTCTGTAGATAGCGCGGCTCGCGCGGATCGGGCTCAATCTTGCGCCGCAGCCGGGTCACCTGCACATCCACCGCCCGGTCGCCGCCGGCGCCACCGGTCAGCTCGTTCAGATGCTCGCGGCTCAGCGCAGAGCCGGCCCGCAGGGCGAGCGCCTTGAGGAGCGCCTTTTCGACCGAGGTCAGGCGCACGATCTGATCGCCTTGACGCAACTCTTCGCGATCGAGGTCAAAGACCACCTCGCCCATCCGCACCTCCGGGGGCTGGGCGTCCGTCCGCGGCAGGCGGCGCAGGATGTTGCCGATCCGCAACAACAGCTCGCGCGGCTCGAACGGCTTGACGAGATAGTCCTCGGCGCCGTGCTCCAACCCCGCGACGCGATCCTCCGGTTCTCCCATCGCCGTCAACATCAAGATCGGCACGTCGCTACGGCGGCGGAACTCGGCCGCGAAATCGAGGCCGGTCTCGCCCGGCATCATGAGATCGAGAATGATCAGATCGAACGCCAATGTCGCGAGCTTCGCCCGCGCATCGGCCGCGGTCGCGGCCGCCGCCACCACGTAACCGTGCTCGCTCAAATAGCGGGCGAGCAGCTTGCGCAGCTTGTCGTCATCGTCGACGACCAGGACGTGCGGCTGATCAGAGACCATCGGCAGGAGCCGGGTCTGCGGGCAAATCGAAACGATTGCGGTCGTCGGGATGGGGCATCGCCTCCAAGACAGCGCGGAAGCCGCGCGCCGCCTCCGGGCCGGCGGCGGCAAGGGCGGCCGCCAAGTGCCCCGCTTGCCGTTCGCTCAGGAGCTGGGCCAATGCCGCTGCCTCGGGCGTCGTGTAGAGCCGCCGCCGCCTGCGGTCGAGGGCGTCGGCCCGCTGCCGGATGAAGCCCTCCCGCATCATCTGCGCCAGCACCGGCGCCAGACTCTGCTTGGTGATGCGCAGGATCCCGAGCAGGTCGCTCACCGTGATGCCGGGATGGCGGCCGACGAAGTGAAGGACGCGGTGGTGCGCGCGGCCGAAACCGTAGCGGGCCAGCATGGCGTCGGCCTCCGCGGTGAAGTCGCGGTACGCATAGAACATGAGATCGATGACAGTCTCGAGCTCGCGCCGGCTGAACTCCGGCGACCGCCCGCCGCAATCGGCGCGCGCGACCTTGGTTATGCTTGCCTCGTGCAACGCCTGCTCGCTCACCCGCAGCACCTTAGAGCCGGCCACCGCGAACCCGGCGATTTAAGTCAGTCACGTTGACATATATGCCGGCCGGTGCTACGGGAGCAAACCTAATCAGCGCCCTCGAACGGCTTTTTCGTGTCTCCGGTGCAAGCGTGGGGAAATGGCAGATGGCAACCCAAGCCTACGACGATCGTGACGGTGTAATCTGGCAGGATGGCACGCTGGTGGCCTGGCGGGAGGCCAAGCTGCACGTCCTCAGCCATGGCTTGCACTATGCCTCGGCGGTGTTCGAAGGCGAGCGCGCCTATGGCGGCACGATTTTCAAGCTGACCGAACACTCAGAACGCCTGGTAGCGTCCGGCCGCATGCTCGGCTTCGAGATCCCGTGGAGCGTCGACGATATCAACCGCGCCTGTGACGAGGTGTGCCGGGCGAACGGCATCAAGGACGGCTACATCCGGCCAATCGCTTGGCGCGGCAGCGAGATGATGGGCGTGTCGGCGCAGAAGAGCCGCATTCACCTCGCCATCGCCGCCTGGCGTTGGGGCAGCTATTTCGACGAGCAGGCGTTCGCCAAGGGCATCCGAATGAAGACGTCGACCTGGCGCCGGCCGCCGCCGGAGAGCGCACCCGTGCATGCCAAGGCGACCGGCCTCTACATGATCTGCACGCTCTCCAAGCACGCCATGGAAGCGCAGGGCTACCACGACGCCCTGATGCTGGACTGGCGCGGGCAGGTGGCCGAGGCGACCGGAGCCAACATCTTCCTCCTCATGCGCGACGGCCGCCTGCACACGCCGGCGCCCGATTGCTTCCTCGACGGCATCACCCGGCGTACCGTTATCGGCCTTGCGCGCGAACGCGGAATCGAGGTCATCGAACGGGCGATCTGGCCGGAGGAACTGGCAAACGCGACCGAGGTGTTCCTGACCGGAACGGCCGCCGAGGTGACCCCGGTCGGCGAGATCGACGACCACCGCTTTACCCCCGGCGAGATGACCCGCACGCTGGTGCAGGACTACCGCGCCGCGACCGGCCAAACCGTTGGCGAGACCGTCGGCAAGGCTGCGGCCACGGCGGCGTAGAGGGGCCAGGGCGGCGCGACCACGGGCTACAGGGACAACTGCGTCAGATCGGTGACGACCGCCGTCCCGGCCGGAAACGGGCTGGCATCGCCCGCCGCCACGCGGCCGATGAAGCGCAGCCCGGTTTCGGCTGCCGCCTCGTAATCGGTCCGCGCATCACCGACGAACAGCACGTTCGCGGCGGCAAGCCGATGCCGGCGCAGGATGGCGCGGATGGTCGGCGGCTTTTCCGGCGGCGAGCCGAACACGCCGGCAAAATAGGGCGCCAGGCGGCGCCGATCGACGATCCGCACAAGCTCCTCGTGCGGCGTCCCGGACACGACGAACAGCGGCAGGCGCCGGTGGTGCGCGGCAAGGAAGTCTTCCGCGCCCGCAACCGCGGCACAATCGACAACCGCCGCCTCGACCAGGCTTGAAAACCGCTGGCACAGCGCTTCGAGCGCGTCATCACTGAGTCTGATGCCCAGGTGCTCGTGGTGGATGTGGCGGATCTTCTTGCGCCGGGAGATGCCGCCGTTCGCCTGGTGATGGGCAACGGCCGCGGCGACCGCTGCCGTGCCGTGCTCCGCGTAGAGGGCGATGAAGGCCTGGGTCTTGATGTCGGCCGACTCGACGATGACGCCGTCGAAGTCGAAAACGACGGCCTCGGTGCCTTGGACGTCCATAGTCGGGCCTGCGACTGCTGGCCTCGGCGCGCCGTTCACTGACCATTCTCCTCAGCGCCATCCTGCCAGCCCATTGCCGCCGCATCGTCGGCAGCGCAGGCATCGACCCAGCGCCGGCCGGCCGCCGTCTCCTCCGCCTTCCAGAATGTCGCCATCGTCTTCAGGCAATCGATCAGGAAGCGGCAGGCATCGAAGGCGGCAGCCCGATGGGCGGCGGCGGTGACGACAAGGACGATCGCCTCGCCGGGCAGCAACCGGCCATAGCGGTGGATGATCAGCGTTTTCTCGAGGGCCCAGCGGCGCCGCACCTCCGCCTCCAGCGCTTGCAGCTGACGCTCGGTCATGCCGGCATAATGCTCCAACGTCATTGCCTCAAGGGCAGCCCCGTGGGCGAATTCCCGGACCCGGCCGATGAAGACGCAGACACCGCCCGCCGCGGTATCGCCCGCGCACAGGCGTTCGATTTCGATGCCGACATCGAAGGCTTCGCGCTGGACGCGGATCATGGCGCGCCGCCGGTCACGGGGGGAAAGAAGGCGACCTCCTCGTCGCCGGTGAGCGGATGATCGAAGCGCGCATGCTCCTGGTTGACGGCGACGCGGACGGCCGCAAGATCCGCAAGCGCTGCCGCCGGCCCGCCGCCGCGCTGCCGCAGCCAGCCAACCAGCCCCATCACGTCGGTGACCGAGGCCGGCAGAGGCACGACCTCCTCGCCGCAGCCCGCCTTCTCCTTGACCGAAGCAAAGTAAAGGACGGTCAGCATCGCGCGCTCTGTCTCGCCGGCCCTTAGCCTTCGGCGCGCTCAAGCGGCCGCCGCGGGTGCTCTTCTCCGGCCGGCTCCGGGGTGCGTGCCGCCGCCGCGCCGACAACATGGCGCAGGCTGGCGCGCAGATAATCGTAGCCGGTCAACAGCGTCAGGGCCGCAGCCAGCCACAAGCCCCACAGGCCGATATCGGTGGCCTCGAGCGGTCCGAAGCGGGGGGCGGCGTCGCCGACGATGAGGAAGCCAAGCGCCACCATCTGCAGCGTCGTTTTCCACTTCGCGAGCCGCGTCACCGGCATGCCGACGTTCAAGCGCGCCAAGTACTCGCGCAGGCCGGAGACGACGATCTCCCGGCAGAGGATGATCAGTGCCGGCAACATGTCGATCCCCGTGATGCGGCCGATGCCGACCAGCACCAGCAGCAGCGCGCCCACCAGGAGCTTGTCGGCGATCGGGTCGAGCATTTCGCCGAATGGCGACTGCTGCTTGCGGCTGCGGGCCAGATAGCCGTCGAGGAAATCGGTGATGCAGGCGTAGAGGTAGGCCGCCAGCGCCAGCCAGTTGCCGAACGCCGTGCCGAGGACGACGAGCACGCACACCACCGGCGTCGCCAGGATCCGCGACACCGTCAGCGCGTTGGGGAGATTCGCCGGCATCAAGCCCGCCTGGTCCGCCCGTGATGTCGAGAGTTCGCTGGCAGTTTAGCTCTGCGGGTGAAACCAGTCATAGATAATCTTTGCGATCGCCCGACTAATCCCGGGCACCGCCTCAAGATCGGGACAGCCGGCCGCGGCGACCGCCTGCGCCGAACCGAAATGGTGCAGCAGCGCCCTCTTGCGGTGGGCACCGATGCCGGGGATCTCATCCAGCTGCGAGCGGCCAATGCGGACCGAACGCCGCGCGCGGTGGGTACCGATCACGAAGCGATGCGCCTCGTCGCGCAGCCTTTGCAGGAAATGCAGCACCGGATCGTTGATCTCCGGCTGCAGCGGCGGCCGGTTGCGCAAGAAAATCCGTTCGCGGCCGGCGTTGCGGTCCGGTCCCTTGGCGATCGCGGCGACCGTGATCGCGTGCAGGCCGAGATCATCGAGGACCTCGGCCGCTGCCGTGAGCTGGCCGGCGCCGCCGTCGATCAGCAACAGATCCGGCCACTGGTTCTGTGTCCGCTCCGGATCCTCGGCCAGCGCACGGCCGAAGCGCCGCCGCAGCACCTCGCGCATCATCGCGTAATCATCGCCGGGCGTGATGGCCGAGCCGCGGATCGTGAACTTGCGGTAGGCGTTTTTGATCAGCCCCTCCGGGCCGGAGACAATCATCGCGCCGACTGCGTCCGTGCCGGCGACGTGGCTGTTGTCGTAGACCTCGATCCGCGCCGGCGGTGCATCAAGGTCGAGGAGGCCGGCCAAGCCTTCGAGCAACCGACGATGCGAGGCGCTCTCCGCCAGCCGGCGGCTCAGCGCTTCGCGGGCATTGATCAGCGCCTGGTTGATCAAGTGCAGCTTGGTGCCCCGCTGCGGCGCATGCACCTTGACCGGCCGCGCCGCACGAACCGTCAGCGCCGCCTGGACGAGATCCGCGTTCGGCAACGGCTGGCTGGTCAGCACCAGCGGCGGCGGCAGGTGGGCAGCATAGAACTGGCCGACGAACGCCTCCAGGACGACGGCAATCTCCTCGCCGGCACCGTGCAGGGGGAAGTAGACGCGGTTGCCGTAGTTGCAGCCGCCGCGAAAGAAGAACACCTGGACCGCCGTGGTCCCGGCAACCTGATCGGCGGCGATGACATCGGCATCGCCAACGCCGGAGAGGTTGATGTCCTGCTGCGACTGCACGGCGGTGAGCGCGCGGACACGGTCGCGATAGGTGGCGGCGTCCTCGAAGCGGAGTTCGGCACTCGCCTCTTCCATCTTGTGCGCCAGATCGCGCTGCACCTCCTGGCTGCCGCCGCTGAGGAAAGCGCCCGCCTGCGCAACCAGGGCGGCATAAGCCTCGGCGCTGATACGTCCGACGCAAGGCGCCGAACAGCGCTTGATCTGATGCAGCAGGCACGGCCGGGTGCGCGCCTGAAACACCGCATCGGAACAGGTGCGTAAGAGAAACGCGCGCTGCAGGGCGGCCAGAGTCTTGTTGACGGCCCAGCCGGAGGCGAACGGGCCGAAGTATTCGCCCTTGCGGGTGTGCGCGCCGCGATGCTTCACCACCTGCGGAAAGGCATGATCCGCGGTCAGGAGGATGGACGGGAACGACTTGTCATCACGCAGGAGGATGTTGTAGCGGGGCTTGAGGCGCTTGATCAGGTTCGATTCAAGCAGCAGTGCTTCGACCTCGGTGTGCGTGGTGACAAACTCCATCGCCGCGGTCGCCGCGACCATCCGGTGCAGGCGCAGATTGAGGCGATCGGGATTGGTGTAGGTGGCGACGCGCTTCTTGAGATCGCGCGCCTTGCCGACGTACAGCACGTCGCCGCCGGCATCGAGCATGCGGTAGACGCCGGGCACGTTGGGGAGCGTCCGCACGTAGTCGGCGATCACCGTGGCGCCACACGGCGCTGGCAGCGCGTCGATGAGGCCGGTGGCGGCATCCGAAGGGTCAACCATGCGGTGAGTAATCTGATGCCGCCGGCCGGGCCGGTCAACGACAAGGCGGGCAGCTTCAGAGCAAGCCCAGGGTGCGCAGCGACTGGGCGCCGGTGCGGCCGACGATGATGTGGTCGTAGACCGAGATGCCGATGATCTCCGCGGCCTCCTTGATCGTGCGCGTCATGTCGATATCCGCTTGCGACGGTGTCGGGTCGCCAGAGGGGTGGTTGTGCACGAGGATTACCGCCGTCGCGCCCAACTCGAGCGCGCGCTTGACGACCTCGCGCGGATAGACCGGCGTGTGGTCGACCGTGCCGCGCTGCTGCTGCTCGTCTGCGATCAACCGGTTCTTGCGGTTGAGGTAAAGGACGTGAAAGCGCTCGATGGATTCGTCGGCCAGCGTCAGCCGGCAGTAAGTGACGAGCGCATCCCAGGACGAGATGAGCGGCCGGTCCTCGATCTCGGCGCGGCTCAGCCGCCGGCCTGTTTCCTTAAGCGCCTTGAACAGCGCCAGCGTCCGCTCGTTGACGCGCTTGTACTGCAACAGCCGGGCCGGTTCGGCGGCGAGGATGGAGCGGAGCGAGCCGAAGTCGCGCAACAGCTCCTTCGCGAGCGGTTTCACGTCGACCCGGTCAATCGAATAGAACAGCAACAGCTCCAGGAGCTCGTAGTCCGGAAAGGCGTCAGTGTCGGATTTGAGGAAACGCTCGCGCAGGCGCTGGCGGTGATCCGCATGCAGCGGCGGCGGCGCCTTCGCAACCGCACTTGCTTCGTCAGCGAAAGGCGTCCCCGTCGCCTCTTGCAGGCGTTCTGGGTCGCGTTTGCCTCCCGCGTGGTCCTTGCTCACGCCCCGTCCGCCCTTTAAGCGCTGTCGAACGTCGGCTCCCCCTGGCCGGGCGACAGGGTAAAGACCTCGTAGCCGGTCGCCGTGACGCCGATCGAGTGCTCGAACTGCGCCGACAGCGAGCGATCCTTGGTGACCGCCGTCCAGCCGTCGTTCAGCACTTTGATTTCCCAGCGGCCGGCGTTGATCATCGGCTCGATGGTGAAGAACATGCCCTCGCGCAGCACCGGGCCGTCACCCGTCTCCCCGAAATGGGGGATGTTGGGCGCATCGTGAAAGATGCGGCCCAGCCCATGACCGCAGAAGTCGCGGACGACGGAAAACCGCTGCGCCTCGACGAAGGTCTGGATGGCATGGCCGATATCGCCGACGGTCGCCCCCGGACGGACGACGCGGATGCCGCGCCACATGGCCTCGAAGGTCACGTCGATCAGACGCTGCGCCTTCACGCCGATCCGGCCGACGCCGAACATGCGGCTGCTGTCGCCATGCCAGCCACCGAGGAGCGGGGTGACGTCGATATTCACGATATCGCCTTCCTGCAGCCGCTTCGGCCCGGGAATACCGTGACAGACGACGTGATTGATCGACGTGCAGATCGACTTCGGAAAGCCGCGGTAGTTGAGGGGGGCCGGAATCGCACCGTGATCGCGGATGAATGTTTCGCACAGGCGGTCGAGTTCGTCCGTGCGGACGCCGGGAACGACGTGTGGGGCGATGAAGTCGAGCGTCTGCGCCGCCAACTGGCCGGCAGCACGCATGCCTTGCGCGCACTCCGCGTCGTGAATCTTGATCGATCGACCCAGGCTGGTCGCATAAGCTCGCCGCACGTCATTCATTCCTTGTCGACAGTCATCACGCAAGCCGCCCGCGTGCCCGCCTCATTGCGGCACCGATCCGCTGTCATGCCGGCAGCTCGACCGCGACCGGCGCCGCCACCCGGACACCTGCGAGCGAAACATCACAAGAGTAACACAGCACTTCGACACCCGCCACAACCGCCTGTTGCAACGCTTGCGCGTACCGCGGATCGATGTCGGCCGCGACGCGGAAGGACGGCGCATCGCTGCGCTGGGCCACAAACAGCATCACCGCCCTCTGGCCCGCCTGCACCACAGCTATGAGCTCGTAGAGGTGCTTTAAGCCGCGCTCGGTTACTGAATCCGGGAACTCGACGGGTTGCAATACACCCCCGCCCCGCCTCAGGGTGACATTCTTTATTTCAAGAAAGCATGTGGGGCGTTGGCCGTCCTCGAGCAAGAGATCTATGCGGCTGCCCTTGCCGTAGCGGACCTCGCGTCGGAGCCGGGCGTAGCCTGCAAGCGCGGGGATGGCGCCGTCCTGCACGGCTTCGGCAGCCAGGCGGTTGGGAAGGCCGGTGTTGATGCCGACCAGAGTGTAGCCGACCTCGACCAGCTCCCAGGTGTATTTCAGCGCCCGCGCCGGATTGCTGGTTTCTGACAGCCAGACGATTGATCCAGGCGCGCTGACGCTCAACATCGAGCCGGGGTTGGGGCAGTGCGCCGTCACCAGCGACCCGTCGGCAAGCGCAACGTCGGCGAAGAAGCGCTTGTAGCGCGTGACGAGGGTGCCACGGAGCAAGGGTTGGCTGAACTGCATGGGCTCTCCGGCGGACGCGCGCGCTTCCCCCAGCTCTAAGGGGTGCTGCGGTCGACGGCCCCTTGCGCCGGCGACGCAATGGCTGAATCAAGGGCATCTGCCAGCCGCGCGCGGGCAGCGCCCGGCCGCAACGCCCGCTGCTGGTCCGGATGCGGCGCCCAGCCGGTGAGGAAGATGACCTGAAACGTCGCCGGGATGCGGCCGTCGGCGCCAGCGAACGCAGCCTGATAGTGCTCGATCGCCGCCACCATTGTCGCCCGCCGGCTGCACCGCCGGCGTCGGGCGCGCACCGCGTTGGTCTCCCCCATGCCACGCAGATCGCGGATCAACGCCAACGGGTCGGCATAGGAGACGTTCACGGTTTCCGCATCCGCCACCGCGAGCGCGAAGCCGGCGCGCTGCAGGAGATTGCCGGCATCGCGGGCATCGGCAAACGGCGATACCCGTGGGCTCAAGCCGCCCTCGCCCGCGATCTCCGCCGCGTGCAGGGATTGGCGAAGCTGGTTGAGCGACGTGCCGCCCAGCATTGCGGCAAGGAACAGGCCGTCAGGCTTGAGCGCGCGGCGGATCTGCATCAGCGCGCCCGGCAGATCGTTGACCCAGTGCAGGCTCATCAGGCTCAGGACCACATCGAAGCTGGCGGCGGCGAAGGGCAGCGCCTCCTCATCGGCGACGACCCGCAGCCCCTCGGCCCGGCGCGCCATCGCTGGCGACAAATCCGTCTGCACCAGCGCCTCGATGCCGCCGCGGCCGGCCAGAAGCCGCGCCAGTTGGCCAGAGTGGCAGCCGAGATCGAGCGCAAGCGGGAATGTGCGGCGCACGTCGTCCAGCCGGTCGGCCAGCCGTTCGCCGACCTCGCGCAACAGAAAGTCGTGCCGCTCCAGACCGGCCGCCGCGCGCTCGCGGTGTTGGCGCACCGCGCGCCGGTCGAACACCTCCATCCGCGTGTCTCGGTTGTCGCAGCCTGTGCCCTGCATCCTCTGCCCCTTGGATCGGCGCTTCGTCATGACGTATATGGTAGCGGGAGGCGTTTGCGAGCAACAACCCGGGCCTGAAGCAGCGATCGTGTGCAGGAGGCTTCGCGCAACAGCCATGCCGGCAACAACAATCGCGTCAAAGCTGAGCTGGATCGGGCGCGGCCTGATTGACCTCGTGCTGCCGCCGCAATGCTTCGGCTGCGGCAACCTGGTCGACGAACCGCACACGCTGTGCGCCGCCTGCTGGGGGCGGCTCAGTTTCATCGAGCGGCCTTTGTGCGCCGCCTGCGGGCGGCCGTTCGGTGTCCAGGAGAGCGACGGCGCGCTGTGCGGCCGCTGTGTGCGCAGGCCCCACGTCTATGGCCGCGCGCGCTCAGGCCTTGCCTACGACGACGGCAGCCGGCAGATGATTTTGATGTTCAAGTACGCCGATCGGACCGACGCGGCACCGCTGTTTGCGACCTGGATGCGCCAGGCCGGCCGCGACCTGCTCGCCGATGCCGACCTGATCGCGCCGGTGCCGCTGCACTGGACGCGGCTGTTGCGCCGGCGCTACAACCAAGCGGCGCTCTTGGCGCAGGCGATCGGCCGCGCGGAGGGGATTGCCGTTGCTGTCGATCTGTTGCAGCGGCGGCGGCGGACGGCGCGCTTGGCGGGCCTGGGGCCGAAGGACCGTGCGCGCACCGTCAAGGGCGCGATCACTGTCCCGCCAGCCCGGCGCGGCCAGGTCACGGGCCGGCGCGTGCTGCTGACCGACGACGTGCTGACGACCGGCGCCACCGTCGACGCCTGTGCGCGGGCGCTGCTGGACGCAGGCGCGCAAGCCGTCGACGTGCTGACGCTGGCACGCGTCGTCCGCCCGGAGCGGCTATAGGCTTTGCGGCTATAGGCTTTGCGGCTATAGGCTTTGCGGCTTTAGGCTTTGCGGCTTTAGGCTTTGCGGCTGGCCTGCGGCCGGGCGATAAACGCTCCGATGCGACACGGGCTGCGCCGATGAGCGCTGGACAGCGAGTGAGACACCGAAGATGGCGACCGTCGAGATCTATACCTCCCCATTCTGCGGCTATTGTCACCGCGCAAAGCGGCTGCTGCAGGCCCGCAACATCGCGTTCCAGGAAATCGACGTGGTGATGGATCCGAAGCGACGCCGCGAGATGGTGCAGCGCGCCGGCGGGGCCCAGACGGTGCCGCAGATCTTCATCAATGGCCGCCACGTCGGCGGCTCCGATCAGCTGACGGACCTCGATCGCGCCGGCCGGCTGCAGGCGCTGCTCGATGCACCCGCAGAGGACCGGGCATGAGCGAGACCGTTCGCGTCGCCTGCATCCAGACCAACGCTGGAAGGGACTTCGAGCCCAACATCGCGGCCGCGAGCGTGCTCGTTCAGCGCGCCCGCGAGGCCGGCGCCGCACTGGTGCTGCTGCCGGAAAACGTCAGCATGATGGAGCCGGATACAACGCTGGCGCGCCAGAAAGCGTGCCGGGAAGAGACGCACCCGGCGCTCGCCGCTTTCCGCGAGCTGGCGCGTGCGGCGGATGTGTGGCTCGTCGTCGGTTCGCTCTCGGTGCTCGTGGCCGGCGAGAAGATCGCCAACCGGTCCTATCTGATCGATGCCACCGGTACAGCCGTCGCGACGTATGACAAAATCCACCTGTTTGACGTCGACCTCGGCGCCGGCGAGCGCTACCGCGAATCGGACACGATCGCGGCCGGTGCGCGGGCGGTGGTGGCGCCGACGCCGTGGGGGAAGCTCGGCCTTTCGATCTGCTACGATCTGCGCTTCCCGAAGCTGTACCGCCATCTCGCGCATGAGGGCGCCGACTTCCTCTCCATCCCGGCGGCATTCACCCGCACCACCGGCCAAGCGCACTGGCATGTCCTGATCCGGGCGCGGGCGATCGAGAATGGCTGTTACGTTTTTGCCCCGGCGCAGACCGGAACCCACGCCAAGGGCCGGCAGACCTACGGCCACGCCCTGATCGTCGATCCGTGGGGCGAAGTGCTGGCCGACGCGGGGGAGGACGTGGGCTTCATCGTCGCCGATGTCGACCCTGCGAGGGTCGCCGGCGCCCGCGCCCGCATCCCGGCGCTCGTGCACGAACGCCCATTCAGTTGAGCGGACGCGCCAGCGCGCGTCAGGCGGCGGTGCGCACGACGGCGGCGATGTAGTTGACCATCAGGTCGTTGCCGAGCGACCAGCGGCGGAGCAGCGGCTGGTACTGCAGCCCGCGTATCTCCGCCACCGTGAACCCCTGCCGGCGGAGAACGCGGGCCAGCTCCGACGGACGGACGAACTTACGCCAGTCGTGCGTGCCCGCCGGCAGCCAGCGCAGGATGTACTCCGCCCCGATTTTCGCCAGCGCCAGCGAGGACAGCGTCCGGTTAAGGGTGGCGACGATCAAGAGGCCTTCGGGTGTGAGGATCTGCCCGACCGCCTCGAAAAACAAATCGAGGCTCTGTACGTGCTCAATGATTTCAAGGGCCAGCACGACGTCGTAGCGGGCACCCCAGCGGACGACGTCTTCCGGCAGCGCGCACCGGTAATCGATCGTCAGACCTTCGCGCTCGGCGTGGGCCTGAGCAACGCGGATCGCCACCTGCGAGGCATCGACGCCGGTCACCGCCGCCCCCAGCTTCGCCATCTCCTCGGCGATCAGGCCGCCGCCGCAGCCGAGGTCGAGACAGCGCACGCCCTGGAAGGGAAGGGCGGCCGCGTCATCGATGGCGCGATGGCGGGCAACCGCGCCGCGGATGAAGTCGAAGCGAACGGGGTTCAGCTCGTGCAGCGGGCGGAACTTCCCCATCGGGTCCCACCACGCTTCCGCCATCGCATCGAAGCGGGCGATCTCGTCAGCCGAGGCCGTGCCGCCCGAAGGCGCGGCCGAACCCGTGGAAACGGATGTCATTGCGTCTCTCCGATTGCGCCGACGCCGATTGGACGTACAGCGGCGCTTGCGTCCCGAAACACTCCCCAGTATCTAGGGGAGGTGCAGAGGCATGCAGCCCGCTCCGGGATCCTGCCCGTTCGTCCCTGAGAAGGTGTGCTGATCGTCAATGACAAGCCTCGTGCGCGGATCTCTCTCACTCCAGGATCAGTGTTGAGGCCCATGCCCAGGCTGGTCAAGAAATTTGGCGGTACGTCGGTCGCGGACGTCCAGCGCATCAAGGCGGTTGCTGCGCGCGTCAAGCGGGCGGTCGAGGCCGGCGATGAGGTCGCGGTCGTCGTTTCGGCGATGGCCGGCGCGACGAATCAGCTCGTCGACCATGCGAACGGCGTGAACGCGCTGCACGATTCGTGTGAGCATGATGTCGTCGTCGCCAGCGGCGAGCAGGTGACCGCCGGCTTGCTGGCGATGGCGCTTCAGGACTTAGGCGTGCCCGCCCGCTCCTGGCTTGGCTGGCAGATCCCGATCCGAACCGACACCGCGCACAGCCGCGCCCGCATCTTGGCCATCGAGGCCGCGGAGCTCGACCGGGAGATGCGCCACGGCACGGTGCCGGTGGTCGCCGGCTTCCAGGGGATCGCCGCTGACGGCCGGGTGACGACGCTGGGACGCGGCGGCTCCGACACCACGGCGGTGGCGCTGGCGGCGGCGCTCAAGGCCGACCGCTGTGACATCTACACCGACGTCGACGGCGTCTACACGAGCGATCCGCGGGTCGTTTCGCGGGCACGGAAGTTGCGTCAGATCACGTTTGAAGAGATGCTGGAGATGGCATCCGTGGGCGCCAAGGTGCTGCAGACGCGCTCGGTGGAACTGGCCATGAACCACGGGGTGCGCGTCCAGGTGCTGTCGAGCTTTGACGACGTGCCCGGGACGATGGTCGTCGGCGAGGAGGAGATCGTGGAGCAGGCACTGGTCAGCGGCGTCACCTACAGCCGCGACGAGGCGAAGATCACGCTGTTGCGCGTTGCCGACAAGCCCGGAGTCGCCGCCGGCATATTCGGTCCGCTGGCCGAAGCGAACATCAACGTCGACATGATCGTCCAGAACATCTCGGCCGAGGGTGACACGACCGATCTTACCTTCACGGTCGCCAAAGCCGACCTGACGCGCGCAGTCGCACTGCTGGAGGCGTGCCGCAGCAGCATCGGCTACGCCAGCCTGCGGTCCGATGCCAATGTCGTCAAGGTTTCGGTGATCGGTGTCGGCATGCGCAGCCACGCCGGTATCGCTGCTCGGATGTTCCGCGCCCTTGGCGACAAGGGGATCAACATCCAGGTCATCACGACGTCCGAAATCAAGGTCAGCGTCCTGATCGACGAGGCCTACGCCGAGCTCGCGGCGCGGACCTTGCACACAACCTATGGACTCGATGCCGCCTGAGCGCCCAAGCGCCGGCATCGCGCCGCAGGGGAGCCGGCGCGGCGCCGCGCGCGCGCGCCTGGACGAGCTGTGGCAGCGGGGCCGGGCGCTGCTCGGAACCCGCTACGCCATCCTCGGCGGCGCCATGTCGTGGGTCTCTGAGCATCACCTGGTCGCCGCAATCTCCAACGCAGGCGGCTTCGGCGTGCTGGCTTGCGGCTCGCTGAATCCGGCGCAACTGGCGGCAGAGATCGCGAGCGTGCGCGCCTTGACCGACCAGCCGTTCGGCGTCAATCTGATTGTGATGCATCCGGAGCTGGATGCGTTGACCCGGCTGTGCCTGGATCAGGGCGTCTCGCACATCGTTTTTGCCGGCGGTCTGCCGTCGGCACCGGTGCTGCGGACGGTGCGGGAGGGCGGCGCGAAGGTGCTTTGTTTTGCCCCCACCCCGACGCTGGCCAAGCGGTTGGTCCGCAACGGCGTCGATGCCCTGATCATCGAGGGCGCGGAGGCCGGTGGCCACATCGGGCCGGTTTCGACGAGCGTACTGGCGCAGGAGATCCTGCCGCAGGTACGTGACGTGCCGGTCTTTGTCGCCGGCGGCATCGGCCGCGGCGAGGCGATTGCGCTTTACCTGTTGATGGGAGCCTCGGGCTGCCAGCTGGGGACGCGGTTCGTCTGTGCGCACGAGTCGATTGCGCACCCCCGCTTCAAGCAGGCCTTCATCCGTGCCAGCGCCCGCGATGCCGTCGTTTCCACCCAGATCGATCCGGATTTGCCTGTCATCCCCGTCCGTGCACTGGCGAACGCCGGCACGCAGCGGTTCATAGAGGTGCAGCGCGACGTTGCCGCACGCTACCGCAGGCAGGAACTGACGCAGCAGGGGGCGCAACTCGAAATCGAGCTGTTCTGGGCCGGAGCGCTCAGGCGGGCGGTGATTGAGGGTGACGTCGAGGCCGGCTCGGTGATGGCCGGCCAGAGCGTCGGCATGGTCACGGCGGAGCAGTCGACGGCAGAGATCATCGACGAGCTGATCGAACAGGCCGTCGGCGCGCTGGCTGAGCACGACCCACGCGGATCCGTTTCGCCGTGATGCAGTTTGGTCAGACCGTGCTCGTGCTGCGCCGCCTGCTGGCGCGGATCCGCGACGTCATGGCCGGCGAGGGCGACACCCAGGCACGACTGGAACGGATTGTCCAGGTCATTGCTGTCGACATGGGGTCGCAGGTGTGCTCCCTTTATGTCCGCCGTGCCGGCGATGTCCTGGAACTGTTCGCCACCCATGGGCTGCGGCAGAGCGCCGTGCACAGGACGCGGCTTGCGGTCGGCCAGGGCCTGATCGGCGAGATTGCCGCCAAGGCGAAGCCGCTCGCCCTTGCCGACGCCCAGAGCCATCCGAGCTTCGTCTACCGGCCCGAAACCGGCGAAGAAATCTACCACTCGCTGATGGGAGTTCCGATCCTCCGCGGCGGCCGGGTGGTTGGCGTGCTGGCCATCCAGAGCATCGAACGGCGCCGCTACAGCGACGAGGAAATCGAGGCCCTGCAGACCATCGCCATGGTGCTGGCGGAGATGGTCGCAAGCGGCAACCTTGTCGGGCCCGAGGAACTGGCGTCGAGCGAAGCCATCGCCATGCCGCCGATGCGGCTCGAAGGGGCGCGGCTGAGCCCCGGCTTCGGCCTTGGCATCGCCGTCCTGCACAAGCACCACCACGTGGTAAGGCGGCTGGTGGCCGAGGATACGGCGGTCGAGCACGAACGGCTGCGTAAAGCCGTCAGCGACATGCACGGCCAGCTCGATGTCATGCTGCGCGCCAACGGCCTCGCCGGCGGCGAGCATGCGGAAGTGCTCGAAGCCTACCGCATGATCGCCGAGGACGTCGGCTGGCTGCGGCGCATCGCCGAGGCGATCAACACCGGCCTCACCGCCGAGGCGGCCGTGCAAAAGGTCAACTCCGAGATCCACGCCCAGATCGCCCGCGTCACCGACAGCTATCTGCGCGAGCGTATTCAGGACCTCGAAGACTTGGCACAGCGCCTGTTGCAGCAATTGTTGGGTGCCGAGGAGCGCGCGCAGCGGCTGCCGCAGGACCAGGATTTCGTCGTCGTCGCCCGCACCCTCGGTCCGGCGCAGCTCCTGGACTACAGCTGCAGCCGCCTCAAAGGCCTGGTTCTGCAGGAAGGCTCGGCGAACGCGCATGTCGCCATCGTTGCCCGCAGCCTGGGCATCCCGGTCGTGGGCCAGATCGAAGACGTCATGACGCGAATTGAAAGCGGCGATCCGGTGATCGTCGATCCCGATCATGGCCAGGTTTTGCTGCGGCCGAGCGCGGATTTGCGGCGCATCTACGAGCGCAGCAGTGCTGATCGGGCGCGCCGGCGGGCCGAA
Source organism: Defluviicoccus sp. (assembly GCA_049291695.1). Taxonomy (GTDB): domain Bacteria; phylum Pseudomonadota; class Alphaproteobacteria; order Rhodospirillales; family Defluviicoccaceae; genus Defluviicoccus. The sequence goes on from JBATPX010000013.1 coordinate 19,412, forward strand.
TACACGCAGCTGCGCGATCTGGAGGCGACGACCCGCGACGGCGTGCGGATCAGCCTCACTGTCAATGCCGGGCTCGCCGTCGACCTGCAGCCGCTCAGCGACTCCGGTGTCGATGGTGTCGGCCTGTACCGGACCGAAGTCCCGTTCATGGTCTACGAGGAGCTGCCGACGGTCGAGCTCCAGCGTCAGCTCTACCGCCAGGTCCTGCACGATGCGAAAGCCAAACCGGTGGTGTTCCGCACCTTGGACGTCGGCGGCGACAAGATTCTCCCCTACTGGCCGCACGGCAACGAGGAAAACCCGGCCATGGGCTGGCGTGCCATCCGGGTGTCCTGGGACCGGCCGGCGGTGTTGCGGCAGCAGCTGCGGGCGCTGATTCAGGCGGCGGCTGACGAGCATCTGCACGTGATGTTTCCGATGATCTCGGAGGTCGAGGAGTTTCGCTTTGCCCGCAGGCTTCTCGATCTGGAGCTGGAGCGGCACAGCCGCACAGGCCTGGCCTCGCCTTTAAGCATCCGCGCCGGCGCCATGCTCGAAGTGCCGGCGCTTCTGTTTCAGCTCGATGAGCTGGTGCAGGTTGTCGATTTCCTTTCCATCGGCACCAACGACCTCGTGCAGTTCCTGTTTGCGAGCGACCGGGCGAGCCACCGAATGTCGGAGCGCTACGATGTGCTGTCGCCCGTGGTCCTGCGGCTGTTGCGTATGGTGGCCGATCGCTGCCGCGAGGCTCGCGTCCCCTTGAGCCTGTGTGGGGAGATGGCCGGCCGGCCGCTCGATGCGATGGCGCTGATCGGCATCGGGCTGCGGCAGCTGTCGATGGCGCCGCCATGCATCGGACCGGTGAAGGCAATGGTCCGCACTGCCGACGCGGCCGTGCTCGCCGACTTCGTCTCGCACCTTACCACTTTGCGTCAAGTGAGTGTGCGCGCGGACATGCGTGCGTTCGCCCACGACCACGGCATTGCCCTCGCGTGAACAGCGCGGCCTTGTGGGTGTTGCAATCCGGCGCGGTTTGGCGAGAATGCTGAGGCGTAGACCCAAGAATGCTCGGTATCCGGACGGAAGGGGATCGCCCGGTGAACGGATCGCAGTACGACGCCAGGCTGGCGATGCCCCTTGACTGCAGAAAAATTGGTCCGAACGGCAGATCCGTGACCGCTGCCGCGCGTGAAGCGGGGCAGCCTGCCGCGGAAGCATCGCCGCGCCGCAACACTGTCGGCGCATTGCTGCGGCGCGCCCGCGAAGAGCGCGGGCAATCCGTACCGGCGGTGGCGCGCGACTTGTGCATGCGACCGGGCTACATCGAGGCGATCGAGACCGGCCGGCTGGACGCCCTGCCAACAATAACGTATGCGGTCGGCTACGTCCGCGCCTATGCCGCCCACCTCGGCTTCGACGGCGACCGGGTCGCCCAGCGCTTCCGGGCCGAGACCGGCGCTAACGACCAGCAACACGAACTTAGCTTTCGCCTTCCACCCGCACACGGCGAGCTGCCGAAGGCAGCGGTGCTGCTGGTCGGCGGCCTGATCGCGCTCGCTGCCTACAGCGGCTGGTATTTCTACGCCTCGACCGAAACCGCGGTGGTGCGCCAGGTGCAACCGGTTCCGGAGCGCTTTACGGCTTGGTTATGGAAGGAACAACCGGCAGGGATGCCGGCTGCCGTCGAGAACGCTGTGGGCCAGGCAGAGCCGCTGCCGATTGCGGTGGCTGTGGTATCACCGGCTTCCGCACCTGCTGCGGCCGACGGCCAGCCGAAGGCGGTGCCGGCGCAGGCCGACAGCAGTGCACCGGCGGGTGAGGCAGACCCGCGCGGGACACCCACCCAGGCTTCCGCCGGTGCTTTTCCGCCGGACCGGCTGGTAACCAGCGATTCGGCCGGCAACACCCGGATCGTCTTGAAGGCGCGGATGGACTGCTGGATCGAGATCAAGGATACCGGTTCCGGCAAGCTCATCTACGCGCGGCTGTTGCGCGCCGGTGACACATATCCGGTCGCCGACCGGCCGGGATTGAGACTGCTGGCCGGCAACGCCGGCGGACTTGATATCATGGTCGACGGCAGGACGCTGCCGCCGCTGGGGCGGCCGGGCGCCGTGGTGCGCAACATCGCCCTCGATCCTGCCGGGTTGTCCGAAAGCCAGCCGGCGCAAGAACGCGAGGGGTAAGTGCCTGCGGTCGCGCGGGTGGCCTCGGCTTCGCTTCCTTTAACCGAAGGACGGTAACGGATGGGATTGTCAGCACGTCGGACCAGCCTGCCGGTGAGCGTGGGCGATGTCATCGTCGGCGGCACCGCACCGATCGTCGTCCAGTCGATGACCAACACCGACACCGCCGACGTGGCGCGCACGGTGGATCAGGTCGAGGCCCTCGCGGCGGCCGGCTCGGAGCTGGTGCGGATCACCGTCGACCGTGAGGAAGCGGCGCGCGCGGTCCCCTTCATCCGCGAGCTCCTCGATGCGCGCGGCGTCACCGTGCCGCTGGTCGGGGATTTCCACTACATCGGCCACAAACTGCTGACCCAACACCCGGCGTGTGCCGAGGCGCTGGCCAAGTACCGCATCAATCCCGGCAACGTCGGCTTCCGCGAGAAGCGCGACCGCCAGTTCTCGACCATGATCGAAGTGGCGCTCAAGCATCAGCGGCCGGTACGCATCGGCGTCAACTGGGGAAGCCTGGACCAGGACCTGGCCGTCCGCCTGATGGACGAAAATCGGCTCTCGAAGACGCCGAAATCGGCCCACGAGGTCACGCAGGAGGCGCTCGTGCTGTCCGCGCTGGAGAGCGCGGCGCGCGCCCAGGAACTCGGCATGGCGGCCGATCGGATCATCTTGTCGTGCAAGGTGAGCGACGTGCAGAGCCTGGTCGCTGTCTATGCCAATCTCGCCAGCCGCTGCGCTTACGCGCTGCATCTGGGCCTGACGGAAGCTGGCATGGGCTCGAAGGGCATCGTCGCCTCGACGGCGGCACTCGCAATCCTCCTGCAGCATGGCATCGGCGATACCATCCGCGTCTCGCTGACGCCGCCACCGGACGGCGACCGGACAGAGGAGGTGATCGTCGCCCAGCAGATCCTGCAGACGATGGGCCTGCGCTCGTTCGTGCCGCTGGTGACAGCCTGCCCCGGCTGCGGGCGGACGACCTCGACGGTGTTCCAGCGGCTGGCCCAGGACATCCAGCTCCACATCCGCCGGCAGATGCCGGTCTGGTCACGCCAGTACGAGGGCGTGGAGACGATGACCGTTGCCGTGATGGGCTGCATCGTCAACGGCCCCGGCGAGAGCAAGCACGCCAACATCGGCATCAGCCTGCCCGGCACCGGCGAAGAACCGGCGGCGCCCGTGTTCGTTGACGGCGAGAAGACGATCACCCTGCGCGGCGCCGGCCTGGCCGAGGAGTTCAAGGGCCTCGTCGAGGACTACGTGCGCACCCATTACCCGCCGCGGCGCGCGGCCGAGCCGTCCCGGGACACCGCAGCAGCTTGAGCACCGGCACCGGCATGACAGCGCTGCGGCCGGTCCGCGGCACGAAGGACTTTTTGTCCGACGACAGCCGCAAGAGACGGTTCGTCGAGGACAGCGCGCACGATGTGGCGGCCCGCGCCGGCTTCGCCGAGGTCGCAACGCCGATCCTTGAGTTCACGCACGTGTTCGCACGGACGCTGGGCGATACGTCGGACATTGTGACCAAGGAGATGTACACCTTCATCGACCGCAGCGGCGAAAGCCTGACGCTCAGGCCCGAGAACACGGCCGGGATCGTCCGCGCCTTCATTTCCAACAACCTTACGCAGCAATTACCCTTGAAAGTGTTCTACCGCGGGCCGATGTTCCGCTACGAACGGCCGCAGAAGGGGCGTCTGCGTCAGTTTCACCAGATCGGCGTCGAGTGCCTCGGCGCCGGCGCGTCCATTGCCGATGTCGAGGTCATCGCGCTCGCCGCCGACGTGCTCGCACGCTTGGGCCTCAAGGATACGGTTACGCTGGAAATCAATACGCTCGGCGATGCCGAGAGCCGGAGCGCTTATCGCACTGTCCTGGTCGACTACTTGACCACGCACGCAAGCTCGTTGTCCGAGGACAGCCGGGTGCGCTTGCAGCAGAACCCGCTGCGCGTCCTCGACTCCAAGGACCCGGGCGACCGGACGGTGGTGGCCGCGGCACCCTCGCTCGAAGATCACCTCAGCGCCGCTGCGAAACTGTTCTTCGAAGAGGTGCTGGCGGGCCTCGATGCGCTCGGCATCGGTTACCGCATCAACCGCCACCTCGTGCGCGGCCTCGACTACTACTGCCACACGGCGTTCGAGTTCGTCTCGCAAGCGCTGGGCGCGCAAGGCACCGTGCTCGCCGGCGGCCGCTACGACGAGTTGGTGCGCCAGATGGGCGGGCCGCCGACCCCAGGGATCGGCTGGGCCGCCGGGGTCGAACGGCTGATGATGCTGGCCGAAGGCTGCCCGCCGCCGCCGCGGCCGATCGCCGTGTTGCCGCATGGCGCTACGGAAATGTGCGCCGCTTTGGCACTTGCCCGCGACCTCCGGCGGGCGGGGCTGACCGCCGAGTTCAATGCCGGAGGCGGGCTTGGCAAACGGATGAAATGGGCGAACCGGATCAACGCCCGCGCGGCCGTCATCCTCGGTTCCGATGAGCTGGCGCGCCAGATGGCGACGGTCCGCGATATGGACTCAGGCGCGCAGGAGGATGTGGCGCTGGCTGCGCTTGCCGACCGGTTGCGCGAATCGAGTTAAGGAACACCGTTGGTGCTGGAACAGAAGCTCGATCAGGTCGTCGAGCGCTATCGCGCCTTGGGCGCGCTGATGGCGGGCGCGGAGGCCCTGTCGCCGCCGGAATTCGCCCGCTGCTCGAAGGAATATTCCGACCTGGAACCGATCGTCGCCGCGATCGAGGAACTGAAGCGCTGCGAGGCGGAGGCGGCGGGTCTCGAGCAGCTCTCGGCCGACGAGGCCAGCGAGCCGGAGATGCGTCAGCTCGCCCGCGAGGAGCTGGCGGAGATCCGCAGGCGCATCCCCGACTTGCAGGCGCGCCTGCAGGTGCTGTTGCTGCCGAAAGATGCGGCGGATGAGAAGAACGTCATCCTGGAGGTCCGCGCCGGCACCGGCGGCGAGGAAGCCTGCCTGTTCGCGGCTGATCTGTTCCGCATGTATCAGCGCTATGCCGATCTGCACGGCTGGGGCTTCGAGCTGATGAGCCTGAACGAGACCGGTATCGGCGGCTACAAGGAGGCGATCGCCACCATCACCGGCCGCAGCGCCTATGCCCGGCTTAAGTACGAATCGGGCGTGCATCGCGTGCAGCGGGTGCCGGAGACCGAAGCGAGCGGCCGCATTCACACGTCTGCTGCCACGGTGGCGGTGCTGCCGGAGGCGGAAGAGGTCGACATCGCCATCGACGAGAAGGACCTGCGCATCGACGTCTACCGCTCCAGCGGCCCCGGCGGGCAATCGGTCAACACCACCGACAGCGCCGTGCGCATCACCCATCTGCCGTCCGGCATCGTCGTCACCCAGCAGGACGAAAAATCGCAGCACAAGAACAAGGCAAAGGCGATGAAGATCCTGCGCGCGCGGCTGTTCGACCTGGAGCGCCGCCGCCAGGAGGCCGATCGCGCCGCCCAGCGCAAGAGCCAGGTCGGCTCCGGCGACCGCTCGGAGCGCATCCGCACCTACAACTACCCGCAAGGCCGCATCACCGACCACCGCGTCGGCCTGACCTTGCACAAGCTCGACCGTGTGCTCGACGGCGAACTCGACGAGGTGATCGAGGCGCTGACGGCGTTCGATCAGGCGAGCCGGCTGGCGCATCACGAATGAGCGCTGCCGCTACCGTCGGCCAGGCGCTCGCAGCGGCACGCCTTCGCTTGCGGGACGCCGGCATCCCCGACGCGGGTCTCGATGCCCGCCTGCTCGTCGGCCACGCGCTCGACCTGACAACGAGCGATCTGGTCGGGCACCCGGAACGAGCACTGACAAGCGCGAGCCGGCAACGCATCGAGGCGCTGCTCGACCGCAGGCTGCAGCGCGAGCCGATTGCCTACATCACCGGCCGGCGAGAGTTCTGGAGCCTTCCGCTGAGCGTCACGCCGGCAGCGCTGATCCCCCGCCCCGACAGCGAAACGCTGATCGAGGCGGTCCTCGACGACGTCGGCGACCGTTCAGCGCCTCTGCGCGTCCTCGACCTCGGCACCGGCAGCGGCTGCCTCGCGCTCGCCCTGTTGAGTGAGCTTTCGCACGCCACGGCCGTCGCCGTCGACCTCTCGGCTGACGCGCTCCAGCTCGCGCGCGCCAATGCGGCGGCACAGGGCCTCGGGAACCGCGTGCACCTCGCCGCCTCGGATTGGGCCTCGGCACTGAACGGGCCGTTCGACATCGCCGTCGCCAATCCGCCGTATGTAGCGGCGGCCGAGTGGCCGGGACTGGCCCCCGAGATCCGCCTGTTCGAACCGCAACGAGCGCTCGTGGGCGGCGACGACGGCATCGCCGCCTATCACAGGATCGTCCCCGATCTGCCGCGGATCCTCGCTCCTTCGGGCTGCGCCTACCTTGAGTGCGGCCACGACCAGAGCGCGCGCATCGCGGAACTCTTGCGCGCGCACGGCTTCGCTGCCATCGCTGTGCGGGCCGATCTTGGCGGTCGCGTACGGTGCATCAGCGCCTCGCTACCCAATCCACAGAAAAAAGTGCTTGGAATGAAACCGTGTCCAGACTAGTGTCGCAACTATGGCGACGACGCCATAACGTAGGCGCGTGTGGCAGTGAGGGCACCAAGATGCCCGCTGAGAGGGCAATCTTCTCCATCCTGCCGACCTGTCTAAGCAATTGACTCCACTTTGGTTCGTTTTTCGTATCACATCGTGATCAAGCCACGGACGTGCTCTTGTTGCAAATGAAACACAATCCGAATCCGCGCCGGCCGCGCAACCGGGGAAACGGTAAACGGCATATTCCTGTCCGGAACCAGTCGTTTGAAAGCAATGGCCCCGAGGGGAAAATACGCGGCACTGCTCAGCAGGTGCTCGACAAGTATTTAGCCCTCGGCCGTGACGCGCATTCTGCCGGCGACCCGATCGCTGCCGAAGGTTTTTATCAGCATGCGGAGCATTACTTCAGGCTCTTGAGCGCTGAAGACATGCGTGAGAGCGAACGGAACGCCCGCGCCGCACCGCTCGAGATTGATCCTGCGGGCGATGGCGAATCCGTCAAGGTCAACGGGCAGGATGCTGCGGGCGGCGGCGGCACGAACGGCAACGGCGCCGATCGGCTGCCGTTCTAGCCCCCGTTCGCCCCCGGCCGCTGCAGCGGGAAGGTGCCCGCCGTCAGCCTGTTTCGTTCGCATCGTCCGCCGCCCCGGGAGCGGCCTTTTCGCGGCGCGCAGGTCCGCGCAGCTGCGGCCGGTCGCCAAGTCCAGCAAGTTTCGCCTGCAACTCAATGGCGCGCGCCGCCGCCGAAAACTGGTGATCATCGAGCGCGCGGCGGAACACGGTCTCAAGCTTGCCGAGCAGGATATCGACCTCCCGGCAGTGTGTGTCGGCCATCTGCGCCTGAAGCGCCGCGATTCGGCTGATGACGCGCGGATCACGAAGCAGGCGATAGCCGGTATTCCGCGCCGAAGCCGGCAGGTAACCGGCCGCCTTGGCCGCCGCTGCGGCATTGCCCAACTCGACAAAGCGCTCGCAGAAGCGTTCCTGACGTGTCTTCAGGCGTTTCATCACTGCTCGCAGCTGTTACCCGGTATTAGGAATACTAGCCTATAGTCGCACGCGGTGTCAACGCCGGCGAGCGTCGTTTCAGGCGTGGGCGGGGTCGAGCCGCGGCTTCCAGCGGCGCAGCTGCAACGAGCTGGCAACGACGCTGAGCGAGCTCATCGCCATCGCGGCGCCGGCGAGCTCCGGGCTTAGCTGACCCGAGGCTGCAAGCGGCAGGGCGATCAGGTTGTAAACAAAGGCCCAGAACAGATTGTAATGGATGCGCCGCCAGGTCGCACGCGAGATATCGAGCGCAGCCGCGACCAGCCGCGGGTCGGCGCGCATCAAGGTGATGCCCGCGGTTTCCAGCGCCACCGCAGTGCCGCTCCCCATAGCGATGCCGATGTCGGCGCCGGCGAGCGCGGGCGCATCGTTGATGCCGTCGCCGACCATGGCGACGGTCCGTCCACTCTGGCGCAGATCCGAGATGACTTGCAGTTTCGCACCCGGCGTGACGCCGCCTTGGATCTCGGAGACGCCGAGAGCGGTGCCGACGGCGGCAGCGACCCGCGCCGCGTCGCCGGAGAGCATCAACGTCCGCAAGCCCCGTCGGTTGAGAGCCTGAACCGCCGCCAGCGCCTCCGGCCGCTCCTGATCGGCAACAGCCAGGACGGCCACCGCGACACCATCGATGGCGACCTGAATGGTCGTTTTTCCGCAGGCCTCCAGCCGTTCGGCGGGCGCCGCAAGCGCTCCGGCATCGACCCCTTCCGCCTGCATCAGGCTCACGTTGCCGATCGCAACCCGGCGGCCATCGACGACGCCGATGACACCGGCGCCGGGCAGGCTGCGGACGCCGGTTGCGGTCCGCGGCTTGAGCCCCAGGCTGCCGCAGTAATCGGCGATCGCATGCGCAAGCGGATGCTCGCTGCCGGCCTGGACGGCCTGGACGTCCGCCAGCACGTCGTCCCGCGCGCTGGCCGTGATAATGACGTCGGTCACCTGCGGGCGGCCCAGCGTCAGCGTGCCGGTCTTGTCGAAGACGACCGTATCCACTTTGTGCGCACGCTCCAGCGCCGCGATGTCCTTGACCAGGATGCCGTTCCGGGCGGCAACGCCGGTGCCCGCCACCAGCGCCATCGGCGTGGCGAGGCCAAGCGCACATGGGCAGGCGACGACCAGCACCGCAACGGCCGCGATCAGGCCGCCCTCGAAGCCGGCGCCGGCGAGGAGCCAACCTGCCAGCGTTAACGCGGCAATCGCCATGACGGCCGGCACGAAGACGCGGGTGACGCGGTCGACCATCCGCTGAACCGGCGCCTTGCCGCTTTGCGCGTTTTCAACCAAGCGGATAATGCGCGCCAGAGTCGATGACGCGCCGACGGCGGTGGCCCGCACACGCAGCCGGCCGGTGCCGTTGATGGCGCCGCCGATGACAGGCTCGCCCGGCACGCGCACGACCGGCACGCTCTCGCCCGTGATGAGGGCCTCATCGAGTTCGCTCGCCCCCTCCTCGATGACGCCGTCGACCGGCACCCGGTCGCCAGGGCGCACCATCACGATGTCACCTTCGCGGACGAGGCCGACCGGGACTTGGCGGAACTCCCCCTCGCTCTCCAGCCACGCCGTCTCTGGCTTGAGCGCCATCAACTGCCGGATCGCCGTCGTCGCGCTCCGCTTGGCCCCGACCTCCAGCCACTTGCCGAGCAGGACGAGGGTGATGACGACAACCGCCGCTTCGAAGTAAAGGCCGTGGCCGTCGCCGTCGCCGGTGAGCACGACGGCAAGGCTGTAAGCGTAAGCGGCGGTGGTGCCAAGTGCCACCAGCACATCCATGGTGCCGGTGCCGGTCTTGAGCGCCTTCCACGCCCCGGCATAGAAGCGGGCGCCGATCCAGAACTGCACCGGTGCTGCAAGCAGGGCCTGCAGCGGACCGGGAAGGTGAAAGACCAGCCCGAACGGAGCGGCCAGCATCGGCAGCACGATCGGCACGGCAAGCGCGGCCGCAATCACCAGCCGGATCAGGTCGCGGCGCGCTTCGGCTGCGGCGCGCGCATCGTGGTCGGCGGCGGCGCCGGCGTCGTCGTCAAGCAGTGCCGCCCGGTAGCCCGCCTTCTCGACGGCGCTGACCAGCAGCGCGGCATCGAGGGCCGGATCCACACGCTCGACGTCGGCCCGCTCCAGCGCCAGGTTGACGCGTGGATTGGCGGCGCCGTCGACCCGCGCCAGCGCCTTCTCCACCCGCCCAGCGCACGCTGCGCACGTCATGCCGGCGATCGCGAGGCGGATGTGATCAGTGCCGTTGCTACTCGTTGCGTCCGCTTCGGTCCGAATAGCCAGCTTTGCGACTGCCATCCGCTGCCTCCCATCCCCTCAAGGAGATGGCGCAACGGGCGGAGGTTTGCGAGCTGGCGGATCATTGCGAGCCGGCGGAGCGGCAAGCGCCTCGGCCGCCGTCAGCACCCGGTGCAACGGACCATCGGGCAGGCCGCGGTCATCGAGCGCCCGGCAGAGGTTGCGCAGATAGTCGAGCGCGCTGCCGTAGGGGCCTGCTCCTTGTGCCACCAGTGCCGCCTGCTCAGCGACGCTCAAGCGGGTCACGAACTGCGGATGATCGGGCCGGGCAATGAACGCCAGCGCCTTGACGCGGCGGCCGTCGTCAAGCCGCACGGCGAGATGGCGCGGCACGTAGGCGTGGGTGGAGAGCTCGCGCGCCGCGAGATGATTGAGCGCCGCCGGCGCATCGTCGTCGGCAACGCGCAGCACCTGGCCGACGCAGGAGCCGCCCGGCGTCAGGCCGACCACCAAGCCCGGCCGCTCCGCCGTGCCGCGATTGCGGATCGAGAGGATGCACAAGGCACGGTGATAGCCGGCAAGGCGCGCCACCGCCGTCGCCGCGACCGGAAAGCCGGGGTCCCACATCAGCGAGCCGTAGGCGAAGACGTGCAACGGCCCCGCGACCGCGGGCACGGCGGCGGCATCGGTCAGTGCGCCCGCGGCGCTAGTCGTCAAGCCGTTCGATCGTGGCACCGCAGGCCGCCAGCTTGTCCTCAAGCCGCTCGTAGCCGCGGTCGAGGTGGTAGACACGGTTGACGATGGTCTCCCCACGGGCGGCCAAGCCGGCCAACACCAGGCTGACCGAGGCGCGCAGATCGGTCGCCATTACGGGCGCACCGGAGAGCGCCGGCACGCCGCGGATGATTGCTGAAGCACTGTGGACGTTGATGTTGGCCCCCATCCGGCACAACTCAGGCACGTGCATGAAGCGGTTCTCAAACACGGTCTCGGTGATCATCGCTGCACCGTCGGCCACCGTCATCAATGCCATGATCTGCGCCTGCATGTCGGTCGGAAAGCCGGGGAAGGGTTCCGTCATGACGTCGACGCCGTGGACGCCGTTGTTGCGGCGGGCGACGCGGATGCCGTCGGCGGTCGGCTCAATCGCAATGCCGGCCTGCTTCAAGGCGTCGGCGGTGGCGCCGATCAGATCGAGGCGCGTCCCTTTGAGTTCGATGCTGCCGCCGGTGATCGCAGCCGCGATCGCAAACGTGCCGGTCTCGATGCGGTCCGGGATGACCGCGTGGCGGGCGCTGCCCAGGCGCTCGACCCCCTGCACCTTGAGCGTATCGGTGTCGATGCCGGTGATGTCCGCGCCCATGGCGACGAGGCAGCGGGCGAGGTCGCCGACCTCGGGCTCGCGGGCGGCATTGCAAATGCGCGTCTCCCCGCGCGCGAGCACCGCCGCCATGAGGGCGTTTTCGGTGCCGGTGACCGAGACCGCGGGGAAGGTGAAGCTGGCCCCGGTCAGGCCCTTCGGGGCGCGGACGTCGACATAGCCGGCGTCAAGCCCAACCTCTGCCCCCATCGCCTGCAGGGCCTTGAGGTGCAGATCGATCGGCCGGGTGCCGATCGCGCAGCCGCCCGGCAGCGACACCCGCGCATGGCCGAAGCGGGCGACCAGCGGGCCCAGCACCAGCACCGAGGCGCGCATCTTGCGCACGAGGTCATAGACGGCCGTCGTGCTGCGGATCGCGGGCGTACTCAGGCGGACGGTGAGGCCGAACCCGCTGCCGCTGCCGTTGGCGCCTGCATTGGCGCCGCTTTCAACCGCGGCACCCAGCTCGGCCAGGAGCGCCATCATGCTTTCGATGTCGACGACGTTCGGCACGTTGTCGAGCGTCAGCGTGCCTTCGGTCAGGAGCCCCGCCGCCAACAACGGCAGGGCTGCATTCTTGGCGCCGCTGATCGGAATGATCCCGGACAAAGGCGTGCCGCCGCGGATATGGATGCGCTTCATGGACTCTCGATGTGATGGCGACCGCAGGGCCGGGACAAACGAGCCACCCGGCCTTGGGCCGAGACCGGTCGGCCAGCGTCAACAGATCCGGGCTTCTTAGGGGACGCCGGCACCGATCACAAGCCGCTTTGGCCGTTTCAACCGGCCGGCTTCAACGATTCGCGGTCATCGGCATCGCCGGCCGCCGCCTGTGCCTGCTGCCACCCCTTGCGCTTGCGCAAGTTTTCGCGCAAGGCCGCCGCGAGACGGGCCGCCTTTTGCGCCGCCTTGCGTGCCTGGGGCGCCGTTGCGCCGGGTTGTACGGGTTGGACCATGACGCCATCAAAGCCCAGACGCGACCCGCCGGTCAAGGCCGCTTGCCAGCCACGCGGGCGGTGTGGCATCGTGCTGTCTCTCTCGGGAAGGCGCCGCGGTAGCTCAGGGGCAGAGCACGTCCTTGGTAAGGACGGGGTCGGTGGTTCAATTCCACTCCGCGGCACCAGTGATTACCCACGCCGAGGCGGCCGTCGCCTCGGACAAACAACGGTTTGGTGAAACTTCAGGAAAGCACGGTGGCCACAGATGGTCCCCGGTCGGAAGAGAGCACGATGCGGCTGGAACGAGCGGCGGGGCGGACCGCCGGTATCGCCACTCGCAAAGCAAAAGCAATCAAAAGCCGTAAGGGGCGGGATCGCGATTTCTATTGGTCGTGTGAATTTTTCACGTTTCCGTACGCGAACTGTCTCGGAGGTTTAAGGAATGCTTGGTATGCGCTCCTCTGACGAAATCAGGCTCGGCGATCGTTTCATGCGTGTTGACGACCCCGTCAGCGTCTGGACCGTGCGCCGACTGGTCGACCTGCCCCGCCTGCCGCTGCATGCCCAACTCGAATGCAACGGGCCGTTCCACCGCTGCGTGCTGGTTTCGTCGGTTGTCCTGCACGACCGCCGGCTGTACCGCTCCATCACCAAGGCCGACCTGCAACCGAAGCCGGGTGCACGCAGCATGGCGGCGGCGGCGCTGGCGCGGCCGCGCGGCTGGCGCTCCCTGTTCGGCTGGTAGCTGTCGGCTGGTAGCGGCCGGTAGCAGGCGTTCGGCAACTCGCCACACCGGCTGCGATCAGGGAGCCTGAATACGGCTTAAGCGCCGGCGGCGCGGGCGATCGATACGCCCAGACCTGTGAGCTCATCGGCGATACGGTCGGCGAGGCCATCCAGTGCGGCCTCGAGCCGTGGCGAAAGAGCGAGGCTCAGGCTCATGTCGTCCGGAGTGATGCCGATGATGGTGACGGTTTCCGGCGCCGTCTCCATCAGTTGAAGGTAGGCGAGCACGTCCAAGAGCCCGAGCTGGTGCGGCGACAGCCGCCGCCGCAGGAAAGGAACGATATCCCCGCCGGCCAAGCGGACGACCGAGCCCGGCGCCCCGCCGGCATTGACGGCATCGACGATGATCAGGTGCCGGCGTCCGGCGATGAGGTCGATCAGGCCCATGCCGGCGGTGCCGCCATCCAGGACCTCGACCGCGGCGGGAACGACATAGCGGCAGCGGAACGCCTCCACCGCCCGCACGCCCACGCCTTCATCCGCAAGCAGGATATTGCCGACGCCAAGGACGAGGACGGAACCAGGCGGCGAGAGTGGGTCTTGCCCGCTCCCGCCGCCGCCTCCGCCGATATCCGCCCCCATCGCCTGACGGGAGCGCCCTAAACGGCCTTGACGCGCACGATGTCCCTGTTCACCGGGTCATGCATGTGGATCGCGCAGGCGAGGCAGGGGTCGAAGGAGTGGATGGTGCGCAGCACCTCGAGCGGCTTCTGCGGATCGGCGACCGGATTGCCGAGCAGTGACGCCTCGTAGGGGCCGAGCGCATCCCGTTCGTCACGCGGGCCGGCGTTCCATGTGCTGGGGACGACCGCCTGGTAGTTCGCGATCTTGCCGTCACGGATAACGGCCCAGTGCGACAAAACGCCGCGCGGCGCCTCGTGATAGCCGAAGCCCTGGATCTCGCCGCGCGGGAAACGCGGCCGGTTGTAGGTCTCGAAGTCGCCCTTGGCGATGTTCTGCATCAAGAGGTTCCACTGCTGATCGAGCGTTTCGACCAGCACGGCACAGCGAACTGCGCGTGCGGCATGGCGGCCGATGGTCGAGTGCAGCGCCGCGAGCGGGATCGGCGCGCCGGCCACCTTGCTCGCGATCTCGATGACGCGAGTTAAGTGCCGCTTGGTCGGCTCGTGCCCGAGCGCGTACATCGCCAGCACGTTGGCGAGCGGTCCCACCTGGGCACGGTCGTCATAGAAGGTTGGCGCCTTAACCCAGGAATACTTACCCTCGTCCTGAAAGCCCGTGTACTCGGGCTTTGTTTCGCCTTTGTAGGGGTGCAGCGCACCGGATGTGCTCTGATACCAGGAATGCTTGGAGCTTTCCTTGACGCCCTTCTCGAAATACTGATCCTGATAGCTGGTGATCGCCTTCAGGCCGCTCAAGTCGCCGTTCTTGATGTAGCCGCCCGGAAGCGCGAACTGCGTGCCCTTGGTGTCGAGCGGCATGTCCGGCACCGAGAGGTAGTTGAGAACGCCGGCGCCGTACTGGGTCCACTCGGCATAGAGAGCACCAATAGCGGCGACGTCGACGGCATAGACCTGATTGACGAAATCGCCCAGCTGATCGATCAGGGTCTTAATTTTGTAGAGCCGCTCGAGCGTCAGCGTCGACTGGCTTTCCGGATTGATCGGGTTCGCCACCCCGCCGACGGCGAGATTCTGGATGTGTGGGGTTTTCGAGCCGAGAATGCCTACGATCTGGTTGGCACGACGCTGGAAGTCGAGCGCCTGCAGATAGTGAACGACGCCGAGCAGGTTGACCTCCGGCGGCAGCTTCATCGCCGGATGCCCCCAGTAGCCGGAGCCGAACACGCCCAGCTGGCCCGAGGCGACGAACCCCTTCAGTTTCTCCTGGACACGCGTGAATTCCTGGACGCTGTTCATCGGCCAGTCGGACAGGCTTTGCGCCAGGTTCGAGGCCGCCTTCGGGTCCGCCTGCAGCGCCGAGACGATATCGACCCAGTCGAGCGCCGAGAGCTGGTAGAAGTGCACGATGTGATCGTGCACACCATGCGCGGCGATGATCATGTTGCGGATGTACTGCGCGTTCAGCGGCACCTCGAGGCCGAGCGCATTCTCCACCGCGCGGACCGAAACGATCGCGTGCACCGTGGTGCAAACGCCGCAGATCCGCTGCGTAAACACCCATGCATCACGCGGATCGCGCCCCTGCAAGATGACCTCGATGCCGCGCCACATCTGGCCGGACGACCACGAGTCGACCACCTTGCCGCCGTCGACTTCGCAGTCGACGCGCAGGTGGCCCTCGATGCGGGTGATGGGATCGACCGTGATACGCATTCTTCTTGACTCCCGTGGCGTCTCTTTGGCTCCCTAGAGCCCTGGTTTCTTAGTCGCTCGCCCCGCCTTCGATCTCAGGCTTTGCGCACGGCATGCAGAACCGGCAACTGCTTGACAAAGATCAGATACAGCATGATCTGGAGCGCAAAAATGCCGAGCGTGACGATGATCTCGCCGGTCGAAGGGTAGTAGCTCCAGCCGTAGCCCGGATCGTAGCCGATCAGGTAGCAGTTCAAGCGGTACATGAAGCCGTTTACCAGCATCGCCGAGGCACCAAGGAAGATGTAGCGGGGATGCATGCGGTTGCGCTCCTGCCAGAGAAGGGCGATCGCCGCGATGCCGGCAACGTACTCTACCCAGAAGCTGATCGCCGGAACGTCCATGCGAAAGGCGAGCGGCCAAGCGCCCAGCCGCAGGAGGTCGATGAAGCGGATGCCCAAAAAGATGATCAGCACCCACATCATGATGTGGCACAGGCGACTGAGCAGGCGGGTCTCGAACGGGCGCCTGAGCGCGACCGAGGCCAGGGTCGACTCGAAGACGACGATGGCGAAGCCCATCGTAAAGGCGGTGAACAGGAAGTTGATCGTGAGCAGCTGTGACTGCCAAAGGGGCGACAGCTTGTAACCCAAAAGGATCACGACCGTGCCCATCGATGACTGGTGCATCATCGGCAACAGGACGCCGAGCGCGGTGAAGACGAACATCACCCGGTGCAGCCGCCGGCGCGATTCCTTGAGGCCGAAGCGTTCGAGGACGGTCGGCCCGAATTCGATGGCTAGCACGATGATGTAAAGGAAGATGCAGAGCGCGGTCTCGAGCAGCACCGAATTCGTGTTCCACAACCAAGGCAACATGATGTTGTAGCCGAGCCACCAGCGGCCGAGGTCGATCATGACCGCGATCGCCCCCATAGTGTAGCCGAACAGGCTGGTCATCAGGGCGGCGCGGGCCAGTGGATGATACTCGCCTTGATTGATAATGTAGACGAGAAGCGCCACCACGAGCCCGCCGCAGCCGAGCGCCGTGCCGATGATCAGATCGATGGCGATCCAGATGCCCCACGGATAACCGTCGCTCAGGTGGGTGACCCCGCCAAGGCCGAACACGAAGCGCTGCGTCAGGATTACCGCCGCGGCGAAGACGATCACGAACAGGAAGATGAACGGTGCGGTAACCAGCCGGCCGCCGACAGGGGCGTGTTCATGCATTGCCATGGGTGCCTCCCTGGCCTTCGTCGGCGTTCTCGTCGGCTTCGGTGTGGTGCTTGTCCACATTGCGCCGTGCGAGCAGAATAAGCCCCGTGAGCGCCGCCGCCGGCGCGATCATGCCGGTGTAGAGGAAGTGCTGGATGCCTTCCGTCTGCGACGCGTAGCCCGACGTCGGAATGTCCGGCCCGTAGGGCAGGCCAAGCTTGTCGAACGAGACGGCCGAGAGATAGAGCGCCTGCGTGCCGCCGAGCACGGTCTCCCCATACACTTCCGGCCGATATACAGCCGTGACGACCTTGTCATGCGGATCACGGTGCTCGCCGTACTTGCCGCTGAGATCGCCGCGCGGATAGGCATACGTATCGCCCGGTTTGAGCGTAATCCGCCGGTGTGCCTCAGTCCGCAAGTCGGCGACACGGCCGAACAGGGTGGCACCGGTCGGGCACGACTCGACGCAGCCCGGCAACTCCCCCTTCGCCAGCCGGTGGCTGCACAACTCGCATTTCGATATTCGGCCGAACGCGCCTTCGTACTCGAACTTCGGCACCTGGAATGGACAGGCGTAGACGCAATAGCGGCAGCCGATGCAGCGATCAGGGTCGTTGCTGACGATGCCCGTCACCGGATCCTTCCGCATGGCCGAAACCGGGCAGCAGGAGATGCACGACGGATCGACGCAGTGCAGGCACTGCCGCTTGATGAAGGCAAAGCCGTCCGCTTCGGCATCCTTGGTTGCCATGGTGCCGTTCTGGTAGACCTTGATCACGTTGTAGGTCTTGGCCGACAGCGTCTTGGCGCTGTCCCAGGTCCCGGCATTCCAGTCCCGCTGGTCGCTCGATATCTCAGGCTGCTTTCCGTTGGCGGTCTTGCATGCGGCAACGCACGCCTTGCAGCCGACGCACAGCGTTGAGTCGTAGAGCAGGCCCAAGGCCTCCGGCGGCCGAACCTTCGGTTCCCGTTGCAGGGTGGCCGCGGCTTCGTCCGGCGCGGCCGCGACGGCGGCAGCGCTCGCGCCGGTGGCGGCGACGCCGCGGAGGAACTGGCGGCGATTGATCGACATGGTGCGCCTCCTCCCTCACCGATCTTTCGTGTCGGTCTCGGTGTAATGCGTCGGCTCGAAGGCGGCCTCGGCGGCCGGCTCTTGTTTACCCAGGCGGCTGGCAAGCACCGCGCCGCCGCCGACCAGGGCACCCACGACGACGCCCGTTAACGCCGCGGCACCGGCAGTAATGCCCTGCCCCTTCTCCTCGGCGACACGCGGGAACGCGGTCGGCGGCGTCACAGTCAGGACCTCGGCCATTGCATGGATCGGTTTCGTGAAGCCGATCCCCTTCTCGGTGCAGCCGAAGCAGGGATGACCGGTGCCGACCGGCCACGAGCCTTGGCCGACGTCGCCGAACCCGATCGCCGGGCAGTTGGCGTAGGTTTCCGGCCCCTTGCAGCCGAGCTTGTACAGGCACCAGCCCTGGCGGTGGCCCATGTCGCCGAATTCAAGGGCGAACCGGCCGGCATCGAAGTGCGGGCGGCGCTCGCAATTCTCATGAATCAGGCGGCCGTAGGCGAATTTCGGCCGGTTCTTGGTGTCGAGCTCCGGCGGCTTGCCAAAGGTGAGGAGATAGAGAACGGTGGAGAGGAAGTTGTAGGAGTTGGGCGGGCAGCCCGGAATGTTGATGACCGTCTTGCCCGGCAGCACTTCGTGCACGGAGCGCGCCATGGTCGGGTTCGGATCGCTCGACGGGATGCCGCCCCAGGACGCACAGGAACCGATGCCGATGATAGCACCCGCCCCTTCGGCGGCTTCCTGCACCGTCTTCAGCACCGTCTTGCCGGCGATCATGCAGTAGATGCCGTTGTCCCTGGTCGGGATCGACCCGTCGACGACCAGCACATACTTGCCCCAGTTCCGTTGCATCGACTGATCGCGGAACTCTTCTGCCTGATGCCCGGCGCCGGCCGCCAGAGTCTCGTGATAGTCGAGCGAAATCATGTCGAGGATCAGCGTCTCGATCGTCGGGTGATAGGAACGAAGCAGCGATTCCGTACAGCCGGTGCATTCCTGCGCCGAGATCCAGATGACCGGCGGCCGCATCGAGCTGGTGGCCGCGTTGGCGATCCGCACGCCGAGCGACGGCGAGAGCCCGAGTGTTGCCGCGATACCGGTGCAGAACTTGAGAAACGTGCGTCGGTCAAGCCCGCCGAGGGCGCCGTCGTAGCCGTCCAGCTTGCCGAAACCACCTGCGTCAGTGGCGATCGATCCACCGCTCATGCCGTGCCTCCCATGGCCACACCCTTCCCGGCCTCAGGGGCGGTCCGGGGGTGCGGCTGTTATGTTCCCCCGATCCGCGGCAGAGGATAATAGAAATTCAGTAAAAAGCCCAGAGGTCAAAGCAGCGTTGCCCAAAAAAAGTTTATGTATAACGATAGTCATTCTCATTAATGAGCAATTCAACCATTAGGCGTCACTCCTTGACAAGACAAGACCGCAATAGTTGCTGGCTTTGCTTGCCGTAGTCTCTCGCGCACTTGCGCACTGCCGGTCGCTCACCGCAAAACGCGTCGCATCCTCTGCCGCCGTGCTCATCCGCTGGTTGCCGAAACACAGAAATGCGGCTGCTCGGCGAAGCGCTATCTGCGTCCGCGACACCCAGCAACCGGATTGACAGCCAACGCTAGCGCGCGGCGTTCGGCACCGGCTGCGCTTTATCAGCGAGTGCGCTCAGCCGACGCGCCTGGCGCCGCCGCAGGTAAGCGAGCGACCACAGATAGCCGCCCCAGCCGAAGCCGATCGCGTACGGCAGGCAGCCAAGCAGCAGCGGCACGCCGGTATCGGTGACCAGAGCCTTGAGCACATGCCCGACCGAGCTCAGAACACCATCACCGGCGAGAAACGCCGCCTTCAAGCCATCGACGACGTCATAGTAAGCGAACTCAAGGTGCCAGTCGCCCAGCATCATCCGGCCGGTGACGTAAAAGACGTAGTAGCACGGCCACATGGTCAGCACGTTGGTCACCCAGGTCCACGCCAGCCCAACCAACAGATTGAAACGCCAGCGGGTCGGGCGCATACACAGCCACGTGAGAAACACGAGGTGCATCTGGATGCCGACCAGCGGCGTGAACGCCCAGAACAGGCCGATCCCGGTTCCGCGCGCCGTGAATTCGGGCGGATGGCGGCTGCGCTTGAGCGGCACGATCAGCCGCAGATGAACCAAGCGGCCCAATCGCCGCCAGGCACCGACGTTCCGCCTCACCGCAGGACCTCGCTGTCATGCGGCCGCGGTCGTTTGTTCGCCGCGGCCTTCGGCCCCATAGTGGCGCTTTCGCGGCCGCTTGAAAAGGCCCCAGGCGAGGGTGCGGCACCGGAATGCGCGCAGCCGTGAGCCATTCCAAGCTGACGCTGATCGTGCGCGTGCTGCTGCCGTTCGCCGCCGGCTACTTCCTGTCGTACCTCTACCGCGTCGTCAACGCGGTGATTGCCCCCGATCTGATCAAAGTCTTCCAGCTCGATGCCGATCAGCTGGGCCTCCTGACCGGCGCCTATTTCCTCACCTTCGCCGCCGCGCAGCTGCCGCTCGGTATCGCCCTTGACCGCTTCGGCGCCCGCCGCACCGAAGCCCTGCTGCTCGTCTTTGCGGCGGCCGGAGCGTTCGTTTTCGCCGCTGCCGGCAGCTTCACCGGCCTCATCGTCGGCCGCGCGCTGATCGGCTTCGGCGTTTCCGCCTGCCTGATGGCAGCCTTCAAGGCGTTCGTCGTCTGGTTCGCCAAGGCCCGGCTCCCGCTCATCAACGGCTGCCAGATGGCGGCCGGCGGCTTGGGTGCCATCGCGGCGACGACCCCGACCGAAGCGGCGCTCACCGTGACCGACTGGCGCGGCGTGTTCATCGGTCTCGGCGCGCTTACCCTGCTCTGTGCCGGCGCCATCCTGGCCTTCGTGCCGGCCGAGGCCGGCCCCGTCGGCGGCCGGATGCCGACCCGCGCGCTGATTGCCGGTGTCGGCCGGATCTACCGCAGTTCACTGTTCTGGCGGGTGGCACCGGCAACCATCCTCTCGCAGGCGAGCTTTCTCGCCATTCAGGGCCTGTGGTCGGGCCGCTGGCTGGCGGCGGTCGAAGGCTTGCCACGCGCCGAGGTCGCGAGCACGCTGTTCCTGATCGCAGCCGCGATGATCGCGGGCTTCCTCTCGCTTGGCTGGGCGGCGGAACGCTTGGGCAGGCTCGCCATCCCGCCGATGGCGCTTGCGATCGCCGGCATGAGTGCGTTTGTCGTGAGCCAAGTGGTCATCACCGCCGGCTGGTTCGCCGGAAGCCCCTGGCCCTGGATCGCCTTCGGCTTTTTCGGCACCGCCGGCATCGTGCCATACGCGGCGCTGTCGCAACGGTTTCCGGCCGCGCTCGCCGGCCGCCTCAACACCGCCCTGAACGTGCTCGTTTTTGTCGTGGCCTTCGCGTCTCAGTGGGGTATTGGTGTGGTGATCAGTCGCTGGACGGAGGCGTTTGGCGGCGACCCCGCGAACGGCTACCGTGCTGCCTTCACCCTTATGCTGGCCCTGCAGGCGGCAACGACGCTTTGGTTTTTCGTCTTCCACCGCGAGCAGGTGCCGCAACACTGAAGGACCGGCCAGCAACCGGGAAGTCGGTTAAAGGGGCCAAGCATGATTCCACGCTACAGCCGCAAGGAGATGGCGGCGATCTGGGAGCCCGCGAGCCGCTTTCAGATCTGGCTCGAGATCGAGGCGCACGCGTGCGACGCCCAGGCGGCACTCGGCGTCATCCCGGCCGCAGCCGCCGCAGCCGTCTGGGAACGCGGACGGTTCGAGGTCGAGCGCATCGATGCCATCGAACAGGAAACCAAGCACGACGTGATCGCGTTTCTCACCAACCTTGCCGAGCACGTCGGCCCTGAGGCGCGCTTCGTCCATCAGGGGATGACATCGTCGGATGTGCTTGATACCTGCCTTGCGGTGCAACTCTCGCGCGCCAGCGATCTACTGCTCGATGACGTCGACCGGGTGCTGGCGGCGCTCAAACGCCGCGCCATCGAGCACAAGGACACGCCGTGCATCGGCCGCAGCCACGGCATCCATGCCGAGCCGATCACCTTCGGCTTGAAGCTGGCATCGTTTTATGCCGAATGGCAGCGCAACCTCAGCCGCTTGGCCGCCGCGCGGGCGGAAGTTGCGACGTGCGCCCTTTCGGGGGCCGTCGGCACGTACGCCAATCTCGATCCCGCGGTCGAACGGCATGTCGCCGGGAGGCTCGGCCTCACGATCGAGCCGATCTCGACGCAAGTCATCCCGCGCGACCGGCATGCGATGTTCTTTGCCACCTTAGGCGTGCTCGCGAGTTCGATCGAACGGCTGGCGATCGAGATCCGCCACCTGCAGCGCACGGAGGTCCGCGAAGCCGAGGAGTATTTCTCGCCCGGCCAGAAGGGCTCGTCGGCGATGCCGCACAAGCGCAACCCCATCCTCAGCGAGAACCTGACCGGGCTCGCCCGCATGGTGCGCGCCGCCGTAATCCCGGCGCTCGAGAACGTCGCTCTCTGGCACGAGCGTGACATCTCGCACTCCTCGGTCGAGCGCTTCATCGCTCCCGATGCGACGATTACCCTCGATTTTGCACTGGCACGACTGGCGGATGTCATCGACCGCCTGGTCGTGTATCCGGACACGATGGCGGCCAATCTCCACCGGCTCAAGGGCTTGGTCCATTCGGAGCGGGTGCTGTTGGCCCTGACGCAGCACGGCATGAGCCGGGAGGATGCCTACCGCGCGGTTCAGCGTGCGGCGAGCACCGTGTGGCGGGGGGAGACGGATTTTCGCTCGGCGCTCACCGCCGATGCCGATGTCGCCCGCGTCCTGGTGGAAGAGACGATCGTGGCCCTGTTCGACGAAGCGCACTACTTCCGCCACGTCGACTTTTTGTTCGAGCGGGTTTTCGGCGATTGCGGCTGATGCAGACCCCAGCCGGCGTGGCGGCCGCCCTCGCTTCAGCCGCCGATCTGCACGTGATCGACATCGAGCGCTTCGGGATAGACGCTGAGGAGTTCCTCCAACGCCTGGGCGCGCAAGCGCTCGTGCTGGGCGATGATATCACGTTCCGGCACACGCACGCCGGCGGCGGCAAAATCGCGCGCGATCTTGGTGATGACGGCATGCGGCTCGGGATTGTCGAGATTGTAGAGCACGAGGGCGCGCGCATACTCGCCGGCCTTGCTGCCGGCAAGGCCCATCCGCTCGGCGGCCCAGGTCCCGAGACGGCGGTTGCTGCGGCTTTGCACCTTGAACTGCCGCTCCTCGTCGAGCTTGAACTTGGCTTCGTGGCTTTTCTCGATTTCCCGCAACACGTCGGTCATTCGTTGCCCTCCTGAGATCTTGGATGAAGAGTATGGCGAACATGGCGGGAGAGCAATGAGGAGGGCCTTCACGCGACCCCGCCAGCGTCTTCGGTACGGCACTCCATGCCGACCGATACCGAAAAGGCAAAACTGAGAAAGCATGTGCTCCGTCGTCATCCTCAGACGGCCGGGCCATCCGTGGCCGGTCCTCATCGCCGCCAATCGCGACGAAATGGCCGATCGGCCGTGGCTGGCGCCGGGCCGGCATTGGCCGACGCAGACGGACGTGATCGGCGGCCTCGACGTGCTCGCGGGTGGATCGTGGCTGGCGATCAACGACGCGGGCGTGATCTGCGGCGTGCTCAATCGGATGAACACGCTCGGCCCGGCGCCTAACCTCCTGAGTCGCGGGGACCTGCCGCTCGCGGCGCTCAAGCATGCCGATGCCGACGCCGCCGCGCACGCCCTGGCCGCGCTAGCCCCGGGCCGCTTCCGACCCTTTAACGCCTTCGTCATCGACCGGAAGTGCGGCTATTGGCTGCGTGCGCTGCCCGGCACCTCCGGCCGCGGCGGAGCGGCAACGCTTATCGAGTTGGCACCGCTGCCCGAGGGGCTGTCGATGCTGACCGCCTTCGATCGCAATGACGAGACCTCGCCGCGGATCGGGCGCTTTCTGCCGCAGTTCACTGCCGCACCGGTGCCGGACCCCGACCGGGATGACTGGCAGGCGTGGCGCGCGCTGTTGGCTGACCGCAGCGCGGATCCGGCTGCCGGCCCCGGCGGCGCCATGACAGTGATCACGCCGACAGGTTTCGGAACCGTGTCGTCCTCGCTGATGGCGCTTGGTGGCGAAGCGTCTGCAGCGTGTGATTCGATCTGGCTGTTCGCGGCCGGCCGCCCGGGTGAGACGGCGTTCAGGCGGGTGCTGTAAAGGCCGATCGGCGCATTCAATTGTTTTGCCCCGGTTGCCTTGCTATATCAGCATCTCTCCCTGTCCGCCGTCAGGGATGACCGCTTCGGATGAGCGCAAATGGCCCGCCGCAGACAAATTTTTGAAGGCCAAGCCAAAATACTCTTTGAGGGACCTGAACCAGGGACATTGGTTCAGTACTTCAAGGATGACGTTACGACGCTCAATGTCAAGAGCCGCGGCGTCATTACTGGCAAAGGCGTCCTGAATAACCGCATCTCGGAGTACCTGCTGACGCGGCTCGGGGAGATTGGCGTCGCGACCTACTTTGTCCGCCGCTTGAACATGCGCGAACAGCTTGTGCGCGAGGTCGAACCGATCCCGATCGAAGTCATCATGCGAAACGTCGCTGCCGGCTCTTTTGCGCGCCGCTTCGGTATGGCGGAAGGAACACCGCTGCCGCGCTCGATCGTCGAGTATTACTACAAGTCCGACGAGCTCGAACATCCGATGATTTCCGAGGAGCATATTACCGCTTTCGGCTGGGCAACACCGCAGGAAATCGACGAGATGATGTCGCTGGCGTTGCGCATCAATGATTTCTTGAGCGGGTTGTTCCTCGGCATCGGCATGCGGCTGATGGACTTAAAGATCGAGTTCGGCCGCCTGTGGGAGGATGAGCAGGTACGAATCGTGCTGGCCGATGAGGTCTGTCCGGATTCCTGTCGCCTGTGGGATCTGCGCACCAACCTGCGTCTCGACCAGAAGCGGCATTCGGGAGACTTCGGCGATCTGGCTGATGCCTACCAGGAGGTCGCGCGCCGGCTCGGCATCCTGCCCGAGAGCGGCCCTTCCGACATCAAGGGCCCGGACACGCTGCAATAGCGACCGCAAGCGCGGACAACCCAAGCGGTTACCCAGCAGAGGGAGGCGGACGGCAGGTGATCAAGGCGCGGGTGTACGTCGGGCTGAAGGCGGGAGTGCTTGATCCCGAGGGCAAGGCGGTCGAACACTCCTTGCATGCGCTGGGCTTTGCTGGCGTGCACGGCGTGCGCACGGCCAAGTCGTTCGAACTCGTCCTCGATGAGACCGACGCGGCCAAAGCGCGCGCGGCGGTAGAGGCGATGTGCCAGCAGTTGCTTGCCAACACGGTCATCGAAACCTACCGCATCGACCTCGAAGGATGACGGCTGCGGCGATGAACACCGGCGTCATCGTTTTCCCGGGCTCGAACTGCGACCGTGACGTCGCACTCGCGCTGGCCAGGGCCACCGGCCGGCCGCCGGCGATGATCTGGCACAAGGAAACAACGCTGCCGGCGCTCGATCTCATCGTCGTGCCGGGCGGCTTTTCGTTCGGCGACTACCTGCGCGCCGGTGCGATCGCCGCCCACTCGCCCGTCATCCGTGCCGTCAAGGAACGTGCGGCCGCGGGCGTTCCGGTGCTCGGCATCTGCAACGGCTTCCAGGTGTTGACCGAATGCGGGCTCCTGCCCGGCGTCTTGATGCGCAACCGGGACCTGCGGTTCATCTGCCGCGATGTTTACCTCCGCGTCGATAATGCAGCCTGCCGCTTCGCCGCCGGCTATCGCGCCGGCCAGGTGGCGCGGATCCCGATCGCGCACAACGAGGGCAATTATTTTGCCGACGATGCGACCCTTGATCGGCTGGAAGCGGAAGGCCAGGTGGTGTTCCGCTACTGCACGGCCGAGGGCGCCGTCAGCGAGGCCGGCAATCCGAACGGATCGCGGCGCAACATCGCCGGCATCATCAACGCGAGCGGAACCGTGCTCGGGATGATGCCGCACCCGGAGCGAGTGGCTGATCCGCTCTTGGGCGGCACCGACGGCATCGCGTTCTTCGCCGGCCTGATTACGGCGCTGCAATGACGGCGATC
Organism: Defluviicoccus sp.; assembly: GCA_049291695.1. GTDB lineage: Bacteria > Pseudomonadota > Alphaproteobacteria > Rhodospirillales > Defluviicoccaceae > Defluviicoccus. The sequence continues at coordinate 45,136 of JBATPX010000013.1, forward strand.
ACGCCCGCACTCGTCGCCGAGCACGGCTTGAATGAGGACGAGTATGCCCGCATCCTCACGATGCTTGGCCGGCCGCCGAGCCTGACCGAGCTTGGCGTGTTCTCGGTGATGTGGAGCGAGCACTGCTCGTATAAGTCTTCCAAGCGCTGGCTCAAGATCCTGCCGACGAAGGCGCCTTGGGTCCTGTGCGGGCCGGGCGAGAATGCAGGTGTGGTCGACATCGGCGACGGTCAGGCGATCATCTTCAAGATGGAGAGCCACAACCATCCCTCCTTCATCGAGCCCTACCAGGGGGCGGCGACCGGCGTCGGCGGCATCCTGCGCGATGTCTTCACGATGGGGGCGCGGCCGATTGCCAACCTGAACGCGCTGCGGTTCGGCGCAGCCGACCATCCGAAAACGCGCCATCTGGTGGCGGGCGTGGTTGCCGGCATCGGCGGTTACGGCAACTGCGTCGGCGTGCCGACGGTCGGCGGCGAATGCGGCTTTGATGCCGGCTATAACACCAACATCCTCGTCAACGCGATGACAGTGGGCCTTGCTGCCGCGGACCGGATCTTTTTATCCGCCGCCGCCGGGCTGGGAAGTCCGATCGTCTACGTCGGCTCGAAGACTGGCCGCGACGGCATCCACGGCGCCACCATGGCATCCGCCGAGTTCAGCGAGGAAGCGGCGGCGAAACGGCCGACGGTGCAGATCGGCGATCCGTTCACCGAGAAGCTCCTGATCGAGGCATGTCTTGAGCTGATGGCGACCGATGCAATCGTCGCCATCCAGGATATGGGCGCGGCGGGATTGACCTCCTCCTCATTCGAGATGGCGGCCAAGGGCAGGGTCGGCGTCGCGCTCGATCTCGATCGCGTGCCGACGCGCGAGGCCGGCATGACGGCCTACGAGATCATGCTGTCGGAGAGCCAGGAACGGATGCTGATGGTGCTGAAACCGGAGCGGGAAGCGCTGGCGCGGGCCATCTTCGAGAAGTGGGACTTGGATTTCGCCGTTATCGGCACGATTACGGACGGCGACCGCTACGTCGCCCACTACCAGGGGTCGGTGGTCGTCGATCTGCCCGTTGCCCCGCTCGCCTCGGCAGCACCCGAGTACGACCGCGCCGTCGCCCTGGTGCAGCCTCCGGCGGTCGTCTCGGCCGCTGCGGTCGCACCCACGCACGACCCGCTGGCAGCGCTCAAGCAGCTGATCGGCAGCCCCGATCTCGCCAGCCGGCGCTGGATCTGGGAGCAGTACGATCACATGGTGATGGCGGATACCGTGCAGCGGCCGGGCGGGGATGCGGCTGTCGTCCGCGTGCACGGCACAGGCAAGGGCGTGGCTCTCGCTTGCGATTGTACGCCGCGCTATTGCCAGGCAGAACCGGTGACGGGCGGCCGGCAGGCGGTGGCGGAAACGTGGCGCAACCTCACTGCCGTCGGCGCCCGGCCGCTCGCGATTACCAACTGCCTTAACTTTGGCAACCCGGAAAAGCCCGAGATCATGGCGCAGTTTGCAGGCTGCATCACCGGCATGCGCGATGCCTGCGAGGCGCTCGCCTTCCCCGTCGTCTCCGGCAACGTCTCGCTTTACAACGAGACCAACGGCATCGCCATCCCGCCGACACCGACAATCGGCGGGATTGGTCTGATCGACGATCTCGCCCGGACGGCGACGCTGGCGCTCAAGGCCGCGGGCGAGGCGCTGATCCTGATCGGCGGGCAGGAGGGGCCGGGCTGGCTCGGCCAATCGCTTTACGCGCGGCAGATCGCGGGGCGCACGGCGGGCGCGCCGCCGCCGGTTGACCTCGTGCGCGAGCGGATGAACGGCGATTTCGTGCGCACGCTGATCAAGGATGGCCACGTCACGACCTGCCACGACATCGCCGACGGTGGGCTCCTGGTCGCGCTGGCAGAAATGGCACTGGCCGGAAACGTGGGCCTCACGCTCGACCTTGAGGGCATTGAGCCGGCGACGCGCCATGCCTGGCTGTTTGGCGAGGATCAGGGGCGCTACGTGATCGCATGCCCCGGCACCGACCGGGATGGGATCATGGCCTTGAGCCACCGCGCCGGCGTTGCCGCCTGCGTCATCGGTCGGACGGGGGGAACTGAATTGACCCTTGAGGGACTGGGAACCATATCCGTTGCGGCGCTGAGGGAGGCGCACGAACGCTGGCTGCCGGACCTGATGGCGGCTCCCGCGACCGAGGCTGCGAAAGGACAGTGACGCAATGCCAATGGATGCCCACGAGATCGAGGATCTGATCCGGCAAGCGCTGCCCGATGCACAGGTGACGATCGCAGACCTGCGCGGCGATGGCGACCACTATGCGGCGCTTGTGGTCTCGTCCGCGTTCAAGGGCAAGACGCGCGTTCAACAACACCAGATGGTTTTTGACGCGCTGGGGGGGCGGATGGGCGGCGCGCTGCACGCCTTGTCCCTGCAGACCGAGGTCCCTTCGTAAACGACACGCTTTCAGTGAGGTGAGGCCGATGAGTGACGACGCCGTTTTTTCCCGCATCCGCCAGGAAATCGAAGACACGCCCGTGGTCTTGTTTATGAAGGGGACGCCGATGTTTCCGCAGTGCGGCTTTTCTGCTGCCGTCGTGCAAGTGCTGAGCAATCTCGGCGTCAAGTTCAAGGGGATCGACGTGCTGAGCGACCCGTCGCTGCGCGAAGGCATCAAGCACTTCACGAACTGGCCCACCCTGCCGCAGCTCTACGTCAAGGGCGAGTTCGTCGGCGGCTGCGACATCGTCCGCGAGATGGCGGCTAATGGTGAGCTCGGTCAACTCCTGAAGGATAAGGGGGTCGCCGTCGGCGCGGCCCAATAGCGGTCGCTCGCAGCGGGCGGGCGCGACCAGAGAGCACAATAAAAAAAGCCCCGGCGATTGCCGGGGCTTTTGATATCGCAATCCTGAAAATGGATGCGGTGCCCTAGCGCGAGTAGTACTCGACGACGAGATTGGGCTCCATTTGCACCGGATAGGGAACGTCGGTCAGCTTCGGCGTGCGCACAAAGGTGGCGCGCAGCTTGTCGCCGTCGACGCTCAGATAGTCCGGCACATCGCGCTCGGGCGACTGGGCGGCTTCCAGCACGGCGGTGAACTGCTTCGCCCGCGCCGTCGGCTCGATGATGTCGCCCTCCTTGATGAGGTAGGAGGGGATGTTGACGCGGTGGCCGTTGACGGTGATCAGCCCGTGGTTGACGAACTGGCGGGCGGCAAACACGGTCGGCGCGAACTTGGCGCGGTAGACGATGGCATCGAGGCGGCGCTCCAGCAGGCCGATGAGGTTTTCCGACGTGTCGCCGCGCCGCCGCACCGCCTCCTCATAGTAGCGATAGAACTGGCTCTCGCTGACATTGCCGTAATAGCCCTTGAGCTTCTGCTTCGCCATCAGCTGCAGGCCGTAGTCGGTCGGCTTGCGCTTGCGCTGACCATGCTCGCCGGGTCCGTAGTCGCGGGCGTTGATCGGGCTTTTGGCGCGGCCCCACAGGTTGACGCCGAGGCGCCGGTTGATCTTGTACTTGGCGTTGTGTCGCTTCGTCATGCTCGGATGCTGCCGTCCCTCGGCCGATGTCGGCGCCACGCGTGAACGGCACGAGCAGGACTGCCGCCTGCCGCCGCCTGCGGGCGCAACGGAAAGCCGGGACTATACGCGACGCGGCGCTTAAGTCAAATGCTGAGGGCGGCCCTGGTTCCCCGGCTAAGGATCGTGAATTTCGGGTAGGCGGTTGATTCTGTTTTTGTTCTTTCCCGGTGAGGGGTGTGGTAGGTTTCACCCGAAGGGTTCACTGGCGAGCGGCGGCGAGCGA
>JBATPX010000014.1:0-36927 GCA_049291695.1 Defluviicoccus sp.
GCGATCACCGGCGATCGATCGGCCGCCCGCTCTGCCGGGACGCGTCCCGGCAGAGCGGGCCATCAAAGGCCAATCAGGGAATTTTCAATCGGCACTTTCAGGGAGAATTCATCCGGTACTGACACACGGCAATGAGCAGCGCGCCCAGCCCGAATACGATGTCGCCCGGCACCCGCATCCACACCAGCGTTTGCACCAGCGGCGAATGCACCACCTCGACCGACCGCGCGTACCCACAGCCCCTCGGAGACGGCCGCCCAGCCCTGAATGGCGCCGATCGGAAGCAGTGACAGGAACACCATCATCGCAAGCCCGATGTTCAAACCCCAGAAGCCCCCCCTTCAGCAGGCGGTCGTCCCACGCCGCGCGGACCGTAAGCCCGCGCAGGCAGAACAGCATCAAGCCGATGCCGAGCATTCCGTAGACGCCGAACAATGCGGAGTGCGCGTGCACCGCCGTCGTATTCAGACCCTGGATGTAGTAGAGCGAGATCGGCGGGTTCACGAGGAAGCCGAAAACGCCAGCGCCCAGCATGTTCCAGAAGGCAACCGCGACAAAGAACAGGATCGGCCAGCGGTAAGTCCACACCCATTGCGCCGACTTTGTCATCCGATAGTTGTGGTAGCCTTCCAATCCAAGCAGCACCAGCGGCACTACCTCCAGCGCCGAGACCACGGCGCCCAATGCCATCACCGAGGGGGGCGTGCCCGCCCAGTAGAGATGATGCAGCGTGCCGATGATGCCGCCGGACAGGAAAATGATCGTCGACACCAGCACCGCCGACGACGCGATCTTCGGTCGGACCAAGCCGAGCTTCATGAACAGCATGGCGATGACGGCGGTTGCGAATACTTCGAAGAAGCCCTCCACCCAAAGGTGCACAACCCACCAGCGCCAGTATTCGATCATCGACAGCGCCGTGCGTTGTCCCCATGTGAGACCGGCTGCGTAGAACAGCGCGATTGCAACGGTCGATATGAACACCATCGCGATGAGCGGCTGGCTGTCGCCCGGCTTGCGCAACGCTGGCCATAGCGCCCGGCCAACCAGCAGCAACCAGAGCAGCAGGCCCACGAAAAGCAGGATCTGCCAAAATCGTCCGAGATCGATGTATTCGTAGCCCTGGTGACCGAACCAAAAATTCGCATCAAGACCCAGCTTCTGCTGGACGCCGAACCACTCCCCGGCCAGCGATCCAACAACCACGATCAGTAGCGCTCCGAACAACACGTTGACGCCGGTAGTCTGCCAGGGTGGATCGTAGCCCGAGACCGCGGGAGCGATGTAAAGCCCCGTGGCGAGCCAAGCGGTAGCAATCCAGAATATGGCGATCTGGGTGTGCCACGTTCGGGTCACGGCGTACGGCAGCCAGTCGGCTAGCGGGAAGCCGTAAAAATGCGTGCCCTCGACGGTGTAGTGCGCGGTCAGGGTGCCAAGCCCGATCTGGACCAGGAACAGGAGCATCACAACGCCGAAATACTTGCGGGTGGCCAGCATCGAGCGGGTCGGCCGCAACGCCTCCATCGGATCGCTGGCCGGCGGCGCCGTTGCCGGTTCCTCGGCGAGCTGAGCGGCCTGATACCAGACCAGGAGCCCGATTGCGCCGATTAAGGCGATGAACGAGGCGACTGACCAGACCACCGCCTCGGTCGTCGGGAGATTGCCGATGAGCGGCTCGTGCGGCCAATTCATGGTGTAGGTCGCGGTCTCACCGGGTCGATTTGTCGCTGTCGCCCACGAAGTCCAGAAGAAAAAGGTTGTCAGCGCCGCGCGACGCGACGCATCGGGAATTGGGTTTTCGGGCAAGGCGTACTTTTCGCGCAATTCCGCCTGCTCCGGCGCTGCTCCGAAAAGACCCTCGTAGTATGCTTGGTTGTCGCGGATCGCGGCGGCCCGCTCCGGGGACACGGTGAGAATGCCTGTCGCGGGATCGACGTGATCGTTGCGGATCTCCCCGGCCAATCGTTCCTTCAGCGCCGCCTGCTGCTCACGGCTGACATCCACGAACGGGACGCCATAATCACGCTCGGCCCAGCGGTCGAGCATGAACACGAGCTCGCGGTGCAGCCAATCGGCCGACCAGTCCGGCGTAAGGTACGCGCCGTGTCCCCAGATCGACCCAAGTTGTTGCCCGCCCATCGACTGCCATACCTGGCGGCCGCGGTACACATCTTCGGCGGTAAACAGCGTTTCGCCACCCTCGGTCACCACCGCCGAAGGAATGGGCGGCCGGTTTACGTAAATCTGCTGCCCAATAAAGCCGAGTACGGCAAACGAGCCAACGACAATGATCGCAAGTACGACCCAAAGACGCCGGATGTTGTGCACCGCAGACCCTCCTCTCCTTGGCGGGGAGCAGGGAACAGGTCAGGGTGCATCAGGTTGCTACTTGCGGCTGGCGCTCGCGCCCTGACCGATTCCGGCGAGCCATGAGTTCGCCGTCTGCCGACCCCCGGAGCCTTGCCAAATAAATGTATATTCCGTACATCTTTAATCGGCCGCACACAAGGTGCGTCCGGCATACATGTTCAAATCGCGTTCGAAAGAGACGGCCCGCTGAGTCCCGCGGAGTTCATGGGTGCACGCGGATCTGCGTAACGCGGTGGTCGCGCGATTGCTGATGACGATCGGGAGGGAAGCCAAGTCTTGACCACAGGTTCGACCGCGGGTCCGGTTCCGAGACTGCGAGCCACTGCAGGACCTGCCCTGTTCAGCTACGGCTTTCGCCCATTCTTTCTGCTTTCCGGCATTTGGGCAGCGGCGGCGCTCACGCTCTGGATGCTGTCGTTCCTCGGGTTCCTTAGCCTGCCGACGGTATTCGATCCAGTCAGTTGGCACGCCCATGAGATGCTGTTCGGTTTTGCAGCAGCGGCGGTCGCCGGCTTCGCCCTCACCGCGGTCCCCAACTGGACGGGGCGGCTGCCGTTGCAGGGAGCGCCACTGCTGTTTCTCGTCGCGCTGTGGCTGGCGGGACGAGCTGCCGTGATCACTTCGGCAATCATCGGCGGCTGGACGGCGGCCGTCGTCGATGTCGCCTTTCTGGCCGTACTGCTGGCTGCCGTCGCCCGTGAGATCGTTGCTGGCCGGAATTGGCGAAATTTTTCCATCGTGGCGGCTCTCGCTTTTCTCTGCGGCTCCAACGTGGCGTTCCACATTGGGGCCCTTACCTCGCAGGGAACAACCGGGGCGGCACGCCTTGCGATCGCCGTGCTCATCGTTCTCATTTGCCTGATTGGCGGGCGCATCATCCCGAGCTTCACGCGAAACTGGCTGACGAAGCGGGGCAAGGGCCGGCTGCCGGCGAGCTTGGGCGGCTTCGACAAACTGACGATCGCGGTGACGCTGGCGGCGATGGCGTGCTGGACGTACGCTCCTCCGTCATACGTGACGGGAGTAACCGCGGCCATCGCGGCGGTTTTCAATCTCGTGCGCCTCGTCCGCTGGGCGGGCGAGCGGACGGCGGCGGAACCGCTGCTTTGGATCCTCCACGTCGGCTACCTGTGGATCCCCGCCGGCCTCGGTTTGCTAGCCATCACGTCGTTTGATCTCTCCGTGGCACCGTCTGTCGGCCTCCACGCTCTGACGGGAGGCGCCATCGCGATAATGATCTTGGCGGTGATGACGCGGGCGACGCTCGGCCACACCGGCCGCGACTTGCATGCCGGATCAGTCACGACCGCCCTTTACCTACTGATCATCATCGCCGGGATCAGCCGCGTCGCCGCGTCGCTTGATGCAACCTTTTTCATACCGTTGGTCATCACCTCCGCTGTCGCGTGGGTGGCGGCGTTTGGTGCGTTCATCGGCCTCTATGGTCCGATGCTGGTTCGGCCTCGCGTGCGGCCGATTTCGTGAAAAGGCTGGAGGTGCGAAATGAACAAGTGTGGTCGGGGCGAAGAGGAAGGCGGCACCGATCTCTCGTCTTCGCCGCCGTGTTTTCTGCAAGTCGTCGATCCCGCCTATCAGGGCTATCTCGGACGCGACGATCTCCTGGCGTTGCTCAACGAGCTCTTGGAGGCGGAACGTGCCGGCGCCAAGGTCGCACGCACCATGACCGCGGACGCGGGCGGTGGGCCGGCCGAAGGCACTCTCAAGGTGTTGGCGATGGACGAAGCCCACTTTTGCGCCATGCTCGCGGAGCATATCAAACGACTGGAAGCGGTGCCCAGCCAGCGTACCGGCGCCTTTCGCGAAAAGGTCTTTGCCTTGGAAGGCATGGACGATCGACTGCGATTGCTCAACCGCGGCCAGGGATGGGTCGTCCGCAAGCTCAAGGAAGCGCTTCCTCGTATCAACGACGAAGCGCTGCACAGCGACCTCGCAAACATGCTTTCGGTCCACGAGACCAACATTCGCAAGTGCGACGAGATCTTGACTGGCCATTAGGCGTAAGGAACGCCGCGCGTTGCGGATCGCCCTCTTCTTTTGGGCGCGCGCCCGTGGCCCCGCGGTACGCTCAACCCATCCTGCGAGCCGTCGCTGGCCAAGCGACCACTGCGCGATTGCGCACGATTTCGCGCCCTTTTGCTACCACAGTGCTACCTGTGCGCCTGGAGCGCCTGCTCTCAGAACAAGCGCCTCTCGCGTAACGCATTGATATATTTCGGTAAAATTGGTTGCGGGGGCAGGATTTGAACCTGCGACCTTCAGGTTATGAGGACGGTGGTCGGTGGGGACGATGCAGAGCGAGCTACGCTCTATTACGCACGATTTCGCGCCCTTTTGCTGACTTGGTGCTGACCGGGGCGTGCGCGATCCGCCAGCAACTACGCCGCACCCCGCTAACGCACTAATATCTCGTGAGAATTTGGCGCGCCCGAGAGGACTCGAACCCCTAACCTTCTGATCCGTAGTGAGAGCGTACTGCTGCTCAATTGCGCGTAGCCCTGCGCAATCGAGCGGAAGCTGCTTACGATCTGAGACCAAAGGGGTGTTTTGGCGCCATGAGCGCATCCGCTTCGCGATCGATGGGGGGCGACCTTCTGAACCAAAATCAGAAGGCCGGCTTGCTCGGCCGCTCTCCCTCCGCATCGGAGCTGCTTCTCGATCTTAGCGAAGGCGCACGGCCGGCGAATCGGTGCAGTAGTCGATGTTCCCAGGGGCGCATTTCTGGCCGGAAAATTTACCTCTCGCTCGTTCGCAGGATTACGCGCGAATACGCGCAATTGCGCTAACTAGCTGACATGATTGTGCTTATCGTCGTGCGCGCTATCCTCGGCGCCATCGCGTCTCAAGGAGGCCGCGCCCGTGGAGAACGCCCTCGATCCCAACCGCATGACCGCCGCCGAGCGCTTGGACGAGATCGCTGCGATCCTCGCCGCCGGGATCTTGAGGTTCAAAGCCCGGCAGGCGGCACACCGCCCTCGCGACCGCAGAGACCTTTCCCTTGCTATCCCCGCTCGCCAGAGCCGTCATGGCCGGAAACCAAAACGCAGAGAAAAGCCATGAATGACAGTGTGTTAGCGCAGCTGGCGGCGCTCCCGGGCAAGACCACGTCCGAGCTCAAGCAGCTCTGGCGCGAGCTCTACGACCGCGAACCGCCGCCGTACTCGAAGCCGTTTCTCATCAAGCGCCTTGCGTACCGGATCCAGGAGCTCGCTCACGGCGGCTTGTCGGCGCGGGCCGAAGCGAAACTCGGCGCGTTGATCGAGGAAGAGGGCCAACGGCTCAAGGGCAAGCAGCCGGTGCGCAAAGGCGACCGCCCGATCGCCGGCACCCGGCTGATCCGTGAATGGCAGGGTGTGGAGCACACCGCCACCGTGCTCGACGACGGCTTCGAGTACCAGGGGAGGCGGTACCAGTCGCTGTCGGCGATTGCGCGAGCGATCACCGGCACGCGCTGGAGTGGGCCGCTGTTTTTCGGGCTCCGCAATCATCGGAGCGCGAAATGAAACAGTCCGTCCGCAAAGTCCGCTGCGCCGTCTACACCCGTGTCTCCACCGACGAGCGGCTCGACATGGAGTTCAACTCCCTCGACGCCCAGCGCGAGGCGGGACTCGCGTACGTCGAGAGCCAGAAGCACGAGGGCTGGATCCCCGTCGGCGATCGCTACGACGACGGCGGTATCTCCGGCGGCACGCTCGAACGGCCGGCGCTGCAACGGCTGCTCCGCGACATCGAGGCCGGCCGGGTTGACGTCGTCGTGGTGTACAAAATCGATCGCTTGAGCCGCTCGCTGATGGACTTCGCCAAGTTGGTCGAGGTGTTCGATCGCTGCCAGGTCACCTTCGTCAGCATCACGCAGTCGTTCAATACCACGACGTCGATGGGCCGGCTCACCCTCAACATCCTGCTCTCGTTCGCCCAGTTCGAGCGCGAGGTGATCGGCGAGCGCATCCGCGACAAGTTCGCGGCGTCTCGCGCCCGCGGCATGTGGATGGGCGGGATGCCGCCGCTCGGGTACGATGTCGTCGAACGGAAGCTGGCGGTGAACGAAACCGAGGCCGAACTGGTTCGGCTCATCTTTACGCGTTTCCTGCGCGTCGGCTCGGCCACGAAGCTGAGCCACGAGCTTCGCCGTGCAGGTCATCGTACGAAATCGTGGACGACGCAGGACGGCAACCACCGCCCCGGCAAGCCGATCGACAAGGGCGCGATCTACAAGATCTTGAACAACCGCGTCTACCTCGGCGAGGCGGTGCATAAGGGCACGAGCCATCCGGGCGAGCATGCGCCGATCGTCGATCGCGCGCTGTGGGACAAGGTGCACGCGATCCTCGCCGAAAACACCGTCGCGCGCAGCAACGCAACGCGCGCGCAGACGGCGGCGCTGCTCAAGGGTTTGCTGTTCGCTCCCGGCGGCCACGCGATGACGCCGTCGCACACCCGCAAGATGGGCCGTTTGTATCGCTACTACGTCGCCACCGACGCCATCCGCCAGGGCTATGCCGAATGCCCGGTTCGCGGCGTGCCGGCGGCGGAAGTCGAAGATGCGGTGGTGGCGCAGGTCAGGCACCTGCTGCAGACGCCGGAGATCATCGCGCGCACGTGGGCCGAGGCGAAGGACGAGACGGAAACGCCGGAGCGCGACGTTGTCCAGACGCTCACCGACTTCGCGCCCTTGTGGGACGAACTGTTCCCCGCCGAGCAGGCGCGCATCGTCCGGCTGCTGGTGGAGCGTGTCGATCTCGCCCCCACCGGCTTGTGCGTGAAGCTGCGCGCCGAGGGCCTGCAGACGCTGGTCCAGGAACTTCAGACACGGAGAGCAGCATGACAGCGAAGCCCACCGCACCCCAAGCCACCTGGCGCCTCGAAGGCAACACCATCGTCGTCGATATCCCGATGACCTGGAAGCGCCGCGGCGGGCGCAAGGTGATCATCGCGCCCGACGGCGGTGACGCCTGGGCACCGGCGAAGCTGCGGCATGATGAGACCCTGATCCGCGCACTCGCCCGCGCTCACCGATGGAAGCGGATGCTGGAGGAGGGGATTCAGGGCTCTGTGTCCGAGATCGCCGAGGCCGAGAAGATCGATCGGAGCTATGTCAACCGCCTCCTGCGGCTGACGCTGCTGGCTCCGGACATCCAGCAGGCGATCCTCGATGGGCGGCAGCCGAAGGGGATGCAGCTTGAGGAGCTCACGCGGGCGATGCCGGGCGAGTGGAACAGCCAGCGAAAAATGGTCGCCCTGTCCAATGACCAGCGTAGTTAACGCCCGAGGGCTCAGTTGCAATCTTGAAACACGTCCGACGGCAGAAAGAGGCCGAGGCCGAAGTGGCAGCCCCAGCCGATCGCGATCGGGCCGCCCATGGGTTGTGAGAAACTGAGTCGGAAGAAACCTCCTGACACGTCGGGCTGCCGGTCGCCCCTGCGGCTCCGCGTTCGGTTGAAGGCCAACGCGCTGCGCAGCCTGCCCTCTGCTTGATCCCGTATTGCGAACCGATGACCGTTGTCCGGATCGGTCATCGGGGCGATGTCCGGAACCTGCATGGCGGGGAAGCGCCGTCGCCATTCGCCCACAATCTGGGCGCGATAACTCTCGACGAGGGCATTGAAAGAGGCTGGCCGACGCTTGTCGTAACGGGGCTTCAGGTAGGGCGTAACGGACTGCCACGCGCACGCCTGCCCCAACACGACGCTGCTCGGAAAGGCTGCGGGCGCCGCAATATCCTCCAGAGCCACTCGCCATTCCTTGCGGCCCCGCTCGCCGTCTTCGTCGACCCGGCCGTGGACCAGCCACAGCCGGGTAAGACGATCGAGGCGACGACGGGCCTCGTCGGAAAAGCCCTTCCGGCAGTAGACGACGAGGTGGTCGATGTGCCCGTCGCCGTCGGCATCCTCCGGTAGGTAGAAAGCGTGCGCGTGTTCGGGATCGTCGCGGAGCGGCCCGTTCTCGTCGCGACCGAGTAACTCCGCCGGAGTCTCGACCCCATCTTTCCGATGAATGAGCGCCCAGCGCGCGATCTCAGCAATCTTCAGGGTTTCCTCGATGCGGGGACGAGGCCGGCCGGCAAGCACGAAGCGCGCCACCTCTGGAACGCCCGGCTGACCCCGTTCGATGGCCGGTTTGCGCGGTCTCGTTCTCGGCAGTGGACCGACGGGTGGCCGGTCATAGACGATCTGGCGAAGCGGCGGCGGGCTCGACCATCCCGCCTGCTGCCACTGACCGGTATCAATCGCCAGCGCATCGGCTAGGCGCTCAGGCAGTGTGACAGCCAGGGTTGTGCGCTTGGAACTTTTCAAGCCGTCGAGGCCTGGGTTTGCTATTAACAGCGATCGACTCTCGTCCCATACGGCCCGCGTCAGCGGAGCGGCAAGGTCGACCGGCACGGTGTCGGAGGAGATACGAGTGCTCGTTGACCGAGGACAGGCGTTGAGTTCCCCGTCCCAGTCGTCCGCGATGTACCCTTCCGCCCAACTCTCGGCCCGGCCCAGGTAACCGATCCGCTCCAGCAGATGCGCGGCCAAGTCCCGCTGATCCGCCGTCAGGACCACGACCGGCCATCCGATGACTACTTCGGCATCACGATCGAGGCGAAGGAATCCGTCGAATATCAGCTTCTTGTCGTTAGGCGCTGGCATGTACGCGCGTGTGTGTGCGTGCACCGCCTCCGGCAGGCGATAGACCGGCGGCTCGGCGGCGAGAGCGTCGATCAGATCGTCGAGAACGTTCTTCGGGAAGCGTTCGCGATCAGCCTTGCGCCACCACGTCGCAACAAGGGCGCGGAGGATCCGAACGGGTTCCGGCGGCCAAGCCACGTCGGCCTCGTTGGCATGCCGCCCCCATGGAGTTGCATGATAACGACCAGTCGGGAAGCGAATAGCGAAGGCGATCATGTTTGGGATGGCCACCCACCGTCTGCCTCGGCCCGGCCCTTGGCAGGCTTCGCCTTCGGCGTCCAAAACACTGTTGTGACCCTCGGGTCAGCAAACTGCCCTTTCTTGCCCACCGACTCGATCAGAGCCGGCAGTTCAGCCTCAAGTTCGGGGAGCGTCGGGAGAGAAAACTCCTCGCTGGGACGGGTCACGGTCAACCCGGCGAGATCGAGATCGCAGGCCGTCCGCAGGCGCAGACCGACGCTGAGAAACCTCAGAATCTTGAACAGCGCGAGGGCGACAAGTAGACGCTCGGCCTCCGTCCCGAGCGCGAACCCGTGGATCTGCGCGAGATCGATGTTGAAGTAAGCTGTAATCTTCGCCGCGGTGAACTCGTCGCGGGCAAACGGGACGTTGCCGTAGCCTTCTCTCGATCCGCCGCCTTCCGACTTGCCTGATGAGTCCACGCGGTCGTTCTTGACGCCGCCGCTGGACGCTACCGAAACGCCTTCGGCCTCCACAAAGCCGGACAGAGCTCGCGGCGAGCGGATGACGCCGGCAATACTTTCCAAGAAAAATCCATGAACGAGAGAATTCGGATCGTATTTCAAAATAACTGGGTATACGCTTTTTCGCATATCAATGGGGCGCTTGGCCTTCTCATCGTAGCCGACCTTTTTCTTCAACTCCGAAAACCAGCTTGTGTTTTCGATATACGGAGAGTTTAGGCGATGTGCTTCAAGCACTGAATTCGTCAATCGCGCTTTCTGCATATCCTGGACTTTGACGAGCGGCAAGCCGTCGAGTGGCTTGACCCAGTCGTCGGCCACCTCGTCCCAGCAGACCGCCTCCAGCCGATTGGCCACGCTCTGGGCGGACTCGACCAGCAACATGTCGGTCCCGTCCGGCGCTTTGTAAGTGGCGGCGCCGAGATTCGGGAAGCCAGTTGGCTGGAAGCGATGGCCCTGGATCGGCTTCAGCGCTGCTTCGATGAGCAGGCGAGGTACGGTTGTGAGCGGCGAAAAATCAAGCGGCATGAGAGTCCTGTTCGTCTTGCGTGAGGTTAGGATATGCACGGGCAATGAGGTGCTCGAAGGCTTTTTCATGGATCGGGAACAGCAGGGCCGCGGCGAGACGCAGCGGATCGGCCGGGAGCGACGATTCGAGCCCTGTGAACGGCGTGGACAAGCCAGCGCCGCGCGCAATTCGTTGCGCGAGCGCGACCGCGTCTTTGGCGCGGCGGGCGCGAAGGAGGCGGACGAGCGGCAGCGGGTCGACCACCTTTCGATCGTCATCGTCCCTGCCGACGCCGTCAGGTGCGAACAGTGGTTTCAGCACTGCGTAGGTAAAGGGGATGGCGTCTGCGCGCTCTGAGCCGAACGGCGCACCGCCACGCGTCCGTGTCCAGGCCAGCCCGGCGGCTAGGCGGGCGATGCGTTCATCGTCGGTGTGTCGGGCGATGAAAGCGGTGACGGCGGCGAGTGGCGCGGTACGCCGGCTGCGCAGCGGCAGTTGCGCGTTTCCTGCGCGATCGACGAACGCATGGCGGTGCGCCTCAGTCAGTCGGCGTTCCAGCACCTCCGCCATGTCTCGCACGAGATCGCGTCCGGTCCAAACGACAAGCGCCTTCGCCTCCGTCTTATCATCCCAGACATCGTCACGGCGGTTCGAGACGAGAGCAGCCAGATGGCGGCGGAACGGCAGCCGGAAGGCGTTTTCCTCCCCTCCTTCGTCTGTCGCATCGAGGCTGGCCAGAGCCACCGCCAGTAAGAACTCGCGTGATCCGTCGTCTGCCGCCTCGGCCCACGCACTGGACAGGCGCCGCGGCGGCGACAGGCCGTCCTTCTTCGCACGCAAGTTCGGCCGTCGCCCGGTTTCCAGCGCGAGCGCGCCCAAGGCGATCAGCGCGTCTTGCACTGCCCCGGCCGACCCGTCACCGGCGAGCCGGAACAAGGCTTCGTCGAGGCTGCGACCGAGCGCGCCGAGGCTGGGGGGAAGGTTCTGGTTGCGGACGACCGTGCGGGCGCGTGACAACCATCCGCGTGCGTCGAGTTCGGAGACGAGAGAGGCGCGCAGGTTCTCGCGCACGCGTACGCGACCAAGGGGCGTGGCCTTCCTTGGGTTCCTCGGCTCCCGTTGCAGCAGCGCAAAACGTTGAAACTCGGGCACGCCCCGCTGCGATCCCAAAGTGCCCACCGCAACGGCGAATTCGAGGGCGTCCTTTGCGATACTTCCGTTGACCGCCGCCCGCCCCTCGGCGAGAAAAGCCTCGAGTTCTCCCAATCGCGCCGCCCGCGTCCAGAGTGGCGCCCAGAATTCCGCGAAGTTCTGATCGTCGGTGCTTGTCGCCGCTCCACTGCCAGCGGTCAGCGCGCGAACGGTGAAGGGAAAACTCAGTCGCGTCTCGCTGCTTCCCAACCGTCGTGTCGCGGCGCCCGAGAACAGTACCGAGCCTTCCAGCAGGAAAACGAGATCAGCGGGATTGAAGGGGTGCTCGCCCAAGAATCCGGAAGTGGTGTTTTCTCCGCCGCCCCCCGGATCATATTGTCCGAGATTGCTGTGCGCCAGCCCGAACGCGATGCCGAAGCCTAGGCTCTCCCGGATCAGCGTCACCGTGCGCGAAAGAGGCTTGCCGCTGTCGAAGTCGAACAGCTCTTTCAGAGCAGATCCGAAGTTCATGCCGAAGTCGCGGCTGCCGTCGTTGCCACCGGAGCCCAACAGGGGCATCTTCACGTCGTCGGTGCCGATGCGCTGACACGCGTCGAACCAATCGACCGCCCAATCCGGCGCTTCCGATCGCAACCCTGCAATCACCGACGCCTTGTACCTCTTGATCAGAGACGCGAGTTCCTTCAATCGCGATTTCTCGACCACGGAAAGGTCAATTTTCTTTCGTTCATTCTCTTGCAGCGACTTGGCTTCGGCGCGCGCTCGATCGAGCTCAATGATGACGCTGATCGAGCGGTAAACTTCGACCGCTTCACGCATTCTAGCAAATCGCGGTCCGGCCGCTTCGTATCGGCGCACCAATTCAGCGCCTTGGCGGGAGGATTGTTGATCCGAGTCGTCGTCTTCACCCTCCAGAAAGCCGGCGCGTCCGCTCCACGGCGAGATGATCGGGCTCGGTTGGTAAATCTCAGCGAAGAACCGGACGAGTTCGTCCTCCGTCAGCTTTGTCTTCAGCACGAAGCGTTCGTCGCGCCAGAAGCCGCGGGCGTCAGGGTCCGCCTGTTTCGCGACCAGCCGGAACACGCCGAGCGCCTTGAGATAGCCCGCGAGCGGCACGGGCGCACAGCCATGTAGAACATGCTCATACGTCGTCATGACCGACATCCTCCTCGGCTGCCGACGCGCGCCAGTCGGCGATACGCACGAGCGCCTCAAGCCAAGCGAGTCGGAACGGGCCATGCTTCGTCAGCAAGGCCTGCGTTCGCGCTGACCAGCTCGGTCCGCAAGGGCCTTCGCCCAATTGCATGAGATCGAGATCGAGCTTCGTCGCGGGAACGACGATATCACCCAAGCGCGTTTCGGGGAGCATGTCGCCGTCCCAGACGCCACGTGCGAACAGGCGGTCGTCCTCGGGCGTAGGCTCCTTGGGGAGCGACCGCAGGCGCATGCGCACCTTCCCGTGATGAGCCGCAATCAGATAGGTGCTGAGATTCGCATCTTCTACCCAGCCGCGATTGGCCAGATAGGCCAGGGCCGACGCGAGTTCATGCCGAAAGAATTTCCGCGGGCTCTTCGGACGGTTCTCTCCCTTCTTCGGTCTCGGCCATTTGGCGAGAGGCGGCAAGACCCCACCCGTTAAGGCCGTGAATGCCTCATGCGCCTTTCCGAGATCATGCCACAGCGCGGCCTCGACGATGAGATCGCGCTCGGTTTTGCTCAAGC
Organism: Defluviicoccus sp.; assembly: GCA_049291695.1. Classification (GTDB taxonomy): domain Bacteria; phylum Pseudomonadota; class Alphaproteobacteria; order Rhodospirillales; family Defluviicoccaceae; genus Defluviicoccus. The sequence continues at coordinate 13,146 of JBATPX010000014.1, forward strand.
CGAGGGTTTCGGCGAGCGTGTCGGCCTGATCGCGCACATGGGCGCTGTGACTAGCGAGGCTGACGCGAACTGTACTTGTGTAGGTGTCAGGATCGTCGTCCATGCCGGCTTCTTGTGCATCGGGTGCGGGAATCGCCGCGACTTTTGCTCTCGCGGAAGCGTCGAAACCTCTCTCCGGGTCGTAGCCACCGGTCGCCGCATCGACCCAGATTACGAGGCCGGGAAAGATTTCGTCGTTCCTGACGCCCCGCCATTCCCTGGCGAGCGCATCCCAGCGCCAAGCGCGCTTTGTGCGCTCGACAAGATTCTTCGCACCACCAATCGGAGCCGGGCAGAGTTCGTCGCGTGACGGCGAGGGCGCACCTTCGGGCGGGGCGTCGTCCTCGACCGTTCGCCAGAACAGCCGAACATCGGTGTCGTCGGCATCGCGGACATAGAGCGAAACATCCAGGTCGAAGCCGGACAGGTCCGGGTCCGTGTCGAACAGGTCGAGGAGATCGCGCTTGCGTATCACATGCCCGCGTGGCGGCGCGGAGGGCGGAATGACGGCCAGATCGGCCGGCCCGCAGGCTGACAGCGTTGTGAGTTTCTTCCGGGCCTCGGTAAAATCGCTCGGCTCGTATGGCTTGGCTTCCTCATCGCGCAGATCAATCCACAAGACGTCCGCACCCGCCTCGCCGAGTTCACCGTAGCGGTTGCAGCGGCCGAAGCGTTGGACCAGCGACGACCAGGGCGCAATCTCGGTGATCATCGTAGCGGAGGTGGCGTCCACGCCCGCTTCCAGCGCCTGCGTCGTCACCACGATCCGGCCGGCGGGCGGAGGATCAGCAAGGAGGCGCTGCGTCACGCGTTCGCGATCCCTCTTCCGGAACCGCGAATGGATCAGAATCCGGTCCGCCGCGGCACCCACCTCGCCCAGCGCTTCGTACACCGCCTGGGCACGCGCCACTGTGTTCAGGAATACAATGGTGCTTTTTCCCGGTTGGGTCCGATCACGCGCGGCTTTCGCGAGCATGCCGGCGTACGAATTCAGCCCATCCTTCTTGGCGAGATCGCACGCCGAAACATCGAGGCGGCCGAGCCGCTTGCGCGCCGTCCACAGTTGCTGCGACCGTGCGAGGTCTGCGTCCGACAGATCGTGGGCACGGAAACCGTCGGCCGGCTTGAAATCAACCGTGCGCAGCCAAGCCGGATCGAGCGTCGCCGACATCCACAGCGTGCGGCACGGGCGTCCGGTCTCGAACCGGCGGCGAAACGCTTCGATCTGCGCCGACGTCGCCAGCGCCGCACCGGTGAGCTGCACCTCGTCGAACACCCACATCGCGTCGTTGTTGAGCAGCGCGAAATCAACCGGCCAGCGATAGCGGGTCGTCCCGTAGCCGCGCATCAACGAGGCGGAGACCAGCAGATCCTGCGTGCCGATCAGGATCGTCGGACGATCCGGATGGAGCATCCAGTCGGGCATGCGCCGCTGGTCATGACCGCCCATCAGCACGTCGAGTTGAACGGGATCGTCGAGTTTTAGTTCGGTCTCGGACGCTTTGATAAACTTGCGCGCCACGGCCTCGGTCTGTTCGACCAGCGTGCGCATTGGCAGGCAATATACCAACCGGCGGGGCGTTTCAGGGTCGCGTTGGCTGGTCTTCCACAACCATGCCGCCAGCACCGCCGCGGTCTTGCCGAACCCCGTCGGTATGATCAGCGTTTCCGGCCAAGGTCCTTCCGCCAGCGACCGCTGATAGGGGAAGGGCGATCGTCCTCCCCCGAGACCGCTCGCGAAGAATGTGCGATAGTCCAAGTGCCCGCCCTCCTCGGACGATCATAGCTCGCAGCGATGTGACGACCGTTCACACACCACTACCGATTCCACATTAGCCGTTTTGGCGCGCGGCGCCAGCACAAGTCGGTTCGGAACCTTCTCTTGGGTACTCCCACCGTGTGACAGCAATCACAGACCGCGGCGCCGGCTACTATAGACTTTAGAAGAACAGTGTTCAGGGGCCCTCTACGGCGCATGCCCGATCGTTGCGCTGGGGGCAGGGGGAAGCGCCGTCATGCCCGACGAACACCAACCCGAACTGCCGCTGCCCGCCCCGCCGTTGCCGCCGGACCTGCCGCCGTTGCCGGCGCGGATGATCAACGAGTACCAGTACTGCCCGCGCCTTGCCTATCTCGAATGGGTGCAAGGGGAATGGCAGGAGAGTGCCGATACCGCCGAAGGCCGCTTCCGCCACCGCCGCGTCGACGAACCCTCGGGCGCACTGCCCGAGCCGGACGCGCTCGATGAGGGCGAACGCCTCCAAGCCCGCGCCCTGACGCTCGCTTCCGACCGCCTCGGCCTGATCGCGCGGATGGATCTGGTCGAGGCCGAGGATGGCGAGGTCATTCCGGTCGACTATAAGCGCGGCAAGCGGCCGCACGTTGCCTCGGGAGCCTACGCGCCCGAACGCGTACAGCTCTGCGTCCAGGGCTTGATCCTCGAGGAGCACGGCTACCGCTGCTCAGCCGGCATCCTCTACTTCGCCGAGAGCCGGGAGCGGGTGCGCGTTGAGTTCGATACCGACTTGCGCGCCGAGACCCTGCAGGCCGTCAACGGTCTGCGGCTGATGGCGTTGGGCGGCCGCATTCCGCCGCCGCTCGAAGACAGCCCGAAGTGCCCGCGCTGCTCACTGGTGGGCATCTGCCTGCCGGACGAGGTCAACTTCCTCAAGCACGGCGGCGTCAACCCGCGCCCGCTCGCCGTGCCGCGCGACGACGCCTTGCCCCTCTATGTCCAGGCCTACAAGGCGCGCATCGCCAAGTCGGGCGAGACCCTCGAAGTCACCGTCGAGGACCAGCCGCCAACCAAGGCGCGCCTCGTCGATGTTTCGCAGGTTGTGCTGATGGGGAATGTCTCGATCACCACGCCCTGCGTCCATGAACTCCTGCGCCGCGAGGTCCCCCTCAGCTGGCACTCCTACGGCGGCTGGTTCTTGGGCCACACCGTCGGCGTCGGCCACAAGAACGTCGAGCTCCGCACCGCCCAGTACCGCGGCAGCTTCGAGCCGGCGTTCTGTTTGGGCGTCGCGCGATCGCTTGTCACCGCCAAGATCCGCAATGCACGCACGCTCTTGCGCCGCAACTGGCGCGAGGCGCCGCCGCCGGACCAGGCGCTCGCCGACTTGAAGCGCCACGCCGAGCGCGCCCAGCATGCCGCGGCCTTGCCTGAGCTGCTCGGCATCGAGGGCAACGCGGCTGCCATTTACTTCAGCCACTTCGCCGGTGTGCTCAAACGCGATGCCGATGATCCGGCGTTCAATTTCAGCCTCCGCAACCGCCGGCCGCCGGCCGACCCGGTCAACGCGCTGCTCTCCTTCGCCTACACGTTGCTGGTCCGCACCATCACGGTGACGGTGTCGGCGGTCGGCCTCGATCCCTACCGCGGCTTCTATCACCAGCCGCGCTACGGCCGGCCGGCACTCGCGCTTGATCTGATGGAGCCGTTCCGGCCGCTGATTGCCGAGTCGACCGTCATCCAGGCGATCAACAACGGCGAGGTTCAGGCCGGCGATTTCGTGCATGCCGCCGGCAGCGTTGCCTTGAAGCCCGATGGCCGCAAGCGCTTCATCGCTGCCTTCGAGCGGCGCTTGAGCCAGGAGGCGACCCACCCGCTCTTCGAATACCGCGCCAGCTACCGGCGGATCATCGAGCTGCAGGTGCGGCTCCTGGGCCGTCACCTGCTGGGCGAAATTCCCGAGTATCCGCAGTACTTGACTCGCTGAACCCATGCCAAGCCCCGCCGTCGACGAGCATATCTACATCGTCACCTACGACATCGGCGAGCCGCGCCGCTGGCGCCGGCTATTCAAGCTGATGCATGGCTACGGCGAATGGCTGCAGCTCTCGGTGTTTCAGTGCCGCCTGACGCGGAGGCGGCGTATCGAACTGGCGGCCGCCATCAACGAGGTGATCAACCACAACCAGGACCACGTGCTGATCCTCGACTTAGGCAGCGTCGACCGCGTAGAGTTGCGGGTCGAGAGCATGGGAAAAACGTATGCCCCCGTCAGTCGGGAAGCGATCATCGTGTGAAGCTCGCCGCGCCGACGCGAGCGCTCCGGTGATAAGGAATCTCCGGGCAGCGCTCGCATGTGGTATGCTCTTGATGGATTGACGTTCTTGGACATCGTCAAGGGAACAAAGGGCGATCCGCCTCGCGGTCCGTCAGGCCCGCCGTGACAGCGCTCGCAATCGTTGCCACAATCGGTTAGAGTTCCGAGGGTTGCGACCCGGCAGCCTTCCGCGGCAGTAATGCCGCGGCCTCATTGAAGCAGCGGGTTGTTCGGCAGCGCTGGCTGGCGCGCTCGGGAGCCTTCCGCGGCAGTAATGCCGCGGCCTCATTGAAGCGTCACCCTGGCCGCCCGCTAATCACGGCGGGCGATGCCTTCCGCGGCAGTAATGCCGCGGCCTCATTGAAGCCTGGCCCCTTGGCCTTGTCGAGAAGAACGAAAAGGACGCCTTCCGCGGCAGTAATGCCGCGGCCTCATTGAAGCCAGAATTGGAAGTCGTCGCCGCGGTAGACGCACTCTGCCTTCCGCGGCAGTAATGCCGCGGCCTCATTGAAGCCCCGTGACGTCGCACTCGTCAATCCACAGCGCCCAGCGCCTTCCGCGGCAGTAATGCCGCGGCCTCATTGAAGCGAGGTCGAGGTTCCAGCCGGTCGCTATCTGATCTCGGCGCCTTCCGCGGCAGTAATGCCGCGGCCTCATTGAAGCAAGTTGATCGCTTCCGGCGCCTTGCCCATCAGGTACGAGCCTTCCGCGGCAGTAATGCCGCGGCCTCATTGAAGCGCCATCGTCGTCTGGGTGCACGCGGCATGACCCGGACACGCCTTCCGCGGCAGTAATGCCGCGGCCTCATTGAAGCGTCTCGATCCACACTTTCACCGAATACCAGGTAAGCGGCCTTCCGCGGCAGTAATGCCGCGGCCTCATTGAAGCGTCTGCAGCCAGGTCGCTGAACAGGCCAACCTGCCGGCCGCCTTCCGCGGCAGTAATGCCGCGGCCTCATTGAAGCGGCGCGGAGACCATCATTCGGACCACGTCGTAACGTCGCCTTCCGCGGCAGTAATGCCGCGGCCTCATTGAAGCCATCGTTGGACACGCTCGTCCATGCGGAGGACGACAGGCCTTCCGCGGCAGTAATGCCGCGGCCTCATTGAAGCATCGACTGAAGGAGGAGCGCCATGGAGTGGCTGGAGGCCTTCCGCGGCAGTAATGCCGCGGCCTCATTGAAGCCTGGCAAGCGTTGTGCGCAGATAGGGGATTGACACGCTGCCTTCCGCGGCAGTAATGCCGCGGCCTCATTGAAGCAACTTGAGGTGCGGCTGTGATTGCGGCGCCGATCGCTGCCTTCCGCGGCAGTAATGCCGCGGCCTCATTGAAGCCGTATCGTCTGTGAATTGTTCGACGTCGTCGCACGAGGCCTTCCGCGGCAGTAATGCCGCGGCCTCATTGAAGCCGTCCAGTAGCGGTTGCCGGCGATGTAGATCGCGCCAGCCTTCCGCGGCAGTAATGCCGCGGCCTCATTGAAGCAGCGCGCCCTCGGTGCGGACGCGTTCGGCCGCCACGGGCCTTCCGCGGCAGTAATGCCGCGGCCTCATTGAAGCATCCGCAAGCCGCTTACAGACGATACGAGCGCCGCAGCCTTCCGCGGCAGTAATGCCGCGGCCTCATTGAAGCCGCCGGCGAAGCAATCATCGACGATTTCGAGGGTGGTGGGCCTTCCGCGGCAGTAATGCCGCGGCCTCATTGAAGCCAGCACCCCGTCAATCCACAGCTCGAGCACGCCGTCGCGGCCTTCCGCGGCAGTAATGCCGCGGCCTCATTGAAGCCCATCGCGTCGTACAACTCATGCACCGGCCCGCGCACGCCTTCCGCGGCAGTAATGCCGCGGCCTCATTGAAGCGGCCCGTAGAGGTTCTCAACGGTCGGACCCTTGAGATGCCTTCCGCGGCAGTAATGCCGCGGCCTCATTGAAGCCCGTGCAAGACCTCGCACGCCACGCCCTGTTTTTGGAGCCTTCCGCGGCAGTAATGCCGCGGCCTCATTGAAGCAGTACAACGCATGGCACGATAGGGAGCAGAGTGTTGAAGCCTTCCGCGGCAGTAATGCCGCGGCCTCATTGAAGCGCCGCAGCCGCCGCCATGTGGATCTCCCGCCGCACGGCCTTCCGCGGCAGTAATGCCGCGGCCTCATTGAAGCGTGCTGAGCGCAAGGCCGGGCAGATGCTGCGGGAGACGGGCCTTCCGCGGCAGTAATGCCGCGGCCTCATTGAAGCGCCTGTATCGTGAGATTGTGGGGGCGGTTGATGGCGCCTTCCGCGGCAGTAATGCCGCGGCCTCATTGAAGCACGAGGCGCTGATCGTCTATGCGGACGGCTACACGGGCCTTCCGCGGCAGTAATGCCGCGGCCTCATTGAAGCTCGAGGCCGTCGGCGCGGAGTTCCCGACGTTGCCGATGCCTTCCGCGGCAGTAATGCCGCGGCCTCATTGAAGCTCGACATCAAGACGACGACCATTTGCCCGACGTCGGTGCCTTCCGCGGCAGTAATGCCGCGGCCTCATTGAAGCGAGTTACAATATAGCTTTGAGTAGCTTGGCACTCATCGGCCTTCCGCGGCAGTAATGCCGCGGCCTCATTGAAGCCGTTCATCATATTTTCCTGGAAAAAAGGCGGGGCGGCGGCCTTCCGCGGCAGTAATGCCGCGGCCTCATTGAAGCACGGTCTCCCCATCGCCGAAGCAAACTTTTAACGATTTGCCTTCCGCGGCAGTAATGCCGCGGCCTCATTGAAGCTAGTTATTCTGAACCTCGTCTCTACGCCGTAGTAGCAGCCTTCCGCGGCAGTAATGCCGCGGCCTCATTGAAGCCACAAGTCCCGGAACGCACGCTCGACCGGCTTGGCCTGGCCTTCCGCGGCAGTAATGCCGCGGCCTCATTGAAGCGGATCGTATGCCATTATGCGCGCTCCAGTTTCCCGTTGCCTTCCGCGGCAGTAATGCCGCGGCCTCATTGAAGCTGCGATGCTGTGGACGCGTCATTGACGAAGTAGCGCGCCTTCCGCGGCAGTAATGCCGCGGCCTCATTGAAGCGCAATAGCAAGTAGAACAGCCGCAGCAGTCCCACCGCGCCTTCCGCGGCAGTAATTCCGCGGCCTCATTGAAGCTGCCGACACCACCAGCTGCACCGAAGTGACGATCTTAGGCCTCCCGCGGCAGTAATGCCGCGGCCTCATTGAAGCTGATGGCCGGCTTCATCGCCGACGGCGCGATCGCCCGCCTTCCGCGGCAGTAATGCCGCGGCCTCATTGAAGCAGCCGGTTCGCTGCCTCGGTCACAGCCGCGATCAACGGCGCCTTCCGCGGCAGTAATGCCGCGGCCTCATTGAAGCACCAACGTGGCCAGCACGCATCTTTTGGTCGGCATCGCCTTCCGCGGCAGTAATGCCGCGGCCTCATTGAAGCCTTTTCAGCGCAGCCGGCGGCCGATAGCACGATCACGCGCCTTCCGCGGCAGTAATGCCGCGGCCTCATTGAAGCGGCGCTGCTTTGGTCAGCGGGTTTCAAAATCGAGGAGACGAGCCTTCCGCGGCAGTAATGCCGCGGCCTCATTGAAGCAGATCGGAGAACGGCTATCGGCCGGCGATGAAATCCGCCTTCCGCGGCAGTAATGCCGCGGCCTCATTGAAGCAGGACATGCTACGGCAGCATCTTGAGCGGCCGTTGCCGCCTTCCGCGGCAGTAATGCCGCGGCCTCATTGAAGCTCCGACTAAACCGGCCGACCCTGTGGCCGCGCTGTGGCCTTCCGCGGCAGTAATGCCGCGGCCTCATTGAAGCAGCGTGAAAAAAGGGGCGAGGGGCAAGGTGGTTTGCGCCTTCCGCGGCAGTAATGCCGCGGCCTCATTGAAGCGTCGGCTGCGTAATTCACCGCATAAAGAACTGTATAGTCGCCTTCCGCGGCAGTAATGCCGCGGCCTCATTGAAGCCGCGGGGTCGGTAAGAGTTGGATCATAGGGGGTTTTGTGCCTTCCGCGGCAGTAATGCCGCGGCCTCATTGAAGCGGCAAATTCCAGGATCTCATTGTGCGTCCGCATTGGAGCCTTCCGCGGCAGTAATGCCGCGGCCTCATTGAAGCCGGCAAGCGACATGCGGCGGGAGTGGGTCATAGCAGCGCCTTCCGCGGCAGTAATGCCGCGGCCTCATTGAAGCGACGTGCCCGCGATCGGCTGCGTCATCCTCGCCGGCGCCTTCCGCGGCAGTAATGCCGCGGCCTCATTGAAGCAACAGATTGCGCACTCGTCCAAGCCTGCCAGCGCTGGGGCCTTCCGCGGCAGTAATGCCGCGGCCTTATTGAAGCTTAATCACCAATTCCGTCTTCCCTCTCTCCGATCCTGCGCCTTCCGCGGCAGTAATGCCGCGGCCTCATTGAAGCATCTCCATCCTCCATTGAACACCCGCCGCAGCACGTAGGCCTTCCGCGGCAGTAATGCCGCGGCCTCATTGAAGCGCTGGTGTCGGGGTTGATGCTGACCAGTTGACGCGCGCGCCTTCCGCGGCAGTAATGCCGCGGCCTCATTGAAGCGGGTCATGATTATCAGTCAACGCGCCGGCGGGGAGCATTAGGAACTGGCGAAATTCCGTACCCGGTTTGTTTCGCAGCCCAGTCGCGCTTTCGAACTGAGGGACCAGCGGCCAGCCGTTAACACGCGGAAACTAAACGAAACCCAATCCGAGGACTTAAATGGCGTAGTCCTCAACTTCCGGAGAAACAGGCCCAAGAGAGAACGCTGAGGGCCTTCAGCGGCGCGGCGCGGTCCTCAGGGCTGTCGCTAAACCCCTTTGAAACAACGCGTTTTTCGGGCGCTCCGATCGCCGGAGAGAAGTTCCAAGCTGGCGTGGCTGGCGGAGGGAAAGGAGCTGGGTTCCAACCGTCTCTGCTGCGTTTTCAATGGCTTATAATGTGTCTCTGATGCCGTCGCATCCCCGCCGCCGCTCTGGTTCGGCAAGAACCTCGACACATCTAATAAATGCCCATTGATTGCTGAGTTGCTGGGCCAACAATCCCCGCTCGTCCAAGGCTTCTACCCTGAAAGTCAGTTCCAAACACACCTCGCATTGGCCGCCGGGGAAACGGACATCAGGTCCCACCCTTTTTCTCGCAAGCTCCTCCTTGGGAAGCGGTCATTCGTTTAACTACCCTGACACATCGGGGGCTATCGTGCGAGGGAGTAAGAACGAATCGGGCGATAAGAATTGTTGAAACACAGCGGGTGAGACCGGCCCGAACATCCGCCTAGCGACCCGATATCAACACTCGAACAGACCTCAATGTTCAATAAGATGGATCTGGTGCACATGCAGCCTAAGCCCGAAGGCTCGTTTGCGTCCAAACCATCGATCTTGCACCCTGCACCAATCAAGAATGAGATTATCAGGAATGTTAAGCGCCAGATTCCTGCGCAAGCCAGAAATGCAATCGGTAATGGTGCGTTGAATTTCACGTCGGATCTTTGTCCGCCTCTCGTGAGCTGGATCACCATAGTCTCTAAACAAGCTCACCAGAAAATTAACCTTTTCATTTTCGAAGCCATCCCACCAGGTCGAAGCATAGTATTCGAGGAAATGGGTGGTCGCCGTGCCGGCGGCCGTTAGATCATCCATGGTGACCCAGCCGGAATGGTCGGGCCCAAGTCCGTCGGGGCCGGCGCCCGGCCATCTTTGGCGCCCCGCTTCGGCAAGAACCCGATACAGCGCATACTCAAGATTGGGCAATTGAAACGGCGGTTCATCAGCGATGAAAATGTGCCTATTTTTGTCGTCCAATCGGATCGTGGGGCCTTCCAGCGCAGCCTGAACGCCCCTTACCACGCGCGCGAAATCGATATTCTGATCTCGGAGGATCGTCTGGCCAACAAACTGATGCAGGCGAAGAAACGGGATCTCCGCCAGATCGATGCGGGCATCGGCCGTACTGTACCAAGCGTTATCGCGCCTGTTGAAAACCTGGATCGGCTCCTTGGGGATCCACCAGAAATCCTCGCAGCCCTCAAACTCCGGCGGCACGAGAACATGGCTCAAGGAGTCTTGCGGTCGGCCGAACATGGACATGGCATACCCCATGTAGAAGCTCATGGTCTTTCGACCGCCGGCTAGCGACGCGTGTACACGGCTATCGGCGTCTCGCGTGGCGTCGCGAATGACTGTGGCCACCTTGTTAGCATAGGCAATGTTGCCCGCAGGATCCCGGGGATCTTCAACGCCTTCTCCCGCGTCGCCGGTAGCGACATGGATCTTGACAGTGTCCTGGGTCGGTTTTCGAAGAGAAAAGGCATCGCAGAACTCCACCAACTTGCCGGAAGTTGCCCAATCGTTGATGAGCGTCCCTCGCACTCGATCCCGCCCGCGCGTGGTGGTAACAATGTGGACATCATCAGCGACAAAGTTTTCTTTGCCCGAGCGGTGCAGCAGGTTCCAGAGGGTTTCCGTGACGACTTGCGGCGTTTCGCCGACAGAAATCACCAGAATGTTGCGCATGTCTTGACCACAACTGCCAAAAGTAAACAAAATTACTGTTGCGATAAACTACTAAGCTATTCCTCGAACGCTTCGATACCGCTGCTGCGGCTTATCTCGTTGTCCCAGGTGGCCGGCCACGCGCAGTGCGAACTGGAGGCTGAGCGGCCTCTTGACCCGAAATCCACCTCGAAGTTCGCCGAACAGAGTGAAATCACGCCCGCCTGTGTCCGTTAGCGTGGATGACCTGGAACAACGCGATAAGCCATCCGCTGCTTCCCGTCCAGAATTGGATGCCGCCGTTTTGTGCCTCGCGCCAGAGCGCCTCGACGTATACCTCTTCGTTTGGCAAGGGATCCAACAAGCTCAAAAGGGCGACGGTGCCATTGGGACCCACGAGGTTGAACTTTCGTGAGACAAGCTTGTTGATGTCGTCCCGTGTGATGGCATCTTTTTTTGCTCTTGTAAATTCCGGACTTACATTCTATTTGGTGGAGCTGTCCGCGATTGAGAATCATGATATCGAAATCGCTGCTCCTATCTTCCGAGGCTGCGGTCGCGGCTAAGCGTCGCTCCGGAATAGCCATGCGAACATCTCGGTCCGCACGCGGCGCCAACGCGTCACAAGCGCGGTTAAGCGCCCACTCCTCGAACCATCTACCCTTCAAGGAATCCCTGGCATCGCCTTGAAAGACCAGCGTTCTGCCCTCCCATGCCAGGATCTGAACCCGTTTGCCTCTGCACGTGCTGGACGATGTTGTAAACCTTCGGGATCTGGCTGACCTCTCCTAAAGCAGCTTGGCGCAGTTTGACCACTCTGGAGCGGATACCCGCACTGTCCGCACCTTTGCGCAAACGATTGAACAGGCGGCTCGTAAAGTCGCGGCGTCCGCGCGCCGTGGTCTCAGGGCTGTGTGCAGGCGGATCCCAGCCATAGCCATGCAACAACAAGTACCCTTCGAGGTTCAGCCTACCCAAGGCATGGACAGAAATGGGTTCTTCTGTAACATCCGGCATGATCTGCATGATACGGGGTGGATCAGGCAGGAGGAGGGACACCTGTACAGCGATGCCCGCGTGCAATTCCTTGAGCGCATAGGCTCCAGATAAAACTCCCAGCTGCATGGCAGCCTTGCCGCCCGTGACGTTGACGACGACATCGCAACCGAGCGACTTGGCAGGGACCGTTTTCATTGCCTTTGCCCAATGGGCAAGATCATCCGGGTCGCCTTCCCTGGGTTTAGAGATTCTCACTTGGCTCAGGGATGGCTGCCGCTTCAGGACGTCTAAGAACCGTTCCGTAGGCCGTTGTGCATTCTGTTCAGCCCGAGGGTCGCCCCCCTTCTGTGCGCCCATGAGTATGATAATCTCCCTCAAGCGACGCTCGGGCAGGGCCAGCAGCGGAAGGAGATTGACGATCATATGTGCCGGGTAGCGTTGCATACGTATACGATCGGCCTGTCGTTCATGTCTGACTAGTCACCCCCTATTTTGCTTACGATTGTCCGTAAATGCGTTGCGCAGCCCTGGCGTCATCGTCAGGAGGTGACTGCCACGCGCCCCGCTGCTGCCAATCGCCGATAATGATCTCCCTGACCCGAGCTTGAAGCTCCGGCTCGGCGATCTGTTTCCACAAGCCAGCGAGCATCTGACTGAGAAGAGCGCGGTTGTCGTCGCCGCCAAAGGACCTCTTGGCAACAAAGCTCACATGCCGCTTCAGCCATGCTTCGGGTGGCTCCGAGCGGGACTGATTGGCGGAAGGCGGAACCGGCGTTGAACCGCGGTTGCCATGGCGGCCGGAAAGCGAGAAGATATCTCGGTCGCGGATGCCGTCGAACATGGCGTATTCCGCGAGAACACATCTGTTATTCTTAGCAATTAAGAACTGATTTACTAAATTAGGCTTGGTCCTCAAAAGCATATGCCTAAGTTCACCCGGATAAGATTTCTGGTCGGCCAGCAAATAGGGGTTTGCCATGGCAAGCAACTGAACGATCTGTTCGCTTCGTTGCCAGTCCACGCTACTTTTGTTTGCTTTCTCCCTGTATTTGTCGTTCATGTAATCTACAAAGTCTTTTACATATTGACAGAAGTGCTTCACCTGGGCGATGGGGTCATTAGCAATAATTGCAGACCAAGTCGACCGGACAACCTCAATACTTACTTGGCCGTAGCCAGCGGCTTTGTTCATACCCAACGCATGGCGAAGGTTTTCATTGCCGCCCCATTCGAGCGCCCACAAAAGCGCGCCCAGCTCCACCGCGCGCAGGTTGTGGAACCGAACCTCGCCCACGAAAACCGTATCCTTCGGCAACGGGTGGAGGCTAACTTGGACATCGGGACCAGCTTGGCCGACGGACTGCAACTTGACCTCGTCCTCACGCCGTACGGGATAGCGCTTCCAGCCGCGCACCTCGGGCCGGGTCAGCTCCTCAGCGAGGTTCGGACCTGAGAGCGCGGTATAGGTTGCGTAGGTCTCCCCCTTCAGTTTCCAGGCTGGCTCACCTTTTGTTGGCTGGCGGACGTAATTAGGGGAATAGCTCGGTTTCGGCCCATTGAGAACCGTAAGTTGTGCCTTCATGGGTTTTGGATCGTTCTGGGCGAGCGCAAGGCCGAAGCTGACCCGGCCTTTGAGGCCCGGCACATGGTCCTCATCATCGCTTGCCGTGCCGAACAGAAGGGTCGCGAGGTCGGGCGCCTCGGAGCGGATGTGCTCGGGGTTGGTATTGGCGATCGTCCCATGGATCGTCTTTCCGTGCGGCAGCTTGAACATCATGGACAGGCCGAGGTCGGCCGGATGGCCATCAGTTCCCTCAAGCCAGAATATGGGGACCTCCTGTTTCGCCTTGATCCGCTGCTGCCAGTAACACTTCCAGTCGCCATCATCATCCCCATGGATAGCAAGAAAAGAGTCCATGCACTTGCTATCCAAAGGCAGAGAATTTTTTTCGCGCGCGAAGAAAAAAAACTCCATATGTTTAAAATTTTTCTTAACTCCAGTATTTCCAGTAAAAACAAGAGTCCCTTCTTGAGATCCGCCAAAAATAGCTTTTTGGTAACGGATAAGAATATTGCCGTTCTGATGGCGGTGCTCTTTTTCTTCTTCTACATTCATAATTGCTTGTAGAGTACCGCCAAAATTTTTCCAATCCTTGTAACGCTGCCTCGCAGAGGACCGTTTTGCCCATTGAATTACTGTCGACAGCTTCACCTTCGAAAGCTCGCTGTGCTCGACGCGTGCAAAGCGGCAGGGCGTCAACTGCCATTGTTTCGTCTCTCTGTCGAATTTAAGCCAGCCGGCCCGGCTGCGCGGCTCGTAAATCGGCATGTCCTCCGGTGTTCGACCAACCTCCTTCGTCAGCCGGCTTCCATAAATGGCGCGGGCGGCGGGGGTAAGGTCGCGTATGGCGATGCGGCGGTCGTCCACCGCGCTCATGGCACCAAAACCCGCGATCTCAATGACGCTTCGGATCATGCCGCGCAGGGCTGAGCCGGGGATGGCGTAGGTTTTATCGGGCAACTGGAAAAAACGGGCTTCGCCCGGCTGGCCCTTTGTTTTCTTCTGCTCTCCCGCCACCAGTATCGGGGTGTGAGCCTTAATCTTCAGGGTCAGTGAACCGCTGACACCGTCGGAAAAGGGAAAGTCGTGGGTCACGCGGTCGGCCCAGTCCGGCTTGAGTATCATACGGGAAAGCGGGACCCAGTTGTAGGGCGCGTGGATCGGCGGCGGTGGGGACGGTACGGTCAGATCCTGCGCGTCGGGCTTCTCATGAGGTTGACCGCGTCCGTTTTGGCGCCAATGGTTGCTGCTCATGTGGCACCTCCGGGTTGCTTGACGTCGAAACCGACGAAGCGAGCGATAACGGGGCGAGCGCCCTGCTTGCCGATCTCCCAGTAAATGTCGTAATTGAGGTTCCCGAGCCCTTTGTCGCTCGCGATTAAGTTCACCCTCTCAACTAGATAGTCATCGCCTCCGGTCTCTTCATACCGGAAGACGCGCAGCCCGCCCCTGCCGTCGGGGCGGATGGACGCTGACTTGGCAGCGCCGGCGGCAACTTCGCCGTACAGCAGCCGCTGGCCTGAGGGCCAGCTTGAGGTGCCGGCGCTTCTGAAGGACACGACCTGAGACTGAAAGCGCAGCCAGCCGCAATCGGGATTGAACGTCTGAAGCCAGCATTGCGGCGCGCAGCAGGCAGAACCCACCGGCTGTATCGTCTCGAGTCCCGCGATCCGAAAGTCAGGCAGGCTTCCCAGGTGATGCTGTGCGTCCTTAGCGGTGCGCAGACCTCGGTAGGCGGCGAGCACGGCTGCAGTAGTGTTCGAGGGCGATCCTCGGTCATCGGGCTGTATCATGCCAGTTACACCTTGCCTTTGCAGAAGCCATGGCCCTTACCCGATCCGCCGCCTATTGGGAGACGTCCGGAGACCAAGTCTTGCATCGCATTTTCCAGCGCTTTCATGGCGGTTCTGGAGACGCGGTTTGGATGGAGAATGGCCACCTGCAGGACGATCTCTCCATTTACCACCAACTCCTCGTGGAACAGGAAACCGTGGCGAACGCCTTGCGTGAGCCGGTCGACGGAACTGTGGGGCATGATTCCAACCTTGCCATCGACAACGTACGCATCATCGATGAGAACCAAACCGGCCTGTCCTTCCTCTGCCCCGGTCTCGCCACCCCTGCCTTCGTCGTCGTTGGCGGAACCGAACAAACACTCGATGTCTGGATCGGTAAGGGTGTTCATCTGCCAAGCCCTGAACTCATCGGCCGGACACTTATCCGCGAAGCAGCCGCTGAGGCGCCGCTTATGAAACATCGCGCGATGGCGCAGGGCGCCTTTAATGGCGCTACCCGCCACCACGAGACGGCGTGCACTGATCTTGCCGGTCTGCGAACCGTTTGCTGCGGCTGACCAAGTTACGCACGGTTCACGCAGTGGTATCAGGTCGGCGGCCTTGCCATCTCGGGTCTGGGCCGCAGGATGGTCGCCCTTGCCCATCCGCCAGAAATCCAACGGTTCCAGTGTAATTTTGTAGTGTTTGGCATCCGTTTTGGGAGCATTAAGCGGGAGCTGAGTGAAACCCGGACGATCGCCCAGCTTCCCGGGCGTTGCAGCCAGATGGTTTGAAAGGAGAGCAAGCCGCTCCCGGTCCTCCTTAACGCGCAGATCGAAGCAAACGACGGCCACGCGCTTGACCTCAAGCTTGCCAAGGCCTCGGCGGGTCGCTCCCCCTAAGCGAAAGGCCGGCAGCTTCATCAGGCCTAGTGCGTTCTCCAGGCTGTTGTCTGCTTTGTCGGCACACCATAGGACCGCCTCGAAAGTGAAGCGGTAGCCGGCGGGCAATACGGTCCGATCGAACTTGCCTCGCCCGTCGGTGCTACCTCTGTCATTGATGCGCACATGGTCACGCACAAGCGGCTGATCCTTGATTGCCCAGGCAAGCAGCGGATCGCTAGTCAGTTTGCCGCTATTGCTGCCTACGAGGAGGCCTTCGACCGGGCTATCGTTTTGATCATGTACGCAGCCCCAGGACAGGACAAGGCGCGAGGCCTGCTCGAAGTTCCGATGAGCTTGGCCAAAGAGGTGGTTCGTTTTTGTCTGGCCGTAGCATTCGGCGTAGAGATGGCGTAGCACGCCCGCGATCGTCGTCCCCGGAATGGCCGGCAGACCGTTAGCGTCGCGCACCAGTGCCATATCTGCTAGCCCTGAGCCCAACCCCGTACCGATGGACAAAGGCGTTGCCGCTTCGACGGTCACACGCCCAATCTGCAAACAGGGGAACTCGGGCGTCACTTCGATCGTCCCTCTTATTCGGCCAATTCTTGACGCTTTCGGCCCTTTGTCTGGGCCTGCAGGAACGCCCTTGCATCGCCAGCCACTTTGCCAACGACCGTTCCAAACTCCGGGCGTAGAGGATCGTTATGGTGCCGCTTTAGCCACAGGTCGACGCGACTTTTCAACCATCCCCGGAACGTCGTCTGCTTTCCGTCCAGCTCCGCCTGTGCGGCCCAGTCCGGATCCGCCTTCCACTCAGGCGTGCCGTTCTTCTGCAGTCCCTCTCCACGGCAAATGGCGTTTCTTCCTTCGAAGAGCGTCGCAGAGATATTCTCCGGGGTAGCTGCCGGGAGGCGAGCGGCATCCAGGACCCGGCCCCACTGACTGGCGCCTGGTCCGAATTCTTCATCAGAGGACTTGCCGGCAAGAGCGCGGCCCACGGCATAAAGCGTTTTCAGCTCAGCCAGCCATTGCGACACTTCAGTGCCACATTTTTCTGCGACCGACCGCCGCTCCGCGCGTGTACCAAGCCACGCAACTAGGTTCGCCTCGTAGTCTTCCCCATCAGGTTCACTGATTCCGGCCCAAGGGTCGGTGGCGGCAATTATGGGCGTGGTCGTCCCGTTTTCGAAGGTTAGTGTTTCCTCGAGCAAGGGCGAGTTTACCCACACGCGTCCAAGGCCCAGTTCGCGCCACAGTCCTATGCCTTCGACCAGTTTACCTATACTGTCCTGAGACGGCGATTGATCGAACTTAAATGTGAGGACGCTTCCCTGCGCAATGACCGTCCGCTCAACATCATACCGCCGAAGGTAGCGATTGTAGAGGGTTACCCGGCGCGCGCGGATAAAGCTCTGGTCTGGGGTAAGCTTTCCCGGAGGCAGGTCAACGTCCAACAAAGCGGGCGAAGGTTCCAGAGTTGGCCCCCCATTCTCGTCATCCAGCGCCAGATCGCTCAACAGCCAGAGAACCAACGTGCTCTGAGGATAAGCCGCCGATGCGGGAAGTGGCTGGACGGTGGCCCCCTCGATTTTCTCGCAGCACACAGTGCCGTACTCGGTGCGGCGCGAGCGGCCGAGATAAAGGGCATCGTTGACGAGGCTGTCGCATACCCTGTCGAACAAGGTTTGATCGATATTATCATCCGCTTCCAAAAGCGCCGCGAACCGCTGCCCCGCCGTCAAAGCTTCGTAACCGAAGAGCGCCGCCTCCCGCCTGCGCCCCGTCGCTTTGTTGATGGCCGTTTTCAAGCTAAGCTGGCGGTGCGGAATAACGTGGCTCCCGTCACGCCCTACGAAACCCGCCTTGATGGCCTCAGGTTGAGACGGTAAAGGGCGGACGTATTGTAAGTTGAAGACGCTGTTTGCTTCAAACTTACCGTCAATGGCTGGTTTTGAGCCGTGTTTTTCGTAGTGCCAGCAGGCCGGGACAGGATAGCAGACAGAACCGGCGGGAGAGAGGGGAAGGCCGTTACCGAAGCGAACTTGTCCGGAGTGGAAGATCTGCCACTGTTCATCGGACGACATACTATCAGCATAGAGCCGCGCTGCCGCAGCCCCCAGAAGAGATGCTCCGGGAATGTAGTCGAGACCTCGGTGTCCGCCCGTCGTGGCATTGCGCTCGCTAAACACGACGTTTTCAAGGAGCGTGAGGAGGAAGGCTTGCGACTTCATGATCGGGCGTCGGGTAGACTGAGTGTGGCGCGGCCAAGGCCACGGCTTCGATGGGCGCCGACGGCACGGACGAGGGGTAGAATTTCATCAGAGAGAAGGTGCGGCCATTTCGTCTCAAGGCTTTTCACAACCGCCCGTTCTCTGTCGTTCCATCCGGGATAGCCTGGCGGTGGCGACCAGGTGATGTTGGAGGTCAAACGCAGCGGGATCGTCACCTCGGTCCGGCGCAGGCTCTTGCTCTTCGCCACGCCGCGGGCTTCATCGATGGCGGTGTTGGCGAGGCTACCGAACAGGGCGGCACGGCTTGTGCCCTTTTCCGCCTTGCGGAGTTGTGCGCGCACGCTCAAGGGCAGCGTAGCATTCGAAATGCGCAGACCTCCCTCATGGGTATCGCGGCGAAAGCCCTCGTGATTGAGTTCTCGTTCCGCCTCGGGATCGTTTCCAAAAAGCAGGCGGGTGGTGTCGCTCTGCAGGGCTCCCCAGTGTTCGAGACGGAAGGCAGCATCCCGCAGCAGGCCCTTCACATGCCGTCCGGGGAGGAAGGGCAGGCCATCGTGATCCCGCTCGACCACGGCGTCTGCATCCTCGCCGCCGCCGCGGCCTGTCCCGGCGTGCCACCAGCTGCGGATATCGATGGTGAGCAGGCGAGTAGCGTTCATCGACTGCCTCCCTGTACTTCCAGCAATGCGACAAGATCGCCAAGTAGCGTGCGTTTATATTTGTCAGTCGGGACTCCTTGACCATTCCAGCCAGGGACCAGTTGCTTTAGAAGATCTTCAATCGCCATCAGCTTTTTCGCGCCGTTTGCTTGGTGTCTTTCAGCGATGTTACGTGTCCATCGCCTCCATGCTCGCTCCGCTTCGGAGCGATCGGTTGAGAGGAGCGTGATGATCTGGCGCAGCCCGCCACCGCCGCCCACGGCATGAACCTGTTTCGCCAGTTCCGATAGCGTCGTCAGGCTCGGAAGCGTTACTTCGGGCGAAGCATTAGCGACGCCAAAAGGCTGGATCGTAAGCCTCAAAGCTGTGTTGCCGTTCCCGGCGGTTAGCTCTGCCTTCAGGATGCGGTCGTAATCGTCGACAAAGCTGGTCGTGATCCGGTGGAAGGCAAGGCTTGAAGGGATAGGCGCGTCGCCCACGTGTTTCGCACGAGAGCCGTTCTTCGCCTTCTTGCAAAGGGCTTCTGCCAGATCGTAGGCGAGGTAGTACGGCTGATTGGCGCCGACAAAAGCGATTCCAGCGGCAGCACTCATTCCCTTAAGCGTGCCTCTGTCAAGGCCGGGCAGGTTCTCAAGCTTGTCAGCGCTCAACGCCTCAAAGTTCTTCAAGAAGCAAGTCGCGAAGTCGATCGCCAGATCAGCGCGGACAATCACGGTGACATCATCGCCACCAAGTACGATTGGCCGCGCTGGCATTCTGCAGTCCTCGGTGCGAGCAGGGTCGAGCACCGTCTTCGTTGCGCCCCGCACCGCTTCGCAGGTTACTGCTTCGATTGTTTTCGAGAATTCTCCGAAGACGTTAACATAACGGTCGCTCTTATCACCAAGCGCTGCCTTCAGTCGGCCGAGCATCTGGCCCATGCCATTGCCATCCGCGTGCACGATGCCAACAACGCGACAGTCCGGCGGCTCGAACGGAAACAGGACAGAGGTTCCTTTTGCTGCATCGTCGCGGTCCATGTTTGTTGGCCACAGCCTTTCCCCCTGGTCAGGTTCGAAGCGCTTGGCGATGTTCTCCGAGGTGGCGAACAACCGTTTGCGCTGCGTTAGGCGATCGATGGGCTCGGCATCCCGTCCGTCATAATCAACAGCGGCGCGCCCGGTGCGAGGGCTACGCAGTACGAATGGGCCTGCCAACGGCAATTGTTCGGCTTCAAGATTGCGGCGCCGCGCCCTAGCGTCGCGGGCTCTTGTAGCGGCTTCCAGATCGGAGCCTCCCTCCTCCAATGCATCGGTAAACTCGAGACCTGGCGCATGCATACAAAACACCAACGTCCACAGACGCTGCAATTCTCGCAGCTTATTGCCATCGTTATGATGGAGAACGAAGCCGCCGCCGGCGCGTCTGGAGAAAGCCGCCTCACTGCCAATACCGACAGACGCGAGCACGCCGCTTAGCAGATCGCTCCCGTCCCAACGGCATAGGCAATCAACAAGTTCGCTCGCGCCGATCAGGTCTTTAAGCCGGCCGCCGTCGAGGACGAAGCGCTGAATGCCTTTAGCTTCAAAATGGTACGCGAACGTCATACTCCCCTCGCTCACAAACCACCGCTGCATATCGACGAGGAAGGGCCAGTCGGCGCAAGCACGCCATCTCGCGCTGGGGGAATGGTTCCCGTTCGCGCCTCGTTCCTCCCAATGTTCTTGTCGCGCAGTAACAGCACGCGCTTCTTTGTTTTCGAGCGTAGGACACCCGATTGGGAGGCACAAGAAGAATTGCAACATTCTTCGTGCGGATTTGGCGCGCAGGCGCGCATGAATCCGTTCACTGCTAGCCGCTCTCGTCGGGAGCAGCCAACAGCCAGGATGCGACTACCGCCACCACCGCATCGATGCTTAGCGTCGAGCCGACGCCCTGCGGCGAACCAATAATCGTGGGAGAGCCACCCCACCCCGGTTCGCGGGACGCCAGATCAGCCGCTGCCTGCCGGAGGGCAACGTAGCCTTCCTGGTACTGGCAGACGGTGAACTTGCGGTGGGGCGCGCCGTCACCGAGGCGGTTCGCCGGATTGAGGGCGATAACCACGGGCGCGAGAAAATAACCGAGCCGCAGCGCCGCAGGCTGCTTGCCTTCGACAAGTGCAATCTGTCCGTTGCTCACGGTGGAAACGCGTATTTCTCCGGAACGCAATCCATTCACGAGATTGGCGCACCGGCTGCACACCCCATCGACAAGAGACTGCGGCAAAGCGCCCGTTTCGAGCCATCGGCGCATCAGATTGACCCGGGCGGCGGTGTCAACAGCACCATCGGCCGTCGCGGCGGCGAGAGCCGTCAACTTCGCCGAACCGCCGACCCCGTTTGCCATCGCCTCAACGGTTGAGGGCAGCGGACGGACTCCCGGCCATGGGCCGTGGGCAAAGCTGTCCATGCGTGCAATCTCTCCGATCCTTTCCACCATCGCGTCGGTGGGCACGCAGCCATCCGCACGAGCTGTCAGCAACGCCATCGCCCCAAAAGCGTCGGCATCGGCTCGGATCGTCACCAGGAGACTTCCCGGCGGAGGAAGCTCCACGGTGAGGCAGGCTTCGATGGCAGTTTCCGGGCTTGCTGAGGCGCCATGCTGCGGATCGATGTTGCCAAGCCCGCAGCGTACCGCGAGCTCTGCTTCGGTGACCTCAATGCCAAGCGTCGACGGGCCGAGCAGGAGCCGGTTGGTGTCCTCCGCATCGGCTACGCGGACGGGTTTCAGCAGGCCGTAGCGGTACATCGCGGACGCTCCCTCCTCAATTCGCGAGCAGTCTAACGCGCTCAATGACGAATTTGGACTTGAGGCAATGTTGCCTGGTCTGCCGTGAGCTCCCGCCTGCGCCCCTCAGCCGAAGGTTGCCTCTAAAGACCGGCCAGCCATCGGTCGAGGCCGCTCAAGGCGTCCGGTCCTTCCACAAGGTCGACCTGGTTTAATCTGGCCTCTCGGCTTAACCGATCGTGGCCCGAGGAAATCGGCTGCAGGCTGAGGAGGAGAATCCGCCCCCGCGGCCCCAGCACGGCATGGTGCCACCTGGCCAGTTTCTGGACGTCATCGGTGGTGACGCCGCCGCCAAACCGCTTAGCCTTGCATTCGATCAGGTGCGGCTGGCCATCGACAATCACAATCACGTCGAGATCGGCATCCAAGTCACGTCGCTGCGCATTCAGTTGAACCCGGATGCTGAGATGGACGTCATTCCAAGCGGTCGGTCGCTGCCCCAAACGCTCACGGCAATGGAGAAACACAAGCTCCTCGAACCATCCTCCACCCAGGTAACGAAACCCGTCTTCGTTCGAAAAAACGAAGTCATTACCTTCCTTTTTCAGCAGCGAAGAAAGTCTTCGATCATCTATACGTGAAATCATCGTAGCAAGAATCTGTTTTTGATATTTCTCAGAGTCGCTGAACACTCGGCGTACCCAGGGTTGATCCGTCTTTGGTGCCTTCTCGTCGAGAAACGGTTGTGCTGTTCCATGCAGTGCAGCCACGGCGTCCGAGAACGCCCGATCCGGCTGGCGAGGGTTAGCCGTCTTGGCGAAGTCCTGCAAAAACGCAAGCAGCGCGGCGGTAAGCGCGGCGCGATCGATGGCGTTGCGCTCTCTCGCCTCCCGCGCCGGCCGATTTTGTTCATAGATGCCGCGCAGACGGATCCAGTCGGAAAAGGTGACCCGGTCGTTGGGGTCTATGAGGATTTCTCTCGTGTCAATGTTCGGATGGAGGAGCTGCAGTCGCGGCGGCTGAGCGAGGTAGACGATCGCTTCGACGGTTACCCCGGGATCCTCTGCCCCCGCTTCTTGCAGAGCCGCCAGGGCACCGAAAATCATCGAACGCGTTCCACTCGTAACATTAAATAGGTAATGACCCAGTCCGATGCGGCCGAGTTCAGTTTGCAGCTCTGTCGCCCATCGGTGCGCGTCGTCTCGCGGCGCCTGAATAAACTTGATCGCTAGCTGATGCTGGAGGTCCTCCGCCTCTTGCGTGATGAGTTTCCGAAAATGCTTCGCGGGCTCGATCGCTTTGCGCTGGTCCTCCGCCGTGGGCGGGTCGCTACATCCAATCAACATCAGCACGTCCGAGAACTGTCGAATGCCGTAATGCCGGAGCGCCTGCAGGTTCGTGACTTGATTTTCGCCGCCGCAGCACACGTAGACGGTCCCCATCTCGTTCCTCCTTCTTAGCCTGTACGGCGCCCCCTCTGCTCGCGTGACCGCGATCCTAGCACAACCGCCCCTTCCCTCAAGCGTCACGCAGATATCCCCGCGGTCGTCGCGATCCTGGTCCTGGGCCCAGGGCGATGGGAAAGCCTCTCAATAAAGCCGAAGCACAGCAGCTTCGGATGCCGGGAGAATAAAGAACTTCTTGCCGAGTTCCTCCCCAGTCTTAATAAAGCCGAAGCACAGCAGCTTCGGATGCCCCGGAAACATGGACACGACGCGTTTCGTGCCGGTCCTGTCTTAATAAAGCCGAACCACAGCAGCTTCGGATGCCGTGATACTCAGACCAAGCTCTTACAGGCTATCCTTACGTCTTAATAAAGCCGAAGCACAGCAGCTTCGGATGCCCCCCAGGAGTAATAATGAAGGGCGGGTGCTGCAAACGTCTTAATAAAGCCGAAGCACAGCAGCTTCGGATGCCCCGATGAGCTCGCCATGACGCAGGGCCAAATCATGTCTTAATAAAGCCGAAGCACAGCAGCTTCGGATGCCTCGGCGGTGTAACCGTCAACAAGTTTAACTAGAAAGAGTCTTAATAAAGCCGAAGCACAGCAGCTTCGGATGCCTCGCGAGATTTTGGATACACGCCAAACTGCAGGCCGGTCTTAATAAAGCCGAAGCACAGCAGCTTCGGATGCCCGCCCCCGAACAGGGCGATATCTCCGGTATCACCGAGTCTTAATAAAGCCGAAGCACAGCAGCTTCAAATGCCGTGGCGCTTGCACAAGTCAACATCACTGAACCTTCGCCGTCTTAATAAAGCCGAAGCACAGCAGCTTCGGATGCCGGCTATCAATTTGTTCCCGTTCTCCCATGCTTCCGACGCGTCTTAATAAAGCCGAAGCACAGCAGCTTCGGATGCCGTGTGTGATGTCTA
>JBATPX010000015.1:0-2282 GCA_049291695.1 Defluviicoccus sp.
CCGAGCACGGTGTGGCCGCTGCCGACGGTGAAGGTGGGCGAGAAGACGGATCACCCGACGTCGAAGCCGGTGGACGTCTTCGCCATCCCGATGCGCCAGCATGCCCGGCCCGGCGAGTTTTGCTACGAGCCCTTCTCGGGCTCGGGCTCGCAGATCATCGCCGGTGAGACGACCGGCCGGCGGGTGTTCGCCATCGAGATCTCGCCGCAGTACGTCGATGTCGCGGTCAAGCGCTGGCAGGCGGCGGCGGGCAAGCAGGCCACCCTTGACGGCAACGGTCGCACGTTCGACGAGGTCGCGGCCGAACGGCTGCCGCGGGCGGCGTGATCACTTCCGCCGCAAGCTTGTGTCGCGTCAAAGAGACGCAAACGGCTTTGTGTCAAGCGAAACGGGCTTTCGTTTTACACAAACAGCCAGGCCCCCTCGACCGCGTGCGGCGTAACGCATTCTCGATGCGGGATGGAGGAGTTGGAGCCTCGCGGGGCCCATAACCCCGAGACGCGGGTTCAAGTCCCGCTCCCGCAACCACGCTTTTGGCGGTCCGATCCGGACACATGGGTAACATGGCGTACCTAAGACATGGGTGACAATCTCGGGCCGAACGGATTGTCCAGGGGCTGCAAGGTTTTTTGCTCCAGGTCGATGTAGCCGAGATCGTAGGTCATGAAGCTGACGAGCCAGATGCCGTCGTCGACCTCTTTGAGGCCGACCTTTTGACCGGCAAGTACGGTGGAGATGTTGATCCGTTTTCGATGCATGCAGATGCGGCCGCAAGCGGTGACCAGGACATCGCAGTCGTGAAACGGATAGTCGAGTTCGGGCAAGCCGCGGTAGAGGTGATTTGAGGGGACGTAGACGTCGGCGGGCCGCTGCATCGCCAGGGCTTCGTGCGGCCGCTGAGAGTTGAATTCTTCGACGAAGTCATCGAACCGGGCCTGCTGCTGTAGGCTGTTCATGCCGGGTGGACGGGTCGTTTCCTTCTTCAAGGTGAGATGCATGCGTTCGTGGCGGCCGTTCTGCTGCGGTTTGCCGGGCTTGATGCGCTCGATGGTGATGCCGAGCCTGAGCCACCAGACCGACAGCTTGGACAGGTTGAACAGGCCATTGGGACTGGCAAAGGGGACGCCGTTGTCGGAGCGGATCGCGCCGGGCAGGCCACGCTCGGCGAACAGTCGGTCAAAGGCGGTCAAAGCCATGCGTTCCTGGGTCGACTCGAGGGCTTCGCACATGAGCACGAAGCGTGAGGCGTGGTCGGTGACCGTCAGCGGATAGCAGTAGCGTCCGTTGCCGAGCTTGAACTCACCCTTGAAGTCGGCGCACCACAGATCGTTCGGGGCCGCACCCGCGGACAAAGGCGTGCCCGTCGCGCGTCTGCGTTTGCGCCCCATCCGCTTGACCAGGCCATGCCGATCCAGGACCGCATGGACGGTGCTGATCGCCGGCACCCGGAAATCGCCATCCAGTTGCCGCAGCAGGAGTTCGCGGATCTTGCGAGCGCCCCAGTGAGGCTTCTCGCGTTTCAGAATGACGATCCGCGCCTCGATCTGATCCGGCAGCTGGTTGGCGTAGCGCACCGGCCGCCGCGAGCGATCGCTGAAGGCCTCAAGGCCCTGCTCCTTGTAGCGATTGAAAATCTTATACCCGGTCTTGCGCGAGATACCGAACTCCCGACACAGCTCGGTCATCGGTTCGTTCTCCAGCAGGCGGGCGACAAAACGTAGGCGCTCTTCCATTACCGAACTCTCTTTCCACGGCATCGACATCTCCGGCCCGCTTAAGCGGGCCGGAGATGTAACCCATGTGTCCGGTACAAAACGTCACCCATGTCTCGGGTCGCTCAGGCCCGATGACTCCCCTCACAAGGCAAGGACACACACGTGATGTTCACCTGGATCAGCGGCACGGCATGGAACGATCTGCAGCGCCGGCTTGCCGTGCTGGAGAAGCGTGAGCCGCCCAAGGCCGATGCCGCCAAGCTCGCCGACACGCTCGGCTGGGTGAAGCTGGCGGCCGACGAGCAGATGCCGTTCGCAGCCGCGGTCGCGCTCAATCGGCTGATGGAGTTGCTCGGCCACGCTTTCGGCTGGCAAATCGACTTCATCCTGGGCGCGCCGGCCGCCGGCAAGACCGCCGAGGAGTTCCTCATCGAGTTGAGCCAGGCGTCCGATGCCGACCAGCCCGCTTAAGCAATCGCGCCGGATGTCGCTGATCGAGGCGCTGGTGAACATCGCCGTCGGCTACAGCGTCGCGGTGGCAATGCAGATCCTGGCGTTTCCGCTGTT
>JBATPX010000016.1:0-16648 GCA_049291695.1 Defluviicoccus sp.
TCGCTGCGGCGGCTGCCCGCACCGGCGCTGCACCCGGCCCCGCGCGCGAGCCGCGTGAGCCTGATCAGGAGGACGGTGCGGTTGACACAGGCGCAACGGCGGGCGCCAGCACCGACGCTGCGGAAGCTCCGGCGGCGCCTGCGGCGGAACCTGCCGCAGAACCTACCGCAGAACCTGCCGCAGTGCCTTCTGATGCGGACGGCTCGGCGGCGGCCAGTGCGAAAGCCGCCTGTCCGCAGCCGGTCGTGCTCGGCTTCCAGCGCAACAGCCTGCTGCCAGCGGCAGCCGATCTGCGTCCCAAAATCGCCGATGTGTCCGCCTGGCTGGGTTGGTTCCCGACCGCATCGCTGGTCGTCGAGGGCCATTCCGACAGCGTGGGGCCGGATGACGTCAACCGCACGATCAGCGAGCAGCGTGCGCGCGCAATTGCCGATGTCCTGATCGGCCTCGGTTTGGCCACCGACCGGATCACGGTCCGTGGCTTGGGCGAGAGTCAGCTGCTGCCGGCGTTCAGGCCGCAGGCAGCCCAGCAGCGGCGCGTGGTCCTGCGGCTCGACGGCATCCCCGGCTGCCCGGCGGCGCTTGCGGAGCCAGCGGAGCCGCCGTCGCCCGCGGCGCCTGTTAAGCCGGCGCCTGTGGAAACGGCCCCATGACGCCGGCGCTAGCACTTGCGATCGCTTTCGGGGGGCTCGCCGCGACCGCGTTGGTGTTCGGCGGCTACGTGCTTGGCGTGCGCGAAAGCCTCACCCAGCGCCGCCGGCTCGGCATCCAGCTCGACCGGCAGGCAGCGGATCTCGCCCAGGCCCGCGCGGAGTGCGCCTACGGCAACGGCGTTGCGGAGACGCTCAAGGACTCGGTCGACCGCACCGTCCGCGTGCTGTTGCAGCAGGGCAAGACGCTGCAGGAGATCGTGGGCCACACCGCACAGCCGCTCGCGATGCGTGACAATGACCGCGCAACGCTGAAGGCGCTGATCGCAGAGGTGCTGGCGCCGGTGCTGAAGCGCGAGCAGATTGCGCTGGCGTTCTCCGGTCCGGGCGACGGCACCCGCGACGGCCCCGGCCAGCGCGAGGCGCTCGCCCCTTTGCTTGACCGCATGGCGGAGATCGGCGGCTTCGAGACGGTGCTGCTGACGGATGGCGACGGCAGCCCGCTTGCCGCCAGCGCCGGCGCCGGGGAGCTCGATCGGGCTGCCGCGGTCGCGCCGAAGGTGCTGGCATTTGCCGACAGCGCCGGCGGCGACGACGCGCCGCAGCCGCTCGCGCTCGTGATCCACGACGACCGCAACCGGGAAACGCTGTGCCGCATCTTTCATGTCGGCGCCCGCCGGCTGTTGCTGCTCGCGGTCGCCAACGGCGTGACGCTGACCGCGACGGCGCTCGATCCGGCACTGCCGAGCGTCGAGCCGCTCCTGGAGCCGATCCCCCGCCCGGAGTAGGAGATCAGCAAGCGGCCGCCCGGATGGAACGGCAGCGAAATCCGGGATCTGCGGCCGGTCTCGTTGAAGCGGCGGCGGCCGGGTGGTGACACTGGAGGTGAACGCCCGGCAGCTTCGGCGGCTGCAAACGCGTTCCCCGGTTTACGCTTGCCCGGCAAGGCCACGGCCCGTGAGGCTCTTCAGGAAGTCAAACCAGAACACCTCGGCTTCCGACGGGCCGATGGGCAGGCCGACGATCTCGCGCCCTCGGTGTTGACGGCAACGTCGAACCAGAGGCAGGCCCAAACGCCTCGGAGAGGGCGGGTGAGGAAGTCGTTCACCCGCGCGCTGTCAAGGGCTAGCCTCGCCAGGTGGAGAGGACAAGGCAATGCCATCGATCACCTTCTGGTACGAGTTTGCGAGCACCTACTCCTATCCGGCGGCATTTCGCGTCGAGGCGGCAGCCGCCGCGGCCGGCCTTACGGTTCAGTGGCGGCCGTTCCTGCTGGGGCCGATCTTTGCTGCGCTCGGCTGGCCGACCTCGCCGTTCAACCTGCAGCCGGCGAAGGGACGCTACATGTGGCGGGATTTGGAGCGCACGTGCGCGCGGCTCGGCTTGCCGTTCCGCCGGCCGGAGCCGTTTCCGCAGAACGGCGTGCTGGCCGCCCGCATCGCCTATGCGCTGCCCGACGACGGCGCCCGGGCGCGCTTCAGCCGCGCCGTCTACCGGGCTGAATTCGGGGCTGAATTCGGGGCCGGGCTGACCATCAGCGAGCCTCGCGTGATGGCCGACATCCTGGCCGAGGCAGGCTTCGCGGCGGACGCGATCATGGTGCGGGCGGCGGCGCCGGAGGTCAGGCAGGCACTGCGCCAGGCAACCGCGGCGGCGCAGGCGCTGGGCCTGTTCGGGGCGCCGATGCTGACGACCGATGACGACGAAGTGTTCTGGGGCAACGACCGCATCGAGGAGGCAGTTGCCTGGGCCAGCACGGTGAGGTAACATATTTGGTAGCGGAACCATTAATCCTCTACTGTCTGTAGTTAACCGTCGCCGAGGTAGACGATCCCAAGGGCAAAATGCGTGCGGATCCATTCATTTGACGACATCAGCCGTGCCGTGCCGGCGGCGGCCATGGA
Source organism: Defluviicoccus sp. (assembly GCA_049291695.1). GTDB lineage: Bacteria > Pseudomonadota > Alphaproteobacteria > Rhodospirillales > Defluviicoccaceae > Defluviicoccus. The sequence goes on from JBATPX010000016.1 coordinate 2,555, forward strand.
CAAGGGAACGGCGTACCAGCGCCGGCGTCGCGCCACCGTCACCGAGATGGCGGACGACGGCAGCGTGATCTGCGGCCGGGTGCAGGGATCGCAGTACCGGCCCTATACGGTGCGGATCACGCTGGCGACGACGCCGGAAGGGGCGGTCAGCATCGCCGGCCAGTGCTCGTGCCCAGTCAGCTTCAACTGCAAGCACGTGGCCGCCCTTTTGATCGAGAGCATGGCGACGCCCGCGGGCCGCACCCGCGCACCGGTTGCGACAGCGCCGTCTGCGGCGCCGGTGCTGACGCCGCAGACCGAAACATGGCTCGCGGATCTCGACCGCGCCCTGAGCTTGAGCGCGGACACCTATCCGCCCTCGGTACGCCAGCGGCTGATCTACCTGCTGTCGCTCGCCGAAGGCGACGGCGGGCCGGCGCAGCTCGTGCTCGAACAGAAGTCGGTGCGCCTGCGCAAGGATGACAGCTTCGGCGCCGTCACGGCGTGCGATCTGCGTGTTGCGGCCTCCGGCACCCCGCCCAAGTATCTGCGCGAGGAGGACCTGCGCATCCTCGCCCGCCTGCCGGCCACGGGCGGCACTCACGGCTGCCGTCTGCAGACGTTGCCCGGCGATAGCGGCACGGACGTGCTCACCCGCGTGCTGGAGACGGGCCGCTGCCGCTGGCGGTCGGTCGAAGGGCTGGTGATGCGGTTGGGCCCGCCGCGCGCCGCCACCTTTGGCTGGACCATGCTGGCGGACGGCGGCCAGCGACCGCAGTTCGCCGTCGCCGGCGGCGGCACGGCCGTGTGTTTGATTCCGCCGTGGTATGTCGATGCCGAGGACGGCCTGTGCGGCCCGCTCGAAATCGCGCTCGCGCCCAGGGTCGCCGCCACGCTGATGCAGGCGCCCGCAATTCCGCCGCAGCACATCGCGCTCCTGCGCAGCCGGCTCACCGAGAAGCTGCCCGCATGCGAGGATGTCCTGCCGCCGGAGCCGGCGCCGCCCGAGGTCGTCAAGGGTCCGCCGGTCCCGGTCCTGCGGCTCATCCGCCGCACACTGAAACCCGGCTATCACGGCTACGCCTCCCGGTACAGCACGTGGGGGGAGGAGCTGGCGCCGATCGAGCTGCCGGTCGCCCAGCTTGCCTTTGCCTACGGCCCGCACGTGCTTAGTGGCGCCGATCGGCAGCGGCAGCGAACAATCGCCCGGGAGGGCCGCCTGTTCAGCATTGAGCGTGATTTGACCGCGGAGAAGAAACTCCGCGCCCGGCTTGACGCCGCCAATGCCCGCTGGGTGTCGATCGATGAGCCGTATCGGGCCTATGCCCTGCCGGCGGATGCGCGCGGCGATCTGGTGCTGGACAGCCACGATCCGATGGCCTGGCCGCGCTTTTTGGTCGAGGTGGCGCCGGTCCTGCGCGCTGAAGGCTGGCGCATCGAGGTCGAGCCTGGCTTCGCGCCCGACATCGCCCAGCCGGACGGAGACTTCGATGCCATCGTCGAGGAAGGCAGCGGCATTGACTGGTTTGAATTCGCGATCGGGATCGCGGTCGACGGCCGCCGCGTCAACATCCTGCCGCAGATCATCGAACTGTTGAAGGCGGTGCCCGCCGATGCTGACAGCGACTTCTTCGATCTCGCCGAGGCTGACGAGGGGACGCTGTTCGTCACGCTCGAAGACGGGCGCCTGCTGCCGCTCGCTTATGCCAAGGTGAAGCCGATCCTGGCCGCGCTTTACGAGCTGTTCCGGGCCGACATCGAAGTCAACGGCCACAAGCTCGGCTTCAGCCGCGCCCATGCCGCCGAACTCAGCGCGCTCGAAGAGCGGATCAGCGGCGCCGGGATTCGCTGGACCGGCGGCGAGGCCCTGCGCACCCTCGGCGCCCGGCTGCGCACGGAGGCCCGGCCCTTCGAGCACCCCGTTCCGGCCGGCTTCACCGCAACGCTCAGGCCCTATCAGCGCCAGGGCTACGGCTGGCTGCGCTTCCTCGGCGAGGCTGGCCTGGGCGGCGTGCTGGCCGACGACATGGGGCTCGGCAAGACCGTGCAGACGCTGGCCCACCTCCTGGCCGAGAAGGAGGACGGCCGCGCCGACCGGCCGAGCCTGGTGGTGGCGCCGACCTCGCTGATGGCCAATTGGCGGCTGGAGGCGGAGCGGTTCGCACCGGCGCTCAAGGTGCTAACCCTGCACGGGCCTGAGCGCAAGGCGCACTTCGCCGCGATCCTGGGCTACGACCTCGTGCTTTCGACCTACGCCCTGCTGCCGCGCGACCGCGACGTGCTGGCGGCTCAGCCCTGGCATGCCTTGATCGTGGATGAGGCGCAGAACGTCAAGAACCCCGAGACCAACGCCGCCCGCGTCCTGCGCAGCCTCGATGCGCGCCAGCGCTTCTGCCTGACCGGCACACCGGTGGAAAACCATTTGGGCGAGATGTGGGCGCTCATGGATTTCCTCAATCCTGGGTTCCTCAGCGACCGGCGGCATTTTGCCCGCGCCTTCCGCACGCCGATCGAGAAGTACGACAACGCCGACCGGCGGCACGCGCTCAGCCGCCGCCTGCGCCCGTTCCTCCTGCGGCGGCTGAAGGCAGAGGTCGCGGCCGAGCTGCCGCCCAAGACTGAGATCATCGAACACATCACGATGGAGCCGGCGCAGAGCGCCATCTACGAGGCGGTTCGGCTGACCATGCACCGCAAGGTGCGCGACGCCATCGCGGCGAAGGGCCTGGAGCGCAGTCGCATCATTATCCTCGATGCGCTTCTCAAGCTGCGCCAAGTCTGCTGCGATCCCCGCCTGGTCAAGCTTGCTTCGGTGAAGAAGGCGGGAGCCGGTTCGGCCAAGCTTGCGCGCCTGATGGAGATGCTTGACGAGCTTGTCCTTGAGGGCCGGCGCGTGCTGGTGTTCTCCCAGTTCACCAGCATGCTGGCGTTGATCGAGGAGCGGCTGACGGCGGCCGGCATCACTTACGCCAAGATCACCGGTGAAGTCCGCGACCGGGCAACGCCGGTCCGCGATTTTCAGAAGGGCAAGGTGCCGGTGTTCCTGATCAGCCTCAAGGCCGGTGGCACCGGGCTCAATCTCACCGCCGCCGACACCGTCATCCTCTACGATCCGTGGTGGAACCCGGCCGTCGAGGCGCAGGCGATCGACCGCAGCCACCGCATTGGCCAGGACAAGAGTGTTTTCGTCCACCGGATGGTGACCGAGGGCAGCATCGAGGAGAAGATGCTGGAGCTGCAGAAGCGCAAGGGGGCGCTGGCGGCAGGGTTGTACGACCCCGACGTCGGCGGCCCGCTCGACATTACGGACGCCGACATCGAGCTCCTGCTCGCCGGCAGGTAAGGCCCGCAAGCGCGTCTTTTCGCCCCGTTTGCGGCTTCGTCATTACCGCCGGCGCGGTCGCGCGAGTGAACAAGCGCGTTACCGCCATTCCCTGCCACATTCCCGCCACGATTGCGGGCATACTAGCATCGGCGCAGAAAAATAGCGGGCGCGCCCGAAGAGGCGCCACGCCGGGAAACGTCACAAGGGAGCTCACCGCGCATGAACTACCTTTTTGCTTTTGCCGGACAATCGAACGCCTTATGGCATTTTCTATCGAATTCAGGCCATAGCAATAAAGTGTTTGAGAGCGAGCTGGAGCAGCACGCGGCCATCGGCGATGTCAGGGTGATCAACACCGCCGAGGGCGGGATTGCCGCCGAGAAGCGCGCCGCGGCGCTCGATAACCCGGGGCGTTACTATTGGGATCTCGACGCCAACAAGCCCAGCCCGCTGCTCACCAAGGCGGTCGCCCAGATGAAGGCCGCCGGCCGGCCGGACGGGATCGTCTGGGCGCAGGGCGAGAATGACTCCCTCGCGCTCGGGCCCGACCGCCCCGGCGTGACGGTCGACCGCTTCGTCCAGGCGACGAAAAAGATCTTCACCTATCTGCGCTCCGAGCTCGGCGATGCCGATCTGCCGATCTACATCCAGGAGCTCGGCAGCATCACCGCAGGCGCCTGGCGGGACTACATTCCGCAGATCCGGAGTGCCCAGAGCCAGATCGCGGCCAGCATGGACAAGGTCTACATCGCAGCCCGGACGACGGATCTTGCGATGGTCGACGGCCTGCACTTCACCGCCAATTCGTACAAGACGATCGCCGACCGGCTGGCCGACTTCGTCGATGACTACCTTGTCGCGACCGGAAGCGGCGGCGGCAGCACGCAGGCGCCGGTGGCAACGCCGTCCGCCTCATCCGGCAATGGCGCCATCGTCGGCACCAATGCTGCGGAGCGCCTGAACGGCACCGCCGGCAACGATCTGATCCAGGGTCTCGGCGGCGACGACTCGATTTACGGCGAGGCTGGCAACGACACCTTCGAGGGCGGTGCCGGGCTGGATTATATTTTCAGCGGTTCCGGCGCCGACGTGGCGCGCCTGCTGCGGGGCTCAGGCGTCGACAAGTGGATGGATTTCCAGGACGGCGTCGACAAAATCGATCTCAACGGTCTTGCCTTCAGCCAGCTGAGCTTCCGCTATGATCCGACCTGGAACTACACCCACATCCAGGACTCAAGCGGCAACAGCATGCTCTTGCTGAAGAACATCAAGGTGAACCAGGTGACCAGCGCGGACTTCATCGGCGGCAGCAGCCAGGCGGCGACCGCACCCGTGGCGGGCGCTTCCCCCGCCGTCGGCAGCAAGGGCGCCGTCACCGGCACCAGCGCCGCCGACCGCCTGAACGGCACCGCCGGCAACGATCTGATTCAGGGCCTCGGCGGCGACGACTCGATGTATGGCCAGGCCGGCAACGACACGTTCGAGGCCGGTCCCGGCCGGGACTTTATTTTCAGCGGTTCCGGCGCCGACGTGGTGCGCCTGCAGCGGGGTTCAGGCGGCGACAAGTGGTGGGATTTCCAGGACGGCGTCGACAAGATCGATCTCAACGGTCTTGCCTTCAGCCAGCTCAAGTTCCGTTACGAACCCATCTACAAGTACACGTTCATCCAGGACAGCGCCGGCGCCGATCTGTTGGGACTGAAGAACATCGTCATCAGCCAGATCACAGACAGCGACTTCATCTGAGCCGCAAGCAGGAGGCGCGCATCCGGCCCACCGTTTCCCGTCACGGTGCGTGGAGACATCGAAAGAGGTGTCATTGCGAGTATAGCGAAGCAAACCAAGCGTCTCGGACGCTTCAGACCGCTGGATTGCTTCGCGGCTCTCGATCCCTGCAATGACTGATCCGGTGAATATTCGAAGCCTCCCGGTAGCGGGCCGGCTGCGGGCGCTGTGGACGGGCGCAGTGCCGCTGCCGCGCGCCTTCTGGGATTACGCGATCCTGGCCGGGTTTTTCGTCAACTTGGCGGCGACCGCAGCCTCGATGGCGCTGGTGGTGGCGGGGCTGCCCGCCGTGATCGCGCTCGCCGTGCATTTTGCGCCGCTGCCGTACACTGTCCTCACGCTGGTCGGCGTCTGGCGCAGCGCCGAAAGGTATGCCGGCCCGCCGGTCTGGGCCACTCTCGCCCGTGCTGCGATCGTCCTCTGGACGGCGGTTCTGGTCGTCTTATAGCCCCAAGCGCGTCCCGCGTTCAGGCGATGCTGCCGTGGCAGTGCTTGTACTTCTTGCCGGAACCGCACGGGCAGGCGGCATTGCGCGCAACGCGGCCCCAGGTCGAAGGGTCGTGCGGATCAAGGGCCGCGGAGGCCTGGCGGGAGCGAACGGTGATGGTCTGCACATCGGCGCCGCCGGCAGGAGCAGGGATCGCTTCCTCCGCCTCGGCAAAGGCGGGGTCCTGGCGGCTCTCGTGCATTTCCTGACGCGGCTGCGCCATGGCGAGCTCTTCTACGGGATCGAGCCGCACTTCGACCAGCGCCAGCATCATCGTCACCCGTTCGCGCAAGCGCTCGAGCATCGCTTCGAACAGGCTGAACGCCTCCCGCTTGTACTCGTTCAAGGGGTCGCGCTGACCGTACGCGCGGAGCCCGATCCCCTGGCGCAGGTGATCGAGCGTCAGGAGGTGATCCTTCCAGACCTGGTCGAGGACCTGCAGCAGCAAGCCCTTCTCCACCATGCGCATTACGTCGGGTCCGAAACGCGCCGCCTTCGCCGCCATCTTGCGGTCGACCGCATCGGAAAGGCGCTGCCGCATCTCGGCATCCGCGATGCCCTCCTCCTTCGCCCAGTCGGCGAACGGCAGGTCGAGATTGAAGATGCGCGAGACGTCGGCGTGCAGACCCTTCACGTTCCACTGCTCGGCATAAGCCTGCGGCGGGATGTGCTGGGTAATGAGCGTTTCGATGACATGGTGGCGCATCTCGGACACCGTGTGCTGGACCTCCTCGGCGGTCATCAGCTCGCGGCGCTGCTCGTAGACGACCTTGCGCTGGTCGTTCATCACGTTGTCAAACTTCAACAGGTTCTTGCGAATCTCGAAGTTGCGCGCCTCGACCTTCTGCTGCGCTTTCTCAAGCGCCTTGTTGACCCAGGCGTGGGTGATCGCTTCGCCTTCCTGCAGACCAAGTTTCTTGAGCACGCCGTCGATCCGCTCGGAGCCGAAGATGCGCATCAGATCGTCTTCGAGCGAAAGATAGAACTTGGAGGTACCGGCGTCGCCCTGACGCCCCGACCGGCCGCGCAACTGGTTGTCGATCCGCCGGCTCTCATGGCGCTCGGTGCCGAGAATGAACAGACCGCCTGCCGCCAGCACCTTCTCCTTGTCGGCGGCGACTTGGCCGTGGATGGCGGCCTTGCCGGCCTCGTCGTCAGCATCCTTGAGCTCGCGGCGGATGCGCATGCCGGCATTGCCGCCCAGCTGGATGTCGGTGCCGCGGCCAGCCATATTGGTCGCGATGGTCACCGCGCCGGAGCTGCCGGCCTCGGCGATGATGGAGGCCTCCTGCTCGTGGTAGCGGGCATTCAGCACCTGATGCGGGATCTTTTGCTTCTTGAGCAGAGCTGAAATGTGCTCCGACTTCTCGATCGATACGGTGCCGACGAGGACCGGCTGGCCGCGGCTGCGGCAGTCCTCGATCTCGGTCACGATCGCGTCGTATTTTTCCCGCGCCGTGCGGTAGACTTCGTCGTCGCGGTCGATGCGGACGCACGGCACGTTGGTCGGGATCTCGGCAACAACGAGATTGTAGATCTCCTGGAACTCGCCGGCTTCCGTCATCGCCGTGCCGGTCATGCCGGCGAGCTTGGGGTAGAGGCGGAAGTAGTTCTGGAACGTGATCGAGGCGAGCGTCTGGTTTTCCTGCTGGACGGGGACGGCCTCCTTCGCCTCCAGCGCCTGGTGCAAGCCCTCGGAGTAGCGGCGTCCTTCCATCATCCGGCCGGTGAATTCGTCGATGATGACGACGCGGCCGTCCTTGACGATGTAATCGGTATCGCGGTTGAACAGCTTGTGTGCGCGCAACGCCTGGTTGGCGTGGTGGACGAGCGAGACATTGGCGACGTCATAAAGGCCGCCGAGGGCGAGCAGCCCTTCCTCGCGCAACAGTGCTTCCATCTTCTCGACGCCTGCGTCGGTGAAGCTGACGGCGCGCGCCTTTTCGTCCTTCTCGAAGTCGCCGTCAACGAGGTGCGGGATCAGGCGATCGATGCGGACGTAGAGCTCCGACGACTCCTCGGCCGGACCGGAGATGATCAGCGGCGTGCGGGCCTCGTCGATCAGGATCGAATCGACCTCGTCGACGATGGCGTACTGGAACGGCCGCTGCGCCACCTCGTCGAGGCGAAACTTCATGTTGTCGCGCAGGTAATCGAAGCCGAGTTCGTTGTTGGTGCCGTAGGTGACATCGCAGGCATAAGCTTCTTTGCGCTCGACATCGGAAAGGCCGTGCACGATGCAGCCGACGCTCAGGCCGAGAAACCGGTAGACCGCGCCCATCCACTCGGCGTCGCGCTGCGCGAGGTAGTCATTCACGGTCACCACGTGCACACCCTTGCCGGGGAGCGCGTTGAGATAGACCGCGAGCGTCGCGACCAGCGTCTTGCCTTCGCCGGTCTTCATCTCGGCGATCATGCCGCGGTGGAGGACCATGCCACCCAACAGCTGGACATCGAAGTGGCGCTGGCCCAGCGTGCGCTTTGCCGCCTCGCGCACGGTCGCAAACGCTTCGACGAGAAGCGCATCGAGCGGCTCGCCGGCTTCCAGGCGCCCCTTCAGCCACGGCGTGCGCGCCTGGAGATCGGCATCGCTCAAAGCCTCGATCTCGGGTTCGAGAGCGTTGATGGCCTTGACGTCTTTTTGCAGGGTTTTCAGGAATCGATCGTTAGCGGTGCCGAACACCCGCCGGGCGATGCCAGCAAACATGTTTCATCCTCAAGGAAGCCGGCCGCCTACGCTTGCGCTTCGGAGAGATCCGGGGCCGCGCCTGAAAAGAGTTATAGGCGGGATTCCCCCCTGTCAATGCAACGGGCGTGACGGGGTGCGGCAAAGGGTTGCCGTGCGGCCTTGCTTATGCATGATCCGGCAGTGCAACGCGGCTTCGAAAGGAATGGCTGACAATGGCTGGACCCAGTCCCGTTTCACCGCTGGCGCCGGACCACTTCGCCCCGGTACCGGCGGTGCCGGGCATCCGGCTGGCGGCCGGTGCCGCCGGTATCCGCTATCCGGGGCGGACGGACGTGATGGTGATCGAGCTGGCACCCGGAACGGCTGCTGCCGGCGTGTTCACCCGCTCGTTGACGGCGGCGGCACCGGTCCGCTGGGATCGGCAGGTGATCGCCCGCGGCCATGCGCGCGCGGTCATCGTCAACTCCGGCAATGCCAACGCGTTTACCGGCGCCGACGGCGAGCGGGTCGTGGCGCGGACGGTCAGGGCCGCGGCCGATATGCTCGCTTGTGCCGCCGAAGAGGTGCTGGTTGCCTCGACGGGAGTGATCGGCGAGCCGCTGCCGGTGCAGCGCCTGCTGGCCGTTCTGCCGCAGCTGTTTGACGGTTTGAGCGCCGACGGCTGGGCCAACGCGGCGCGCGCGATCATGACCACCGATACCTATCCCAAGGCCGCAAGCCGGCAGGTCATGATCGACGGCGTGCCGGTCACCATCAACGGAATCGCCAAGGGGGCCGGCATGATCGCGCCCGACATGGCGACGATGCTGGCCTTTCTTGCTACCGATGCCGCCCTGCCGCCGGTGCTGCTGCAAGAACTCCTGAACGAGGCCGTCGTGCGCTCGTTCAACGCCATCACGATCGACGGCGATACCTCGACCAACGATACCGCACTCCTGTTTGCCAGCGGTGCGGCGGCGCACCAGCCGGTCGGCGCTGCCGACGATCCGCGGCTCGAGGATTTTCGCACCGGCCTCGGCCAAGTGACGGCCGATCTGGCGCAGATGATCGTCCGCGACGGCGAAGGCGCGACCCGGTTCGTCACCATCACGGTCACCGGCGCCGAGACGGACCAGGCGGCGCGGCGGCTTGCCTGCACGGTCGCCAACTCGCCGCTGGTCAAGACGGCGATTGCCGGCGCCGATCCCAACTGGGGCCGCATCGTCGCCGCGCTGGGCCGGGCCGGTGAGCGGATCGATGCCGACACGCTGACGATCCGCATCGGCGGCACGCTGGTGGCCGCCCGCGGCGGGCCGGTGCCGGCCTACGACGAGGCGCCGGTCGCCGCCCACATGCAGGGCCGCGCGGTCGACATCGCCATTGATGCCGGCATCGGCTTCGGGGCCGCCACCGTCTGGACCTGCGATCTGACGCACGGCTACATCGACATCAATGCCGATTACCGGTCCTGATCCGACCTGCCTCACGGTGCAGCGCGCGGCTTCACCCACCGGGCCGCTCGTCTTGGTCGTCGCGGTCGCGCTGGTAGATGTCGACGGCCGCATCCTGGTGGCGCAGCGCCCAGCCGGCAAAGCGATGGCGGGCCTGTGGGAGTTTCCCGGCGGCAAGCTCAACGCCGGCGAGACGGCGGAAGCGGCAGCGGTACGCGAACTGAAGGAAGAGCTGGCGGTCGATATCTCGGAGAGCTGCCTGGCGCCGCTCACCTTCGCCTCGCACGCTTATGAGGAGTTCCACCTGTTGATGCCGCTCTACGTGTGCCGGGTCTGGCGGGGAACGCCCAAGCCGATCGAGCATCAACAGCTGAAGTGGGTGCGGCCGCACGAGATGGCGGCGCTGCCGATGCCGCCGGCCGACCGGCCGCTGGTCGCGCTTCTGCGCGATTTCCTGTAGGATCCGGCGCATCTGCGCGAGTTCCTGTAGGATTCACGAGGTGGACGCCGACGCCGCGGCGGGTGTGGCAGAGGAAAGGAAAGTCCAGGACGATGCGGCTCAGGATCGTTGAACGCAGCGTGTGTGCAGGTATTGCGCTTGGCGTCGTGCTTGCCACAACCGCGTGCTCGGAGACCTGGCGCGGGGTGAAGCGCGATACGAAGGACAACGTCGAAAGTGTCGGCAAGGGTGTCGAGAAGGCCGGCGAGAAGATCCAAGAGTCGGTGAAGTGACCAGGCGATCGCCATGCGGGGGGTGATCATTACGGGCGGGCGATCGCGGGTCGTGGCGGGAGCCTTTCTCGCCGCAGCAGTGGGAATACTGATGACAGGATGCGATGGCAGTGGCAGGGGACGCACGGCCTCGCTGCCGAGCAGCGGCTTTTACGGCCAGAGCGTGTATTACCGCTGCGACGATGGCGGCAGCTTCCGCGCCATCATCGACAGCGGAGCCAGCGAAGCCGTGGTCGAGCTCGGCGAGGACCGCCACACGCTCAAACGAGCCGGATCGAGCCGGGCGGGCGAGGTCTACAGCGACGGCACGATGCGGCTCACCATCGCCGCCGACGGCCGGGCGCACCTGATCGTCCGCCCGGGAACCGAGATGACATCCTGCGCGCCGCTCATCTCAAGCGGCAACTGACCCCTCGCTGCAAGCGCGGCGGGGAAAGCGCTATTGCTTGGCGACGTCGGCCGCGACCTGCAGCGAGAGGATGCGGTCCGGCTGCGCCGGCGGTTCGCCCCGCTTCAGGGCATCGACAAATTCCATGCCCTCGATCACCTGACCCCACACCGTGTACTGCTTGTTCAAGTGCGGTGCCGACGCGAAGCAGATGAAGAACTGCGAGTCGGCACTGTTCGGATTGGCTGAGCGCGCCATGCCGAGCGTGCCGCGCACGAACGGGGCGGAGGAGAATTCGGCCGGCAGGTTGACGCCCGACCCGCCAGTGCCGGTGCCCTTGGGATCGCCGCCCTGTGCCATGAAGCCCTCGATGACGCGATGAAACACGAGGCCGTCGTAGAACTTCTGCCGCGTCAGCTCCTTGATACGGGCGACATGCTTGGGCGCCAGGTCGGGGCGGAGTTGAATGACCACGCGGCCGTCCTTAAGCTGCATGTAGAGCATGTTTTCGGGATCGGGCGCGGCCTCCGCGCGGGTCGCGAGCGCGAGGGCGATCACGAAGCCGATCAGGCTCTTGGTGAGGATCATGGGGGAAGCCTTTTCGCTAAGGGGCTGGGCCTTCGGCAGCGCTGGGGCCGGGATCAAAGCAGCCGACCACTCTCGGCACACTAGACGGCGCAAGCGGCAATTGCACGCGAATGTCGGCATCTTTGGCGCACGCCCGGCAGATGGCGCTGGCGACGCCCTGCGGTCCTGACTAAGGTCCGCCACATGCGTGCCGCCTGCCGCCAGACCAAGATCGTCGCCACTCTGGGCCCTCAGTCCTCGACCGAAGCCGTCATCAGCCGCCTGCTCAATGCCGGCGCCGATGTCTTCCGGCTCAACTTCAGCCATGGCACGTGGGAGGAGCATGCCGTCCGGCTGCGGCTGATCCGCGCCCTTGAGCATCGCGCCGGCCGACCGATCGGCGTTTTTGCCGATCTGCAGGGGCCGAAGCTGCGGCTGGGCACGTTTGCGCACGGGCCGGTCGCGCTTGCCGCCGGCGCGCCGTTCCGCCTCGATCGCCTTGATGCGCCGGGGGATGCGCGCCGGGCGCCGCTGCCGCACGCCGATGTGTTCGCCGCGCTCAAGCCCGGTGCCGCGCTGCTGCTGGACGACGGCAGGGTCCGCCTGGAGGTGACCGCGTGCGGTGCCGACTTCGCCGAGACCCGCGTCACCGTCGGGGGCGTACTATCGGACCGCAAGGGGGTCAATCTGCCGGGCGTGCTGCTGCCGAGCTCGCCGCTCACGGCCAAGGACCGCCAGGACCTCGAATGGGCACTCGCTGCCGGCATCAGCCAGATTGCGCTCTCGTTCGTGCAGCGGCCCGAGGACGTTGCGGAAGCCAGGGATCTCATCGGCGGCCGCGCGCAATTGATCGTCAAGCTGGAGAAGCCTTCGGCAATCAATCGACTGCTTTCGATCGTCGCGCTGGCAGACGCCGTTATGGTTGCGCGCGGCGATCTCGGCGTCGAGATGCCGGCGGAAGAGGTGCCGGTGTTGCAGAAACGGATCGTCCGCGCCTGCCGGTCGGCGGGAAAGCCGGTCATCATCGCAACCCAGATGCTGGAGTCGATGATGGGCGCACCGGCGCCGACGCGGGCCGAAGCCTCGGACGTGGCGAACGCGGTCTACGAGGGAGCCGACGCGGTGATGCTGTCGGGCGAGACCGCGGCCGGCCGCTACCCGGTCGAAGCGGTTGCGATCATGGACAAGATCATCCGTAGCGCCGAGCACGACCAGATCAGGCGCAGCCGCGGCAATGGGCACGAGGTGGTGCCGGAAACGACGGAGTCGGATGCGGTTTCGGCTGCTGCGCGCGATATCGCCGCCACCATCAGCGCGACCGCTATCGTTACGTTGACGACCGGCGGCTCGACGCCCCTGCGCGCAGCGCGCGAGCGGCCGGCGGTGCCGATCCTGGCACTGACGCCATCCGCCGCCGTCGCCCGCAACCTGGCGTTGGTGTGGGGCGTGCGGCCGGTTGCGGTCCCCACGTTCACCGAGTACGAGCCGGCACTGGCGGAGACGATCCGCTGCGCGACCGCGGCCGGCCTCGCGCTGCCGGGCGCACGCTTGGTGGTGACCGCCGGCTTGCCACTGCCGATGCCGGGCCACACCAATCTGCTGCACATCGTCCAGATCCCGGCGGAGGCAGGGTGACTCCGCGCGCGCCCGTCGGCGTGGGAGTGCCGTTCGGCCTCCTCGCGGGCGTCGGCGCCTACGCGATTTGGGGCCTGTTCCCGATCTACTTCAAGGCAGTCGGCGCGGTGCCGGCGCTCACGGTGCTCGCGCACCGGATCGTCTGGTCGATGGTGCTGCTGGCGCTGATCCTGACGCTGAAGCGGAACTGGCGCCGCGTGCGGGCGGCCCTTGGCGACGGCGCACTGATGCGCCGGCTTGCGCTCTCCAGCCTGATGATCGCGCTCAACTGGGGAATTTTCATCGCCGCGGTGGAGCGTTCGCGGGTCCTCGATGCAAGCTTCGGCTACTTCATCAGCCCGCTGGTGAGCGTCGCCTTGGGCGTTGTGGTCTTGCGCGAACGGCTGCGGCGGCTGGAGTGGATTGCGGTCGTGCTTGCCGCGATCGGCATCGCCTATCGCGTGGCGGCAAGCGGCACGGTGCCGTGGATCGGGATGACGCTCGCACTCAGCTTCGCCTTTTACGGCCTGATGCGCAAGACGACCACGGTCGACGCAGTCGAGGGCTTGTTCATCGAGGCGGCGCTCCTGGCACCGCTGGCGGCCATTTACCTCGCCTTCGTCACGGCGCCATTCGGGCCGGCCACGGCGGCGGGACCATCGGCCTGGCTTGGATTTCTGCTGGTCCTGGCGGGGCCGGTGACGGCGCTACCGCTCATCCTCTTCGTCGCCGCCGCGCGCAGGATCCCGCTCGCAATGCTGGGGCTGCTGCAGTTCATCACGCCGACCGGCCAGTTCCTGCTCGCGGTCTTCGCTTACCGGGAAACCGTTGCCGGAGCGGCGCTCGCAAGCTTCGTCTGCATCTGGTGCGGGCTCGCGCTGTACGCCTTCGACCTGGTTGTGCGCCAGCGGAAACGGCACGATCGGGGCGGCTAAACCGATACCGCTTTCGTCGGCGGTGGGCTGCGACCGCCGCGGCCACCGGGACTGCGGCCGCAACTGCTGTCGGCGGGACCGTGGTTCGCCTCGATGAACTGCGGGCACGGGCGGAGACGTCGCCACGCCGGCAGTGGCGGGCGCCGCGCACCGACGGTGAAAG
>JBATPX010000017.1:0-15342 GCA_049291695.1 Defluviicoccus sp.
TTGGTGCAGACGTCGGTCTTCAGCACCGCCTCCAGCTTGGCGATGCGCTCCTTCAACGCCGCGTTGAGGCTCTCCTGTTCCTTCAGCTGCTGCTCCAAGGCCTCGCGCGTCGCCGTCTCGGCCGCGAGCGTGCCGCTGCTGTAAGCCGCTGCCGCACTTGCCAGCAGCGCCGCCGCCAGAGTGTTTCGCCACCGCACCGGATATGCCCTCCATCACCAGAGCAAACCTCGAAGGACGTGTCATTGCGAGCGTAGCGAAGCAATCCGGAGGTCTCAGCGTCTTGACATTTCTTGATTGCTTCGTCGCTTGCGCTCCTCGCAATGACGGTCGCGGGATCTATTCGAGGACGCCACCAATCCCAAGCCTCACTCTACCGACTTTCTCAGCCTTGCCAAGCGCCGCTGGCCTTCACGTCACGCCCGCGCGCTCAGGCGCACCGGCTGTCGCTTGCGGCCCCAGGTGCCCGGTTCGGCCTCAAACACCCCGGCGCACGGCGTGCCGCACTGTTTGCAGCGGCCCTGCGCGTCCAGGTTCCACTTGATCAGCTCGTACCAGTCACGGCCGATGACGACCGCGCCGCAGCCGTGGCAAACCGTGGCATCGCCTTCGAGGTCGTGGACATTGCCGGTGTAGACATAGCGCAGGCCGTTGTTGATGGCGATCGCTCGCGCGCGAGTGAGCGTTGCGGGCGGCGTCGGCGGCGTTTCCTGCATCTTCCAGTCCGGATGGAAGGCGGAGAAGTGCAACGGCACGTCCGTTCCCAGCTCCGTCGCCACCCAGCGCGTGAGCGCGTCGATCTCGGCATCGGAATCGTTCTCGCCCGGGATCAGGAGCGTCGTGATTTCGAGCCAGACCGAGGTTTCGCGCCTGATGTAGAGAAGCGTGTCCAGCACCGGCTGCAGCTGAGCGCTGCACAGCCGCGCGTAAAAATCCTCCGTGAAGCCCTTGAGGTCGACGTTGGCTGCATCCATCGCCGCGAAGAACTCGGCGCGCGGCTCCTCACAGATGTAGCCGGCGGTGACCGCGACCGTCTTGAGGCCGCGGGCGCGGCAGGCGTCGGCGACGTCGACCGCGTATTCGAGGAAAATCACCGGATCGTTGTAGGTGAAGGCGACGCTGCGGCAGCCCGTGGCGGCGGCGGTGGCGGCGATCATCTCGGGCGTCGCCGCATCGGTCAGCGTATCGAATTCACGCGACTTGGAGATGTCCCAGTTCTGGCAGAACTTGCACGTCAAGTTGCAGCCGGCGGTGCCGAACGAAAAGATCGGCGTGCCGGGCAGGAAATGGTTGAGCGGCTTCTTTTCGATCGGATCGATGCAGAAGCCGCTTGAGCGGCCATAGGTCGTCAGCACCAGGGCATCGCCTGAGCGGGCGCGGACAAAGCACAGGCCGCGCTGGCCCTCGTGCAGGCGGCAGAAGCGCGGACATAAGCCGCACTCGATGCGGCCATCGGCAAGCATCTGCCAGTAGCGCGCCGGTGCCGCGCCCGCAAAGCTCTCGCTGACGCCACGATGATCCATCGTCCCTCTCCCATCCGAGCCGCGATTGGGCGCTTAACGGCCGGCCGAAGCGCGAATTGCCTCTGGCAGTGCCACCGCAGGACCACTACAATTTTCGCATCGGGAATTTTTCAGTATAAACCAAAGGGGCGGAAAAGCATGCCTCACGTGCGGCCCGCAGCCGTCGCCGGCCTGTTCTATCCAGCCGGCCAGCGCGAGCTCGATGCGGCTGTCCGCGCGATGCTTGCCGCCGTGCCGCCGTTCGCGGCCGATGAGCCGCTTCCCAAAGCGATCATCGCCCCGCACGCCGGTTACATCTATTCCGGCCCCGTCGCCGCCACCGCTTATGCCCGCCTTGCCCGCCTGAAGGGCCGGGTCAAGCGCGTCGTCCTGATCGGGCCCAGCCACCGCGTCTGCCTCGAAGGCTTGGCAGTGCCGCGCTGCGATGCGTTCGCGACGCCGCTGGGGCCGGTAGCGGTCGATCGGGCCGCCATCAAGGATGTGTTATCGCTCGACACGGTCACGGAACTCGACGCCGCGCATGCGGAGGAGCATTGCCTGGAGGTACACCTGCCGTTCCTGCAGGAGGTGCTGGGGACGTTTGCGATCGTGCCGCTGGTCGTCGGCGATGCGCGGACAGCCGACGTCGCTGCCGTTTTGGAGCGGCTGTGGGGTGCAGACGAAACATTGATCGTCGTCAGTTCGGACTTGAGCCATTACCTCACCTACGAGAGCGCACGCACCCTTGATGCCGCCACCTGCCGGGCGATCGAGATGCTGGATCCGGCTGTGATCAGCCGCGAGCAGGCGTGCGGCGGCGCTGCCGTCAAGGGGCTGCTGGCGCTCGCCAAGCGCCGGCACCTGGCCGTTTGGACGCTCGATCTGCGCAACTCCGGCGATACGGCGGGCGATCGCCGCCGCGTCGTCGGCTACGGCGCCTGGGCTTTCAGCGAACCGACGGCACCGCAACCGCGTCGTGCGGACGAGGCTGCCGCCGAGACACCGGCAGCCTGCGCAAGCGGTGGCGCGCGCGAGCTTCTGCGTGCGCACGGCGAAACCTTGCTTTTCCTCGCTTCGGCGTCGATCGATCACGGGTTGCGCCGCGGCGGGCCGTTGCCGATGAACATCGGTGACTACCCGGAAGCTTTGCGCGCCCAGGGCGCCTCGTTCGTCACACTGACGCGAGATGGGCAGTTACGCGGCTGCGTAGGCTCGCCGGAGGCGTATCGCCCGCTCGCCGAGGACGTGAGCGTCAACGCCTTCGCTGCCGCCTTCCGCGACAGCCGCTTCGGCAAGCTCACGCGCCTGGAGCGTGCCGACCTGACGCTCTCGATCTCGCTCCTGACGCCGCCAGTGCGCATCTTCTGCACGACAGAGAGCGAACTCCTCGCCGACCTGCAACCGAATGCCGACGGCCTGATTATCGAGAGCCGGGGCCACCGGGCGCTGTTTCTGCCGCAAGTGTGGACGCTGCTGCCGCAGCCCTTAGCATTCGTGCATCAGTTGAAGTCCAAGGCCGGCCTCGCCACGGATTACTGGGCGCCTGACTTCCAGGCGTGGCGGTTCCACGCCGTCTCAGTTTCCTCGGCCGGCCTGGCCGAGCCGGCTGCTTAGTTGGGACCGCAGCGGTGACGCGCGTGCACTGCGGCCGGTCCTCCCCCATACCGAAAGGATAATGCAGTGAGCCTGATGGTGAGCCAGACCATGATGGATACGGTGGGCGCGATCGCGCGCGCCGCCGGTCAAGTCATCATGGATGTCTACAGCACTGATTTTGCGGTGACCGCCAAGGACGACGCCTCGCCGGTGACAGACGCCGACCAACGCGCTGAAGCGCTTATCCTCAAAGCCCTGCGGCGCGACGTGGGCGGGAGCTATCCGATCGTCGCCGAGGAGGAGGTCGCCGCTGGCCGCACGCCTGTGGTCAATGCGGAGCCATTCTGGCTGGTCGATCCGCTCGACGGAACGAAGCAGTTCGTCACCCGCCGCGGCGAGTTCACGGTCAATATCGCGCTGATCGAAGACGGCCTGCCGGTGTTGGGGGTTGTCCATGCACCGGCGATTGGCGCAACTTACTGGGGAAGCCCGCTGGGCGCATTCGCCGAAACGGAAGGTGGTGCGGTCGCCCGCATTGCCTGCCGGCCGGTCCCGCAGAAGGGGCTGATCGCGGTGGCCAGCCGCTCGCACCGCAACGCCGAAACCGATGCCTACCTCGCCCGCTACGACATCGCCGAAACCATCTCCTCGGGCAGTTCGATCAAGTTCTGTCTGGTCGCCTGTGGCAAGGCCGATCTCTATCCGCGCACCGGGCGGACCATGGAGTGGGACACAGCCGCGGGCCACGCCGTGGTCCGCTTCGCGGGTGGCGAAGTGACGACGCTTGCGGGCCCAGAGCTGAGGTACGGCAAGCCGGGCTTCGAGAACCCGCATTTCGTCGTCCGCGGCGCACCGCGCGCCCCGTGAGCGCTGCCACCACCATCGCCGAGCCGACGGCCGCCGCCCTTGCACAAGCCGGCCGTCTGCTCCGTTCGGGCGATCTGGTCGCGTTCCCGACCGAGACCGTCTACGGCCTTGGCGCCGACGCGACATCCGATGCGGCAGTGGCGCGCATCTTCGCCGCCAAGGACCGGCCGCGCTTCAATCCCCTGATCGTGCACGTGGGGACGCTGGCGGATGCAGAAGCCGAGGTCGAGCTCGACGCCCGGGCGCGCAAGCTGGCTGAAGCCTTCTGGCCGGGGCCGCTGACGCTCGTGCTCCGGCGCCGGCGGTCCAGCCGGCTGTCGCTCCTGGTGAGCGCAGGGCTCGACACGGTCGCCATCCGCGCGCCGGATCACGCGGTCGCGCAGGCGCTGATCCGTGCCGCCGGGGTTCCGATCGCGGCGCCGAGCGCCAATCGCTCCGGCCATGTCAGCCCGACCACGGCGGCGCATGTGGCGGCCAGCCTCGATGGCCGGGTTTCGCTAATCCTCGATGGTGGTCCCTGCCGGTTCGGCATCGAGTCGACCATCGTCGATCTCAGCGGCGAGGAGGCGAGCGTGCTGCGCCCCGGCGCGGTGACGGCCGATGCCCTCGTGCACGTGCTGGGCGCGCCCCTCATCAGCACCGAAGCGGCGCACGATCCACGGCTGCCCGCGCCGGCGCCGGGCATGCTGCGCCGCCACTATGCCCCCGGCCGGCCGCTTCGGCTGAACGCGTCGGCAGCGTTGCCGGGCGAGGTGCTGATCGGGTTCGGTCCTCAGGCGCCTGCGGATTGCGTCAACTTGAGCCGCGCCGGCGACTTGACGGAAGCTGCCGCGGCCCTGTTCGCTGCCTTGCGCGCGCTCGATCGGCCGGAGGTGGCGGCGATCGCGGTGATGCCGATCCCGGACGAGGGCCTGGGCCGCGCCATCAACGACCGCCTGATCCGCGCCGCTGCGCCGGCCGAAGCCGATGCGCCCGACCCCGATCCGCCCGACCCCGATCCGTTCGACCACGATCGGGGGCCGGCGCTGCCTTGCGTCCTGCCCGATGCTTGAGGGCGCGGTGGCGTAAGCGCACCGGCGGCGCCATATCGGAGGTTGTGATGGACAGGCTCGACTCTCACCACGACCGTGTTCAGCTGTCGCCCGCCCTGCTCGGCGCGCTGCAAGCGGCCGTCGGCTTGAAGGCGGTGATCGTCGACGGGCAAGCCCTCGAACCCTACCGGATCGAGGAGCGGCGGCTTTTCTGCGGGTCCTGCGCCGCCGTCGTCCAGCCGGCGACGACCGAAGAGGTTGCGGCCGTGGTGCGCTTGTGCGCGGAGGCAGGTATGCCGATCGTCCCGCATGGTGGCAACACCGGCCTCGTCGGCGGCGGCGTGCCGCGCGGCGGCATTGTGCTCTCGACCGCGCGCCTCAACCGAATCCGTACCCTCGATGCCGTCAACCGGACGATCACGGTCGAGGCCGGCGTCATCCTGGCCGATGTGCAGCGCGCCGCCGAGGAGGCCGATGCCCTGTTCCCGTTGAGCCTGGCCGCGGAGGGCAGCTGCCGCATCGGCGGCAACCTCGCCACCAACGCCGGCGGCATCGCCGTGCTGCGTTACGGCAATGCGCGCGATCTCGTGCTCGGCCTCGAGGTCGTGCTCGCGGACGGCCGCATCCTGTCCGGCCTTTCGGGCCTGCGCAAGGACAACACCGGCTATGACTTGAAGCAGCTCTTCATCGGCTCGGAGGGCACGCTCGGCGTCATTACCGCGGCCGTCCTCAAACTGTTCGCGAAGCCGAAGGTTTCGGTGACGGCGCTTGCGGCGCTCGGCAGCGTCGAGGCGGCGGTCGCCTTGTTCCGCCGCTGCAACGCGGCCGCCGGCGACAGCTTGAGTGCCTTCGAGCTGATCAGCGACCGTGCGTTGGATTTCTGCTTGAAGCACATTCCCGGGCTCACGCCGCCGTTCGAGCACCCGCACCCGTATTCTGTGCTCATCCAGCTCGCCAGCACGCGCGCCAACGACCCGCTCGCGGACACAGCCGAGGCGCTCCTGGCGGATGCGTTCGAGGCCGGCATCGTAGAGGATGCCGTTCTCGCCGCAAGCGACGCCCAGGCCAATGCCCTGTGGCGGCTGCGCGAGAGCATCCCAGAAGCGCAGAAGGCCGAAGGCGGCAGCATCAAGAACGACGTCTCGCTGCCGCTTTCGGCAGTGCCAGCCTTCATCGACCAGGCGGGCAAGGCGGTCGAGCAGGCGATGCCTGGGATCCGCGTCGTTGCCTTCGGGCACCTGGGCGACGGCAACATTCACTTCAACCTGAGCCAGCCGGAAGGCGCCGACCGGGCGCAGTTCATGGCCGCGTGGGATCAGATCGAGCGCATCGTCTCCGACATCGCGATGGGATTGGGCGGCAGCTTCAGCGCCGAACACGGCATTGGTGAACTCAAGGTGGACGTCCTCAGCCGCTACAAATCCCCTGTCGCGCTTGACCTCATGCGCACCTTGAAACGCACGCTCGACCCCAAGAACATCATGAATCCAGGGAAAGTGATCGCAGTGGGGTGAGGGGGAGAAGAACAGCCGTCAGCCGAATTCGGGCCGGCATGAAACCTGGAACCGAAATACTTGTCATTGCGAGGAGCGAAAGCGACGAAGCAATCCATCCAAGTCCGCGACTTGCCAAGCCTGGCTTGCCGCGCTGCGCTCGCAATGACACGCATTCTTAGTCCCGTGTCCGACGCGCAGGTTGCCGCGCTCCCGGAGAAGTCCATGACGGACCTGAAGCAGATGTGGCGCGACCTCTACGATAATTTCGTATGGCTCGGGACATCCTCCCGGTGACGGTTGCTAGAGGAGCGGTAAATTCCGGAACCGGACGTTACCGGGCTGACAACCGCCTTCAGCCCGCAACGGGGAGCATCGCTATTCCAGGTCGCGGAGCCGGTTACGAGCCAATAGCCGTCAAAAAGACAGCCGAACCTGTTTCAATCTTTGAAGTGAGTCTTCAGTCGCGCGACGTCGGCTTCGGTCCACCGGTCCGGTTCGGTCACGGCGACCCAAGCATCGATGTAATGGGAGGCAGCAAAAAGGTGACCGAGTCCAGGCCCCAGCGCGGAGGCACCGACCATGTCGAAGGCGACCTGAAAGCCGGTCACAATGGGGATCCAATCCAAGTCCGGCGATACGTCCGGTCCGCGCGTACCGACAAGCCAGCTTGGTTTCCGAAAAAACAGATCGCTCGAGAAAAAAGTAATGGGATCACTGGCGTACTGTAAATAGACAATCCGCACGGGTCCCCACTGTGCCCCCGGAATGTCGAGGGCATTGTGTTGGTTTGTGAACCGCACCAGAGACCCGTCGCCATATCTTGGCAGCCAGTAGGGGCTTTCGGGATTTCGGCCTTGCGTAAACATTGACCAGTTCGGATTGGCGAAGGGCGGTCCGCTCCAGACCGCGCCGTGGATCGGATCCCCCAGCACCATGTAAAGGTTCATGGATTGCTCGGAACCGGACGACCCGAGGCTGAGGCCGTGAAGATAAAGGTGTGGACGGGCGTCAGCCGGAAGACGGGTCCAGTGTCCGTAAACCGCATTGAAGAGTGCCCTTGCCGAAGCCCTGGAATAGCCGGGTTCCAGAAACAGCGAGACGTAACTTGTGAGATAGGAATATTGCTGGGTGACGATCGCCGTATCGCCGCGGTGGAGATACTCGATCGCATCGGCGGCCGCATCGTCGATCCAGCCCGTACCCGTCGGTGTCGCGATCACCAGCACCGAGCGATCGAACGCTCCAACCCGCTTCATCTCTTCAAGTGCCAGACTCGCTCTGGCCTCCGGCGTCTCGTCAGCGCCGAGCCCGACATAAACGCGGATCGGTCGCATGGCCGTTGATCCCGTAAAGTCCTCGATCGCTTCCCGGCTGGGTCCCGAACTGACGAAGTGCCGACCCTGACGACCGAGATTTTTCCACGAAACGAGCGACTTCGCGCTACCGGTTGCCAGGTCCTCGGAGGGCGGAGCGAGGTCTTCGACGATCAGTTGGTCGAGCGCGACAAACATCGCGTCGAGGGATTTCAGGGTGAGGCGGCCGATCGTGCCCGATACCAGGTTCATCAGCAGGTACGCCGCGAGCGGAATACCAATCAACAACGATACCCGACGCGGCAAGATAAGGTTCAGCTTGCGCGAAATAGTTGTTACCGTCCAGGAAAAAACCCGTCCGATTTCCCTCAGCAGAAACGCACCAGGGATCGCGACCAGAAGGACAATGGGTGTGAAAACGCTCTCCAGCCGCTCCAGCCCCAGGAACTCGCGTAGAGAGTCCTGCCATTCGGCGCCGCGCCACAATGAATAGGCGACAAGGGCGAGCGTGAGAGCCGAGGCGACCAAGCCAATGGCGTTTCGGACTCGACCCGTCGGGACAGGCAGCTCCAAGAAAGTCCACAGCCAGGTCAACGCCAGTCCGAGCCAAAAACCGACCGCGGCCGTGAGCCCCGACAGCATACCCTGGACCACTGCGTCTCGCGGAATAAGCGACGGTGCCAAAGACAGCGCAAACAGCACCCCGGCGCCAATCACCCCCGGCAACGGCATATGGGAGAAGTAAGTCAGGACGCGATGCGAGAGGGCTCTGAGAATGGACACAGGGGCCGAGCGCCTTTATTCAGGACCACGCTGCAGAGCGGACGAACTGCGCCGGGACTATGTCGCTAAGCCGGCCGAATGTCCAGTTCCGGCGGCATCAGGACCGGCATGCGGTCAAACCGTGAGAGTCCGGTAAGCGGCGTGGCGGACGACGTCTCCATAACAGCCCGTTGAAGAAGTGGCGACGTTGTCATGCTGGCTCGGGGATGATGGCGAGGATGAGAAAGCTGAAGTCGTCTTCGGCGTTGGGGGTTCCGACAGCAAAGAGGGCGTGCGACGGCTGTCCGGGCCTCAGCGGATTGTAGCCGACCACGGCACCCACCTGATGGCGCGGACACTCCCCCTCAACTTGACGGCGCCCGGCCATCCACACCTCAAGGGCTAAGCCGACGGCCGCGTGGAGCGCGTCGGCCGACCCCCGATGGCGGTCTGGCGCCAGGGCTCAGCCGGCAAGATCAGTTCCGCGCGCAATCCCGGGGCATTGTCTGTGAGTTCAAGGCGCCCGCCATGGAGCCTCGCCACCGCTGCGACGAGGCTGAGGCCAAGGCCGCTGCCGGGTGTACTGCGGCTGGTCTCCAAGCGGTAGAAGCGCTCAATGACCCGCTCGCGCTGATGGTCGGAAATACCAGGGCCGCGATCCCAGACGACGATCCTGGCGGCTTCCGCTTCCATGCCGAGCGACAGGCCGACTTCTCCGTTCGCGCCGCTGTTGTCGGCCGGTGAGAACTTGATGGAATTGTCCAATAAGTTGGCGACTGCCTGAAACAACAGCGTGCGGTCGCCTTTGATGGTTGCGCCCAAACCGGCATCGACGATGAGGGACAACCCTTTTTCCTCGGCGACGGGCTCGTAGAGATCGACCACGTCGGTGACCAATGCGCCGAGATCGACCGGTTCGAAATTTCGGCGCGGTGCGCCCGACTCCGCCTGACCGATGCTCAAGAGCGCGTTGAACGTCTTCAACAGGCGGTCGGCGTCGTCGATGGCTCGTTCCATCGCTTCGCGGCAGGCTGCCCGGTCCGCCTCTTCGACGAGGGCCCTGTCCAGGCGATTGCGCAGCCGCCCCAAGGGCGTCCGCAGATCGTGCGCAATGCTGTCGGTGACCTGCTTGATGCCCGCCAACAACAGCTCGATCTGATCAAGCATCGCATTCAGGTTTGCCGCCATCTGGTCGAACTCATCGCCCCGTCCGCTCTGCGGCACGCGCCGGCTCATGTCTCCCGCCATGATCTCCCGGCTGGTCTGATTGATGCGGTCAAATTGACGAAACAGAGACCGGCTCATCAGCAAGCCGCCAAGGAGCGACATACCAACGGTTACGGCGAGCCCAACCGCGAGGAGTCCTTCAATGGATTCTGCGATCCGCACCCGTTCGGCGACATCATGGCCGACCAACAGGTGAAGACCGCCGGAGAGAGTGAAGACGCGGGCGCGGCCGTAATTGATCCCTTTGGCGGCGGGGTCCGGATCGCTCAAGGGAAACGTCACCCAGCCTTCGGCATCGGGCTGTTCGAGCGGCCATCCATCAAGGTTTCCGGCCAGCCGGCGAAAGGTCGGATCGGTGAGAAGGTACAGGGCGCCACTCCGATCCCCTGCGCGCATCCTGCCGCTCAGGATATCGATCAGTCCACCCGTCCCACGCTGGGAATATTGCTCGGCAAGCCCACGGATCTCGGCGTCGATCGTCGCGTCGATCTGGCGCGACACGGCGCCGGTCGCCATCCAGTAGATGGCTCCAAACAGAACAAGAACAGACGCACTGAACAGGCATAGGTAAACAAGCGTCAAGCGAAATGTGCGCGACTGCAGGAGCCTAAAACGACGCACGGAGACAATACCCAATGCCGCGGACGGTGTGGAGCAGCGGCGGACGGCCGTCGGTGTCGATCTTGCGTCGTAGCCGGCTCACGTGGACATCGATAACATTGGTCTGCAAATCGAAGTGACAATCCCAGACGTGCTCCAGCATCATCGTTCGGGTTACTACCTGCCCCTGGTGTTCCATCAGGTATTGCAAGAGCTTGAATTCCCGCGGCTTGAGATCGATCGGCTCACCATTGCGCGCAACCCGGTGCGAGCGGAGATCCAGCTCCAAGTCGACCACACGCAAGATGGTGCCCGTCCGGCTTGCCGCCGGACGGCGCAGCAACCCCTCGACCCGGGCGAGAAGTTCCGAGAAGGCAAACGGCTTGACAAGATAATCGTCGCCGCCGCCGCGCAACCCGTCAACCCGATCCTTGACCTCTCCCATCGCACTCAAGAACAAAACAGGCGTTTGTTTGCCTGCGCTTCTCAGCGCCTTAACCACGGACAGTCCGTCAAGACCGGGAAGCATCCGATCGACGATCGCAAGGTCATACGGTTCGCGAATGGCCTGAAACAGCCCGTCGCTTCCCTCCTCGACCACATCAACGAAATAGCCGGCCTGGCGCAGGCCCTTGGCGATATAGCCCGCCATTTCCGTGTCGTCTTCAATCACCAGGATCCGCATCTAGCGTTCCACGTCCATGCTTTGGCGAGGCCGCTGGCCGCCGCCCGATGTTTCGCTGATTATACCCATGCGGTCGGCTCCTGTTGAGCACACGACGACTCGCGATGGTCACCGAATAATTCCGGGACCCCCGGCCACTCGCGGGGGGAACGATGGGGCGCAGGAGGGGGTCCCGGTGGCCCAACTCCACGATGGGCCAACAGCTTGGTCGCTTCGGCTCAGGCGATGCGAAGGGCGACGAACCGCTCGCCGTTTTGGCCGGCGACCTTGAACGTCACGACCGATCGCCCGCCGCCGCGGCTGTCTTTGACGACCTTGAGGATCTCTTTCGTCGATTTCACGGCTTCCAGAGCGACGCTGGTGATCACGTCACCCGGCCGCAGCCCCTCGCGGGCGGCAATGCTCGCAGGGTCCACAGCGACAATCAGCACGCCATCGACGTCTTGAGGGATGTCATAGCGCTGACGAACCTCCGGCGTCAGGTCGGTCACGGTGAGCCCGGTGTCAGGAACCATGGCTCCCTGCTCTGCCTGGTCGTGACCGGCGTTCGCGGTGCGCTTCTCATCCGATGGGAGCGCTGCCAGTTTCACGCTCAACGACCGTTCTGTCTGGTCACGCCAGACCGTCATTTTGACCGCGCTGCCGACGGGTGATGCGGCCACGAGGCGGGGCAGGTCTTTGAATCTCTCGACGGTCTTTCCGTTCCACTCAAGGATGATGTCACCCTCCCTCAGCCCAGCAGACTGGGCAGGCGTGCCGTTGACGACCGACGAGACCAGGGCACCCTTGGCGCCATCGAGCTTGAATGCTTCGGCCAGTTCCTCGGTAACCAACTGGATCTGAACACCAAGCCAGCCGCGGTTCACCTGACCGTCGTCGCGCAAATCGGCGATTACCTGCGCCGCAAGGTTCGACGGAATCGCGAACCCGATTCCAACGTTGCCGCCGTTCGGCGAAAAGATGGCGGTATTGACGCCGATGACTTTGCCGTCCGCACTGAAGGTTGGACCGCCAGAATTGCCGCTGTTGATGGGAGCGTCAATCTGTAGGAAATCGACCAACGAGCTTTCGGGGAGATCGCGGCCACGCGCCGACACGATGCCCGCGGTGACGGTGCCGCCGAGACCGAATGGATTGCCGACGGCCATGATCCAGTCTCCGGGCCGGACCCGGTCGGAATCGCCGAACTCGACGTGAGGCAACGGCTTGCCCGCTTCGACTTTCAAGAGGGCGAGATCGGTTTTCTCGTCGCGGCCGATCACCTTGGCCGGGTAACTCTCGTCGTCGATGACCACCTTGATCGCGTCGGCGTCATCGATCACGTGGTTGTTGGTGACCACGTAACCCTGCTGATCGATGACGAACCCAGAGCCAACCGCCATCGGGCGGCTATTCCCGGAGCCTGGCCCCTCGCGGTTGCCGAAGCCGGGGTGACGCTCACCAAAAAACCGCTTGAACAAGTCCTCGAACGGCGATCCTTCCGGCACCTGCGACATGTCCGGGGCTCCGCCCATCATGTGGACTGGCGCGGCCGAGCGCTTGACCGAGACGTTGACCACCGCCGGTGTCACCTTTTGCGCAAGGTCGGCGATGTCGTCGGGAGCGCCCTTGGCGAACGCGGCCGACGTCATCAACAAAGCTGCGGCGGTCGTTGCCGTAATGATGGGCACACGCCTCCGCCTTGCGATGGGCGCCACCGATGATACCGGCGGCTCGGCCGTTCCATCCGGTCTCACGTGTATGACACAACTCATCTCGAATGCTCCATTCTGCTGAAGGGTGCGGCGGCTCGCTCACCACCGGGTTGAGTGGAGTTAGCAACCCCCGATGAATTCCGACTGTGGGGATTCTTAACAATCGGACAGGATCAGACGTGCGAGGGCAATCGGCGAAAATGATCGCCCGGCCCAACTCACCGGCCGTGCTTGACCAAGCCACCGGAGACTGACATCACCATCAACGTCCAACGGCGCCACCACCACCCGCGCCACACTGGTCGCGATCTCCCGGAATGGCTGGTCGCGATCGTCGGAATGCCTGAGGGTTCTGTGCGATCCCGGATGACGCGCACGGAAGATCAAGCCGCACCGCTGGCTGGGACTGCACAGAAGCCTGATTGAACGAAGCCGCGGGTCGAGGGCTCCTCAGACAGGGACCTCCTCCGGCAAAGCCCTCTCCAACTCCCGCGTCAGCGGGTTCGTTCAATGCGCAACCAGCGCCGGCAGGCGCCGCAATCAAAATTGGAACGGCTGACTGATCATCATCTGGATGCCGAAACCCTCATCCGACGTAGCGGCATCGGCGCGTATGACGAAGCCTTTGGCGAACAGACGGATGCCGATGCCGGCGTCCCATTTCATGCTGGAATGGAGGTCGGCGACGTCATAGTCCGGCGCGACCCGGCCCAGCTCGACAAACGGCACGACTTGCAGCCAGTCGACGCCGACGATGCTTTGAAGCCACGGCCAAGCCTCGAACGGGTTCCAATCGGGGATCAGCCGCAGCTCGGCGCAGTAGTAGAGGGCGGCAGCGTCACTGAATCGCTGCGAGGGAAAGCCACGCATCCGCCACAGACCGCCGAGGTTGGCGCCGGTATACGACGGCGGGCGATTGTCGATCGTGCCGGACGGCCGCGTCCGCCAACTGGGCGAATAGGCGGTCCAGGCGTCAAGCGCGAGTACCCGCTGGCGCCAGCCGTCGGTGGCGCCTAAGTCGATATACTGGTCGACCTCGCCTTCCAGCGCCGTCCACGACTCATTGCTGTCGAACAGGCCGAAGTCGCGCGACCATTCGAAGCGCACGCCTTGCCCTTGTGAGGGGTTCTGCGGGAAATCCCGGTTGTCCCAGAAGATCGCGACGTCGAGGCCGTTGGTGCTGAATTCATCCTCGTCGATGTCCTCGGTGTCGATCTGCTGATTGCGATAGAAGGGGCGCACCGAGGCGAAGGTGCGACCGCTGGCCAGCGGGTTGAGCGACGACGCGCCCGTTGCCCCGCCAACGAGAATGCCGCGATCAAGCTCGTAGTCGGGAATGATCTGTTCGGCGCCGTGGCCGACCGGCAGCAGGTATTTGAAGCGGCTGCGCGCGAAGTAATCAAGACCGCTGCCGCTGATATAGTTGTCCTCATTGGATTGGTTGCTGCCGGCCTGCTGGCCCGGGAAGCGCGGGTTGCCGTCGATAAAGCTTCGCGTGTCCTGAAAGTAGCCGAAGGAAAAGATCGGGTCGATAAACAGCCGGTCCAAAACCGGCAAGCGCAGATCCTGTCCGGCCAAAAAGACCATGCCGGCGCCATGCGTGCCGCCGAAGGCGGTCGCGACGACCCGCGACTGTGGCTCCGGAAAGGCGTTGAGGCCGTAGACGGCGCCGACCGCGGCACCGAAGTTCTCGTTGTAGAAGGGGAAAGGCAGCAGCAGCACCTGCGGTTCCGCCGCGTCGCCGTCCTCGGCGATGGCGCGGGCGGCGGGAAGCGCTGCGACCAGAAGGCCGGCAAGCAGGGCTGCCAGCATCGGCAGAGGCGTCGGTGTCGTCACGGCTGTCGTCAGCGTGTGGTCGGGACTGTCGTCATGGTGTCGTCAGGATTTCGTCATCTGCGGCTGCTTCGAACCACATAACCAATTGAAATGTCATGATACATGCCAAGACAACCGCCTGCAATGTCGTCAAGCGCCGCCATCGCCCCGGCCGGCCCGAGCGGCGGGGCGCGTGCAGCGCGGCACTTAAACGAGTATCCCACACGGCGGCCAGCCTTGCCAACCCGCCAAGCCTGCGCTTCGGATAGCCGCCGGTCTCGCTTTGTCCAGCCCGCGCCTGCTGGCCCGTCTCGGCGGCAGCAGCGAACCCGACCGCGACGTTCGTATTCGGCTCGATCAGCGACATTGGCCGCCACTGTCTCGGTGTTTGTGTTCAGCATTATGCGGCGTGTCGCGGTGGCGCTATGATCAGATCGCTCCGCGATCGGCGCACTCCACCGGCAATCGCCGCTGCCGCGGCCAGACCAACCGGGCCAATGCGCGACAAGCCAGCGCCCAGGGGCCCTAGTCGGGAGGCCATGCTCTCAAGGTTGCCGCGCACCTCGCCCGCGACACCGTCCAAGGCCTGCAGCGCGCGCGAAGCCGGCCGGGCCGCGTCCTCGATGCGCTTCAAGGACCGGCTGCCGGCATCGCCGACGTCACGCAATTCGGCCTTGACCTTGCCGCCGTCGACGACGGCCAGGCGGATGGCAAGCGATCGATCGGCCATGGGTCAAATCAGCTGCAGCGGAGGAAA
>JBATPX010000018.1:0-10769 GCA_049291695.1 Defluviicoccus sp.
GCTCATCCCGCAGGTTTGCATCAGCGCGATGCCGGTGGCAGCGAACGGCACCGAGCCATGACATCAGCGGCCGGGTCTTCGGGGAAATGCAACAGCCGAAAGGCGAATACCCCGACCGCAAGGCTCCGAGGCGGCGTCGGGGCCCGGCCGCACCCGATCAACGACGAAAGCGAGGAGCCAGGACGTGCCGAAAGGAGCACAGGCCGATGATGGATCGTGTCACCCTCAGTCAGACGCAACGTGCCGCCATGGATCCGGACTTAAACGTCCGCACGCCGGGCGAGGTTACCCCGCTCGACAGCGGGACGCCCGCAGCCGGCACCTTCGATTACGCAGCCCTGCCGGCCGAATGCGCGGCGGAAGTGCGCACCGTCGCCGACCGCATCCGCACCCGTACCGCGCTCGCGATCATCGAGAACGGCCGAGATCTGATCAAGGTTCGCGACCTCCCGGAGATGAAGGGACGGTTCGGCGCCTGGCTCCTCGCCGAGTTCAGCATGAGCCCTGGGACGGCGTACAACATGATGCAGGCGGCGGAGAATCTGGGTGATCGGTTTGTAAATTTTACAAACGTCGCTCCGTCGGTGCTCTACGCCATTGCCGCGCCGTCGACGCCGGAGCCGGTGCGCGTCGAAGTCGAGACCCGCGCAACCGCGGGCGAAAAGATCACCGTTGCCGAGGTCGAGCGCCTGAAGCGCGAAGCGAGGGCGGCGGAGGAGATGTCACTGCAGATGGCGGGCGAGCGCGCGGCGATGCGCGCCGTGGTCGAACAGGCCAGGCGCGACGTCGAGAGTGCCAGGGCCAAAGCCGTGAAAGCCCGCACCGCCGCCGACGACGCTGTGCGTCAGGCGCGCGAGGAGGCTGAACAGGCCGCAGCGCTCAAGGCCGAGGCGCTCGCCGAGGAAGCGCTCGCCCGCCGCCGCGGCGAGCTGGCCGAGATCGAGCGGCGTGCGCAGGCAGCCGAGGAAAAGGCGCAGCGGCATCTCGAGGCCGAACAGCGCCTCGCGACCGAGATCCAACAGCACCACGCCACCCTCGGCCGGCTCAGTTCCGCCGAGCACGAGGCGCCGGAGCTGATCGAGGCGGCCGATCAGCTCATGCGAGCGCTGACCGATGCGATGATCATGCTTCACGGTTGCGAGCACGCGCCGCTGCCGCCGGTTGCCCGCAAGTGGGCGATGGCACGGCAGATGAGCGGCCAGATGGCCGCGGCGATCACCGCTTTTGTGGCGCCGCAGCTGGCGGAGAAAGCTCCATGACCGCCGGCGCCGCATCTCCACCCCGAACCACCGCTGCCAAAGGAGCCCGTCTGATGCCGTCAGCCCGCAATTACCCGTCCCTTGAGGACATCCGCAGCATGCCGATAGGGGAGATCGCGGCGCTGCCGGCGGCGCACCTGGCGCTCCTGCAGGAAGACGCCGAGACGGCGCTGGCCACGGCGAAGACGCTGAAGGAGTGGCTCGATGGCGCCATCGCGCTCCGCTACGCCGACCGCGCCGCACGCTTACGCCGCGAGCAGGGCAAGGATACCGGCACCGTCCGCTTCGCCGATGACGACGTCACGGTCGTCGCTGATCTGCCGAAAAAGGCCGACTGGGATCAGGCGCAGCTCGCAACGCTGATCGAGCGCATTCGTGCCGCCGGTGACGATCCGGCCGAGTATGTCGAGATCAGCTACCGGGTGCCGGAACGCAAGTTTGCCGCCTGGCCGGCCCGCATCCGCGAAGCGTTCGCGCCCGCACGCACGGTGCGCACGGCCAGGCCGACTTTCACTCTCAGCCTCATGGAGGATCACCGCTGAAGACAAGCGGCGGGGCGGCCCTCAGCCCTCAGTGGGCGGGCAGGGTTTGCCTTCGGCACCCGGTCAACGCCCCGCCGTACCGCTCGAACCCGATCGCTATAGAATATCGCTATAGAATAAGGACCCATCCCATGCAGCGATTGCGCATTGTTACCGCCGAGGAGCGACTATCGGCGGCCCACAACAAGACCTCGCTCGCCATCTTCGGCGTGCCCGGTGTCGGCAAGACGACGCTCTTGAAGACGCTGCCGGCGTCGAAGACCGTCTGCCTCGATCTCGAGGCCGGCATGAAATCGGTGCAGGACTGGGCCGGCGCCAGCATTCCGGTGCGCAGCTTCACCGATTTCCGCGATCTCGCGGTGCTGATCGGCGGCGCCGATCCGGCTGCCCACACCTACTACAGCGAGCGGCACCTTCAGCACGCGCGCAAGGTTTACGCCGGCTCAGGCCTCGAGGAGTTCCTGGCCTCAAAGCCGATCGTCTTCGTCGACTCCATCACCGACCTCAGCCGCCAAGCGATGGCGTTCGCGAAACAGCAGCCGGAGGCGTTCTCCGAACGCACCGGCCGGCCGGACGTGCGCGGCGCCTATGGCCTGCTCGGCCGCGAGGTGATCCAGGCCTTGAAGCATCTGCAGCACGCCCCGGGCAAGACGGTGATCTTCGTCGGCGTGCTGGAAAAGGTCACCGATGAGCTCAACGCCACCATTTGGCAGCCGCAGATGGAGGGCTCCAAGGCCGGCCGCGAGCTGCCCGGCATCGTCGACCAGGTGATCTCCATGCACCTGTTCAGCTGCGACGCCGCGGGAGCTTACGTCCTCGATGAGACCGCCAGCGAGCGCCGTCTCGTCTGCCGCTCCGGCAATCCGTACGGCCTGCCGGCGAAGGACCGTTCCGGCCGCCTCGAGGTGACCGAGCCGCCGGATCTCGGTGCCCTGCTCGCCAAAATCAACAAGACGACCGGGGCGGCTCAGTTTGCGACGCCGCCCCGTTGGTCGCAGCCCCTTGCCCCGGCCGCCCCGCTTATCCTCTACACTCGCCCCACCCCGCTCCAACAGAAGGCCCTCGATCTGCTCGGCATCGGCTGAGGCCCCTACCCAGCACCTCCCCGCCGAGCCGGTATCAAACCGCATCAATCGCTTGCGCCCCAAACCCAAAGGAAGTTCGGGTTAAGGTGGAGCTTGCGACCAGCCCGGAGAGCCGCCTCATCGAAGCCGAGATCGCCCGCGCGCAATTAAAGCCGTTACAACTGAAGGTGGGCCAGCCGGTCTTCGTCCTCCGCGCCCGTCGGGCCCGGATTGTCCCCCTCCAGGCAGGCTGAGGCAGGCTGAGGGCGCTGCCGAAGCAGCGCCCCCGGGACGCGAGAGCCCGCGTCTGCGTCTTTGCGGTCAGACGATGAGGATGTCCAGGCCGATGATCGGCGCCAGGCCGTTGACCGAGAACACCTCCAGGGTCTGGATGATGTTGGTCGGGTTCGAGTTGTCGGCAACGCTCCAGGCGAAGTAGCCGGCGACGTTGACCGACGGCGTGGTCGGCACCAGGGTGACGCCCGTGCCGGCAATCGAGTGAAGAACGATCGTGTCGTTGGTCCCCGGCTGAATGCCGCCGGCGCCCTCGAAATCGAAGATCTTGTCGATCGGCCGCTGGCTGCCCTGCGGCAGGGCCGGTACATCCGCCAAGTTGATGGTGAAGATGTCCGGACCGTCGTCCGCGCCATCGCCGATCAGGGTGTCGTTGCCGGGCCCTCCATCAAGAGTATCCGCCCCGCCACCACCAACGAGGCTATCGTTACCGGCGTTACCAAAAAGCCTGTCGTTGTCGAGACCGCCCTCAAGCGTGTCGTTGCCGTTGCCGCCGTGAAGGCTGTCGTCGCCATGCAGACCCTTCAAGAGGTCCTTGCCGGCCTCACCGTACAAGGTGTCCGGCAAGTTCCCCCAGACCTGATACAACGGTGCGTCCCCGTACACGGTATCGTTGCCTGCTCCGGCGTAAACGAGGTCTTTCCCCTGATTTGTCGCCGAGCCACCGATCCAATCAGCATAGATAGTGTCGTTTCCACCCCCGCCGTCGATGGTGTCGCCATCATGGCCGCCCTTGATGAAGTCCTGGCCTGCGCCGCCATAAATGGTGTCGAAGCCCTGATTGCCGATGATCGTATCGTTGCCGGCGTCACCCAACAGCGAGTCATTCTGGTTGCCGCCGTCGATGGAGTCGTTGCCGCCATCGCCCTGGATGC
Organism: Defluviicoccus sp.; assembly: GCA_049291695.1. GTDB lineage: Bacteria > Pseudomonadota > Alphaproteobacteria > Rhodospirillales > Defluviicoccaceae > Defluviicoccus. The sequence continues at coordinate 4,035 of JBATPX010000018.1, forward strand.
TGTCGTTGCCGTCGCGGCCCTCCAGGGTGTCGGCACCGGCGTTGCCGTTGAAGATGTTGTGGTCGGTGTCACCGTAGATCCTGTCCGCGAAACGCGTGCCGTTGACGTTTTCGATCGCGCTCGTGTACCCCCCAAAGGCAAAGACGTCGTCGTAGGGCTTCGCTGGCAACGTTCCAATTCCATCATCGTAAGCCACGCCCTGACCCACATAAGGCGTTCCGCTAATCGTAACGGCCCAGTGTGTTAGCAGATCGACGTATATGCCGTGGTTCGCTGCCGCGACCTTGTAATCAGCCCAGTCACCGCCCGGATTGCTGTCTGGAATCAGCGGCTGGTAGACGTCCGGGGTCGTCGAACCGTTGTCGCTGGACACGAAGACGTCTGTACCCAGCGTTCCCCAAAGGCTGTCTGATGCGGTAGTTCCGTACACCTTGTTTCCAACTACTGAGAATCCCATTTTCCTCCTCCCTATCCTGGCAAGACTCAGCTTTTGCCGATCACGCCAAGATCGTCATGGTGATTGTTGCGTTGAACGCACGTCACTCTTTGAGTGAAAACACGTGGGCACCGCACTGGGCGGCGCGCGGGTGGGTTGGTGCGGTTGCGGTTGATGGCCGAAGGGGGAGCTCTCCCGGTGCACGATGGGGCACAGACCTTCCGCTGCGCTCCCGGTGGCAGCAGTCGCCGCAAGGAACGGGCGCTTGGCCGGACCGTGCCGGCGCCTTGCACCCATGGCCCTTCTCCCCACCCCGATCGGCCCGCGCGGCAGGACATCACCCTTGCCGCTGCGGCTCAGCGCCCCGCGGCCGGCTTGCCGGCCATTCCTGGGGAGACACGCGATCGCCAGTGAGCCTCGGCGCTAACCCGCGCTGGGTCTCACCCCCTCCCCAAATGTGGTGGAATTATGGCACGCTTTCGCCTTGTACACAAGTAGCATTCCGCTTTAATAACGTTCTAGGCGAGCCTCAGCGCAGAAAAACGGCGGGGCTGTTGCCGGCCCCACCCGTCAGTGAACCCTCACAGGATAAAGTCGCCCCCGTCCAGGGCGATATTTCCCGTGAGCTCGATCTCCATCTCGGCACCGCCGGTGCCAGCGGTGTTCACTTGAATTACCGTAGGCGAAACACCATTAGAAGGAGGATCATAACGCACTTCGCCGGGCAAAGAAAAGCCTGCCGTCCCGATGAAGGTGAACGCGTCGTTTACGGTAGTCGCAGGCTTTGCGTCGATGTCAAACAGGTCGATCCGCTCAGGACTCCCAGAGGGCGAGGAGAAGTCTCCGATCACGTCGCGGCTACTAGGCAGCGACTCACTCGTGCTGTTGTAGTCGAAGACATCATCGCCTACTTCACCCCGGAGTTCGTCTTTGCCGTTGCCGCCGGCGAGGACGTCGTTACCACCGCCACCCCAAAGGCTGTCATTGCCGATGCCGCCCGAGAGGATGTCGTTATGGTTCTCACCCCAGAGTTCGTCTTTGCCGTTCCCGCCATAGAGCAGGTCGACGCCGTTGCCACCCCAGAGGGTGTCGTTGCCGATGCCACCGTCGAGGGTGTCTTTTCCGTTCTCGCCCCAGAGCCAGTCGTTGCCGTTCAGCCCACCGATGCTGTCCGGACCCTGACGACCCCAGATCCGGTTGTTCTGCCCATCGCCGATGAGAACGTCGGTCCAGTTCGGATTGCAGCTGCCGATGATGTTCTCGAAGTTAAACACGGTGTCGGTGAGGTTATACCGGTCGATGGCCCAGCCGAGGTCGAGCCGCACCATCACGCCCTGGAAGCCGGGGCCGAAGACGCTGAGTGTGGTCGGATTGATACAGCAGTAGTCGACGGTGTCGCCGATGGACTCGCCACCCGCGCCGCCGTCGAGAATATCGGCTCCCCAGCCGCCGGCGAGCGTGTCATCCCCTGCGAGGCCGTAGATTATATCGACATAGTCGATCGACTTATCGGCGCAAGCGCATAAATTGTCAGCAGCCGCTGTTCCGACACATATCTGAGGCATTTCCCGTACTCCCTAGGCCGAGATTCTATCAACTATTAATTATGTATCGAATCCCGGTGATTGCCTAGGGGGAGATTCGCGGCTCACGCCTCTGACATCACCGGGCATCCGTGCTCCGTACCACGGCAGTTCGGGCCAGTTCGCAGTTCGGGGGAGACAACAGGCAGTTGCCGGAACGAGGGCCGCTCCGGGAGCAGGTGCGGCTTGGCAAGGCTCGCGCTCAGCCACCAGACTCGCGCGCTCGCAGTTTGGGCCCTCGGCATCCTCCTCCGCTAGCGTCGGGATGGCCACCATGCGGCAGTGGCCGGCCGCCGCGCAACGAGGGCTCGTGTGTCATTCACCTCGAGGGCCGGTTTGCCGGCTGGGGCTTCGATTACGCCACCGGTGAGAGCGCCGGGCCGATCGACATGGTCTATCACGGCACGGGGACAAGCGGCGCGGCGCTGTTCGAGGAAGCGGCGCGGTGGGCGCGGATGGACCGGCCGGCCCCGCCGCCGCGTTCCGTGCCGCCGAAGCCCGATCACAGTCTGGAGATCGCGCGCATCCTCGCCGGCTGCCAGCCGCTGGCCGGCACTGCGGCGGAGACCTACCTGCAGCGGCGAGCCGCAGCGTCGGCGCTGTTGCGCGCGACATCCGCGTCCATCCGGTGCGGGAGTACCTGAACCGCCTGCAGTGGGACGGCACGCCGCGCCTCGAAGCCTGGACCATCACCCACTTGGGCGCCGAGGACACCCCGCTCAACCGCAGCTTCGGCGCGTCGTGGATGATCGGCGCCGTCGCCCGCATCATGCAGCCGGGCGCCAAGGCCGATCACATGCTGATCCTCGAAGGCCCGCAAGGGGCGAAGAAGTCGAGCGCGCTCGCCACCCTCGCCGGCGATGGCTGGTTCACCGACGAACTCGCTGAGCTCGGCTCCAAGGACGCGGCCCTGCAGATGCGCGGTGTGTGGATCATCGAGATCGCCGAGCTCGACGCCATCGGCCGCGCCGAAGTCTCGCGCATCAAGGCGTTCCTGTCGCGCACCGTCGACCGCTACCGGCCGCCCTACGACCGCTACGTCGTCGATGTTCCCCGGCAGTGCGTGTTCGCCGGCAGCGTCAATCATGACACCTACCTGCGCGACGAAACCGGCAACCGCCGTTTCTGGCCGGTGCGCTGCGGCCGGATCGATCTCGACGCGCTCCGGCGCGATCGTGATCAGCTGTGGGCAGAGGCAGTCGTGCGTTACCGCCAGGGCGCGATCTGGTGGATCGACGATCACGATCTGATCGCCGCCGCCAATGCCGAGCAGGAGGCGCGTGTCGAACCCGACGCCTGGCATTCCCTGATCGAACGCTGGCTGGTGTTCGAGAAGCGCCAGGTCAACCGCGGCTACGGTGGCTTCGACGACTGGCAGACGGTGGAGGCCGAACGCAGCACCCCCGTGGTCGACGTCTCGGTGGGTGAGATCCTGCACCAGGCGATCGGCATCGAGCCGGGCAAGTGGACGCGCAACGATCAGATGCGGGTGGGGGCGTTTTTCAAGTCCAAGGGATGGAAACGGTACTACGCCAGGATCGGATTGCGGGCGGAAGACGCTCGCGAGTGGCGGTATCGGCGCTAGCGGTCGCCGGCCTCGTTTCACGTCATCAGGGCGCCACGTCGGCGCCCTTTCTTGTTGCGGGCGTTGGGTTCCACCTGGGTTCCACCTGGGTTCCACCTCTCCGGCACGGTGGAACTCAGAAAACTTTACTTATTTCAGATGGTTATGGGCTGGGTTCCACTGGGTTCCACCTTCGGCCCGTTTCCAAAACCTTTCCCTGGGAAAAATACCTCTCGGCATGCCTCAGACACATTTTCCTTACGGAGGGTTTCGAAACCAGTGGAACAGGTGGAACCCAGTGGAACCCACCCCCCTAACATGCTGTGATGAATGGTTTTTTCTGGGTTCCACTTTGTTGGTAGGTTGCATGAGAAGTGGAACCCACACGCTGAGCAGGTGCTCGTTTCTCAGCTTTAACACTATGATACTGTTGAGTATTTTGTACGATCATCCTGAATATGTCCGAATACGTTAATTTGGCAAGTGGAACCCACGCGCGCTACGCGATAGTACGCGCGGCAGCCCCATCTGTCCCATAATGAGACAAATCTCCCCGGCGCAAGCGGCCTCGCTCTCGGCACCGAACCGTGCCAGCGCCGGATCGCAAAACCGAACTAAGTTCGCTTTTGGCGACGACTTCGCTCTCGGTTCCGAACCGCGTCGGAGGCATATCGCAACATCTTGTATTACGGGTTCGGATTCAGTACACTCTGCAGTGACCGAAGCCGAAGGCCCACAACTGCTGTGAGCCTTCATCATGACCATCATCTCCCTTCCTGTTCCGGCGACACCGATCGTCAACGGTGCCGCGTGCTCGCTGCCGGCACTCATCGACCGGGCCCGTAATCGGCTGGCCCTGGCCAGAACATTGCCCGAATTGCTGGATGCAAGGGCTCTCGCCATGGCCGCGAGGCACTACGCCCGCGCGACCAAGGCACGAAACGAAACCCAGGCTGATTGCCTCCTCCTCATCAAGCGCGCCGAAATCCGTTTGGCGGACGAGGTCGATGCGATGATGGAGAGAGGTGAGTTGGCACGCCCGAAGGGGCGCAAAAAGCCGACCCGGATCGTAAGAGCGCCGCAAGACGTCAGCGCAACCGTCATATCGAAGACGCCCGTCACGTCTCCATCTCCCGGCGAGGAGATCATCGGTGGGTGAGGTGGCGCAGCTGCCGAGGGCAGCCGATCCTGGCAGTACCAACCTTCCAGCGCTCATCGACCGCGCCCGCGCCCGGCTCGCGGAAGCGCGCACTTCTGCCGAAGTGCTGGAAGTGCGAGCCGCCGCCAAGGCTATGCTCGAATACACCCGGGTGACCGAGGCGACACGCGAGGCCCAGGCCGACTGCTTCCTCATCATCAAGTACGCCGAGATGCGACTTGTCGAGGAAGTCAGGGCGGCACAAGAACGAGGCGAACTGGCCCGGCACGGCGGGGTTCGTAAGAGCGAGATCAAGGTCCGCACTCCGGACCTTGATCGCGGGGCCTCCGAGGGCGGGATCAGTCCCCGCACTCCGGGCACTGATCCGGCGACCCTCGATGAGATCGGCATCTCAAAGCAGCGCTTCGCCGAATGGAGCGAAGTCTATGACGCTGGCGGCGAGGCGGTCGTCGAAGCTGCCGCTCAGGCCGCTCTCGACGAAGGCCGCTCGCCCACCAATGCCGACGTCCAGCGCGCGGTCAAGGGCGGCCACTTCCGCGCCCGGTTCACCGGCGAGAACGAGTGGTACACGCCGGCACCGTACGTCGAGGCGGCGCGCGCGTGCTTAGGCGCCATCGACATCGATCCGGCAAGCGCCCCGGCCGCACAAGCAACCATCCGCGCCGCCCGCTTCTTCACCCGCGACGACGATGGTCTCAAGCAAGATTGGCACGGGCGGATCTGGCTCAACCCGCCGTACGCTCAGCCGGACATCGCGCGGTTCATCGACAAGCTGCTGGCTGAGATTTCCGCCGGCCGGGCGACCGAGGCGATCCTGCTTACCCACAACTATACCGACACCGGCTGGTTCCATGCGGCGGCCGGACAGTGTGCCGCGCTCTGCTTCACCCGCGGCCGGATCCGCTTCGTCGGTGCTTCCGGTGAGATCGCCGCCCCCACCCAAGGCCAGGCGTTCTTCTACTTCGGCCCCGGCCTCGAGCGGTTTCGCGCCTCGTTCGCCAGCTTCGGGTTCATCCGATGACGGCGGCGCCCGGCTACAACCCGCTGCGCTGGGATTGCGCGGCCCAAGGCTGCTTCAACCTCAAGCGGCGGCCGAAGATCGAGCTGTTCGCCGACTGCTTCCCCGGACGGATCAACTTCGGCGATGTCGACGGCATTGTCGAGATCGGCGGCAACGCGCTGCTCATGGAATGGAAGAGCGAGCCGCGGGATCTGCCGACCGGACAACGGCTGCTCTACGAGCGATTGAGCCGCGGCGGCAAGATCTCGGTGATCGTTGTTGTCGGCGACGCTGAGACGATGCTGGTCGAGGCCACCGCCATCTTCGCCGCCGGCGTTCGCCATCCGTCGGAGGGTTTTGAGCCGGCCGACCTCGACCTGATCAAGCGTCGGTTAACCGCCTGGAGTGAGTTCGCCGCCCGCCATCCGGCCAGCTCACAACCCTTGATGCCGCGAGGCTGCCCATGACCGAATTTACACCATCAGATCTTCAGGCGCGCGCCATCCGCGACATCAAGGACTGGTTTCTCGGTCGAACCGAGGAACAGCAGGTGTTTCGGGTGTTTGGGTACGCCGGTAGCGGCAAGACCACCATCACGAAATACGCCATCGCCGAACTGGGCCTAGAGACCATTTCACGGCCCACGGACGAGACATCGCCTGCAACCGGCGGCGTGCTGTATGCAGCCTTTACGGGAAAAGCTGCGCTCGTCATGAGCCGTAAGGGCACGCCGGCGTCGACCATTCACAGTCTCATCTACCGCGTCTCCGAGGCAACGCAGGCGGAAATCGATAAGGTCAAGAAGGACATCGCCGAGATCAAGGCGAAGCTGCCGAAACTGGCGCAACGCGAACGCTTCCTCGAGGAGTCGCGGCTGCGCAGCCTCGAGATCCGCCTGGACGACATTCACAAGCCGCGCTTCGTCCTCAACGAGCAGTCGATGGTGCGAGACGCCAGGCTGATCGTCCTCGACGAGGTCTCGATGGTCGGCGA
>JBATPX010000019.1:0-3568 GCA_049291695.1 Defluviicoccus sp.
CAGCCTTGGCGGCATAAGGATTGTTGCGCACCAGATCGCGCGTTCGATCGCGCAAACGCACGAGCGCGGTGCCGATCTCGGCGTTGGCGCTGGTGCCGGCGACCACCCAGCCCTCGGTGCGCCGGCCGATGCGCGCACCCTCGTAAGAGCGGGCGAGCATCGCGATCGCCGCCCGCGCCTGCGCCCGGCGCAAACGGGCTCCCGGCGCCACCAGGCCGATGGCGCGATCAAGAAGGTTCATGTGCTTGAGTGTCCTATCAGCCCTTGCGGAAGCTGGCGAGGCTGCGCCGGGTTTTGGGCGTCCCGGCCGCTGCCGCACTACAGGCCGCCGTAGTGGACGCGGCGGTTCCAGCTGACATCGAGCGTGCCGTCGATGTTACGCCGGCCAGTCAGGTGGCGAGGTGCATAGCTATGGCGAGGCGGATATTTGAAGAAGCCCGTTCGCTGACGCAGGCTGGGCGAGGGCGCATCAGCGAGGCCCTCAAGAGCCTTTGCGGAGCTTCCAGTGTCTATTGCCGGCGTGTCGACCGACGTCATTATTTGCGCCTGTAGGAACCGGCATGCCACTGCTTTGCCGCCGTGATCGGCGCCATTAACCCCACGCCGATGTGCAGTTCCGGCTACCGGACGGACGCCTTTCGGTTTTCGCCGGGTTGGCAAGCGACGTTTCCGATCGCTGTGATGAAAAAAATGAGCTTTGCTCGGTTTCGGCTAGGGTCCTAAGCTTCGTAAGAATCTGGCACAATTTCTACCCACAGGAGAGAGGGACGAAATGCGCAAGAACGCTTTATCTTTAATCGCTGTGCTCGCAGTGGCCATGTCGCCGGTCGTGTCAAGTCCTGCTCTTGCTCAGGCGAATTCGATGTCGAACCGGGACTGGTGGCCTGAAATGCTGGACCTCAGACCACTTCGCCAGCATTCGCCCGCATCCAATCCAATGGGCGACAAGTCTAACTACGCCGAAGAGTTCAAGACTCTCGATCTTAATGCGGTTAAGAAAGACCTCGCGACGTTGATGACGGCGTCACAGGCCTGGTGGCCGGCGGACTATGGTCACTATGGACCGCTCTTCATTCGCATGGCGTGGCACAGTGCGGGCACTTACCGTGTGCATGACGGCCGTGGCGGTGCGGGTGGCGGTCAACAGCGCTTCGAGCCGCTGAATAGCTGGCCTGACAACGTCAGCTTGGACAAGGCGCGGCGGTTGTTGTGGCCGATAAAGCAGAAATACGGTCGGAAGATTTCATGGGCCGACCTGATGGTCCTGTCAGGGAACGTCGCCCTCGAATCCATGGGCTTCAAGACCTTCGGATTTGCCGGTGGGCGTGAGGACGACTGGGAGGCCGACATGGTCTACTGGGGTCCGGAGAACAAGTGGCTCGCCGATCAGCGCTACAGCGGCGACCGCAACCTTCAGAATCCTCTTGCCGCCGTGCAGATGGGTCTCATCTACGTGAATCCCGAGGGGCCGAACGGCAACCCGGACCCGATCGCGGCCGCCCGCGACATTCGCGAGACGTTCGCTCGCATGGCGATGAACGATGAAGAGACCGTGGCGCTGATCGCCGGCGGACACACGTTCGGCAAAGCCCATGGTGCCCATGATCCGGCCAAGTGCCTGGGCCCTGAGCCCGCAGCCGCCGGCCTTGAGCAGCAAGCTCTCGGCTGGGCAAACAAGTGCGGCACCGGCAAGGGTGCCGACACCATCACGAGCGGCCTGGAAGGTGCGTGGTCCGTAAACCCAATTGCGTGGACGACACAATATTTCGACAACCTGTTCGCGTATGAGTGGGTGCAGACGAAGAGCCCTGCAGGAGCGATCCAGTGGGTCCCCAGCGACAAGAATGCCGCAAATCTGGTGATGGACGCGCATGATCCGTCGAAGCGGCACGCGCCGATCATGTTCACGACCGACCTCTCAATGAAGATGGATCCGAGCTATCGCAAGATTGCCGAGCGCTTCCACAAGAACCCGGAGGAGTTTGCCGACGCCTTTTCCCGCGCGTGGTTCAAGCTGACGCACCGCGACATGGGCCCGCGCTCGCGCTATCTCGGAGCGGCGGTCCCCGCGGAGGAGCTGCTCTGGCAAGATCCGGTACCGGCCGTCGATCATGCTCTGATCAACGCAGAGGATATCTCTCAGCTGAAGTCCAGGATCCTTGCCACGGGGCTGACCGTTCCCGAACTGGTCAGGACCGCCTGGGCCTCTGCTGCCACCTTCCGCGGCTCCGACATGCGCGGTGGGACCAACGGGGCACGGATTCGCCTCGAACCACAGAAGGATTGGGAGGTCAACAATCCGGCGGAAGTGGCGAAGGTTCTGAAGGCCCTGGAGGGCATTCAGAAAGACTTCAACGGCGCGCAAACGCGCGGCAAGAAGGTTTCTCTCGCTGACCTGATCGTTCTGGGCGGTGCCGCAGCCATTGAGCAGGCCGCCAAGCAGGCCGGGCATGATGTGCAGGTTCCGTTTACGCCGGGACGCACGGACGCCTCGCAAGCGCAGACGGATGTGAATTCTTTCTCTGTTCTCGAACCGACAGCGGACGGCTTCCGCAACTATTTCGGCAAGAATAACCGTCTCTCGCCGGCGGAAATGCTGGTTGACCGAGCGAACCTCCTGACCCTGACGGTTCCTGAAATGACCGTTCTGGTCGGCGGCATGCGGGCCCTGAATGCCAATGCCGGCCAATCCGCACATGGCGTCTTCACCACCCGTCCTGGGATGTTGAGCAACGACTTCTTCGTGAACCTGCTGGATATGTCCACGAAATGGTCGAAGTCGTCTCAGCCGGAGGGACTTTACGAGGGGCATGATCGCGCGACGGGTAAGCTCACATGGACAGCCACCCCCGTCGACCTCATTTTCGGGTCGAACTCCGAGCTTCGCGCTGTTGCAGAGGTCTACGCAGCTGACGACGCGCGCGGGAAGTTCGTGCAGGACTTCGTCAATGCGTGGGCCAAGGTCATGAACCTCTGACGCCAGCAGATTGCGATACTGGCGGAAGGCTGTGCTCGAACAGGCCCTGACATGAGGCCTGTCTGAGCACGGGACAAAGTCCTGAAAAAAAGCGGCGAATGCCTCTGAGGACGGGGGCAAGAAACGAAACGGCGGCGTTGGATGCGCCGCCGTTTTGCTATTCCGGCCACCCACCCGGCCGAAGGGCGTTGTCCCTGAAACTGGTTTGGCGCAGGCGGCACCGCCGCCAAGGCAGCCGGCCGAGACCCATGCCGGCCAGCCAGCTTAAGGACTCGCGTTCCTGCCGGGCGAGGCGGAACACCATCGCTATCGCACGCGCGCGGTCGACCAGCTCGCCGCGCAGTTTTTGTAAGCGCATCTTGCGTTCCTGCGCCTTCAACACCTCGTTCGCGGTGCGCGCCTGCAGGTACGTCATGCCGCCGGCGGCCTGCGGTGCCGGCAGCCCCTGCTCGCGCAAGGTCTCGGCGACCGCGCCGACCGCCGCCTCGGGAACGGGCCGCAACGACGGGTTATGCCGGCCGCGCTGCATCGAGGGATCGGTCGCCTGCGCCCGGCGCGCGTCCGATGCGGCCGCATCGATCGAGCCATCGG
>JBATPX010000020.1:0-4082 GCA_049291695.1 Defluviicoccus sp.
CCGTCAACCTCGGCGATGAAGCAGTTCTGATACGAGAACGCGACGCCGTCGCGGGCATAACGCCGCGCTCCAGCATCAAGCGGTGTTTCACCCGTCTCGGCAACCTGGTTCCAGATGTACTCGGCCACCGTCGAGCTGCGCGTGCGCGAGGTGCTCGAAGAGAAGCTGCAGCGGATCCTGGAGGAGTTCGGCGTCGACAAGCTCGCCGACGTGCTCGATTCGGAGGAAGGCGGCGTGCCGTTCGAGAGCCTGTTTGCGCAGGCGATCCTGTCTCCTGAAGAAGCGGAGAGCCGCGCGATTGCCGTGGCGGAGGAGATCCGCCGGCGCGCCGAGGAAGCCCGCGCCGGCTCACGACTGTTCAGCGGTGGGGCACATCTCGATCCCGTCGCGGCGCAGCGGATCGCCGGCCACCAGATCCCCTACTGGACGGAGCGGATGACGCTTGAGCACCTGCGCAGTCACGAGGATCGCGGTGCGGCCGTCCGGCGCGAGCGGCTCGGTTACACGTTGCGCTGGTCGGATGGCCACGAGGTGCGCGGCGCCGTTTTTGCCCGTGACGAGAGCGAGCGTCCCGGCGCCGTTCATCTGACCCTGGAAGATGATCGCGTTCGCGGCCTGACCGCGCAGCTGCCGGTCTTCGCTCCGGGCCAGCCGGTGCCGGCGCTCGGCATCGCGGATGTGTCGGACAAGATCGGTGGTCTCTGGTCGCTATGGCGCGTCAGCCTGCAGACGACGACGGGGCGTGAACAGCGCTTCTTCCCGCTGTTCGTGAGCGACGACGGCCGCGTCTTGGGGCCGACGGCGCGGACGATCTCGGACCGGTTGATCGATTTGCCCGCAGGCATCACTCGTGACGACGGCGATCTGGACGGATCGGATGCCGCCGACGCCTACCAACGATGCCGGCAGGCGGCCGAGGCGCAGGGTGCCTCGGTCTTCGATGAGCTTGCCGCTTCCCATCGCGAGAGTGTTGAACGCGAGCGCCGGAAGGGCATTCTGGGCTTTGCGTCGCGCAAGCGCGCGATCGCGCGGCTCGGGTTGCCGCAGGTGCGGGCGCATCGGCTGAAGCAACTCGCTGAGGAGGAGCGAGCGTGGCAGACGGAGCTGGCGGCGCGGGAGGCGGCGCTGCCCGATCTGGCCGCGGTGACGCTGCTGCGAATCCGAAAGGACGGCGCCAGCCAATGAACGCACCGAGCGGCCTTTCCGGGTGGCGCGAGCCCATCCTCGCGCAGTTCACGCCGGAGATCGCTGCCGTGGCGCGCTTGACCGTGGTCGCCGATCCCGACCGGCTGCTCGCCGAGCAAGGGATCGTCGACGGCATTCGCCAGCGCGGCTTCGAGATCGTCCCGTTCGAGGACCATGTCGCGTTTCGCTACGCCTACGAGCGGCGTTTCCGCCAGCACTGGGACGCAGGCGAGACGACCAACCTTGTCGTGCTGCTGCGCGCATCGACCGCCGATGCCTCCAGCTTGCCTTTCGATCTCCTCGACCAGGCGCGGCGCGACCGCCGGTTGTTGACCTTCAGCCTGGCCGAATTGTTCCCGACGCTCGCACCTCATGTCGTCGATGAACTCGATCGCAGCGATCTCGATGCGCTGTTCGCGGCCCAGCACCTGCATCAGCCGGGGTGCCTGGGTGAGAATGCGACCCGGGATTTCGTGCTGAGGCACGTGTTCGAAGTCGACCCGGCGTTGATCAAGAGTGCCGCCGATCTGCTGCGCATGCTTCTGAGGCGGCACTATCGTGGCCGCGTGTTTCCATCGTCGCTCGACGATCGGCTGATCCACCTGCTCCAGGCGACGGGACAGTGGCGAGACTGGCCGCTCGATGAAATCGTGCGAAGCCGCGTCGGCTTCTTCGAGTTCCTGCAGGAGCGTTGGCCGATCTACCTGCAACGGGTCATCGCAAGCGAACGCGGCTTGAGAGAAACGCCGGAACCCTACGATCTCCGATACGGCGGACCGTCGGATCTCCCCTTCGACCACGACGATGTCCGCGTCTACGTCGACAACCTCTTCACCGAAGGCATGCTGGCGCCGACCACCACGGTGGCCAAGGCAGCGGTTCGCGGCACCTGGATGGCCGCCGGCGTCGACGGCGCTGGCGCCGCGGACAACCTCGAACGTCTGGATAAGCTCGTTGCGCTCCTGGAGAGAGACCTTCCCGACCGGCAAGCGGTGCACACCAAGTGGTTGCAGACCGCGTATCGATGGGCGGAGATCGTAGCACTGCGTTGGGCTGCGCCATCGGCGCTCGGCGAAACGCAGTCCCAGCGCGTCGACCGGCTTCATGAGCGCATCGAGCAGGCGTTCGTCGACTGGCTCGACGCCCACTACGCTTCGTTACACAGCCTCGCCTATCTGCCGCGCCCGGTCATGGTCCACCAGGTTCCGCACTTCCTCGCCCATGGTCTCGGTGCGGACGGCGGCGGCGGTCGACGTGCGCTGGTGGTCATCGACGGCCTTGCCATCGATCAGTGGGTTGTGGCGCGACAGGGGCTCTCGGCGAGACGCTGGTCAACCGAAGACGGCGCTGTGTTTGCGTGGGTGCCGACGCTCACCGCGGTGTCGCGTCAATCCATCTTCGCGGGCGATCCCCCCTTCTTCTTCGCGACGAGCATCGGAACGACGCAGAAGGAACCTCAGCTATGGTCGCGGTTCTGGGAGGATCGTGGATTGCGCCGAAACGAGGTCGCGTACGTTTGCCAGAAGAGCCAGGAACACGACGATGACTTCCTCGCACGCGTGCGTGCTGGGGTCGCGACCGGAAAGTGCCGAGTGGCGGGCATCGTCGTCGGCACTGTTGACCAGATGCTTCACGGCACCGTCACGGGAACCGACGGGCTCCACGCGAGCGTGCGGCATTGGGCTCAGCGCGGGTCCCTATGGAGCCTCGTTGACATGCTGGTCGAGGCGGGTTTCGAGGTCTATCTGACGGCCGACCACGGGAATATCGAGGGAGAAGGGATCGGCAAGCCCAACGTCGGATTGTGCGCGGACGAGCGCGGTGAGCGCGCTCATGTTTTTCGCGACGACGGCACGCGGATGGACGTCGCTTCGCTCTATCCGGGCTGTGTTCCCTGGCCGACGACGGGGTTGCCGGACGACTATCTTGCCTTGATCACGCCGCAGCGTCGGGCCTTCATAGCCGAAGGGAAACGAACGGTCGCCCACGGCGGCATCAGTCTTGAGGAAGTCGTCGTGCCGTTTGTTCGGATCGTTGAACGCGCATGACCGAAGTTACTCGCAGACATATCGGATTCGATCGAAAGATTGAGCTCTCCTGGCTCGACGCCATTGCCGGTCAAGCTGCCGCTGGCGCGTCAGCCCAGGAGGCTCGGGATTATGTCTGGCGGTTGTTGGGCGGCGTCGTGGCCGGCGATACAACCCACGATGCTCGCGGTAAGACTTTGACGGTTCTCTCCCGCATATGGCTTACTGTTCCCGATGAGGCTCGAAAAATCCGCGAAAGCGCTCTCAAGCTGTTCCCCGACGCTGCGACAAGCGAGCGTTTGCCCATCCACTGGGCGATGATGATGGCCGCCTATCCGTTCTTCGTGGACGTTGCCACGAACGCCGGAAAGCTGATCACCATGAACGGCGACGTAACCTTGTCTCAGATTGTTCGCAGGATGCTCGATGCGTGGGGAGACCGCTCGACACTTCCGCGCGCAACGCAGCGGATCCTGCGCTCGATGGTTCAATGGGGGGCCCTCAGCGACGGTAGCGTTCGCGGGCAATACCTGCCTCAGCCGGCACAGGCGAAAGTAAGCGGAGAAGCCGCCGAGCTACTGCTGATGGGCTTGCTTACCGGTTTGGGCCGCGGTCTGCACGTATCACACCTGCTCTCGCACTCCTCGCTGTTTCCGTTCGATCTCCGCGCGCATTCGAACTGGCTGAGCAGAAGCCCACGTCTTCAGTTTCATCGCCAGGGGGATCAAACGGATTTCGTGGAAATCGCGTCTTAGGCGTTCCTTCGAAAGGTCAACTCCCGGGTGTCAGACGGCAGGATGGTCCTTAAGAAGAACTTCCGAGAGTATACGACTGCATCGCCGAAGTTGCCCTCGGGACCATATCGCCCAT